>DASTIY010000282.1:0-12157 GCA_035717085.1 Casimicrobiaceae bacterium | reverse complement strand
GCTTGATAGTTCGCGGTGAAATCGGCCCCCATGCTTCGTTGCTCAGCCTCACCGTACCACGCGGTACGCTTCGGCTTCGCGCCTCGCCTGGGGGCCGATTTCATCCGCTCCTTTATCGTCGGAACTTCTGACTCAGCACACTAGCGAACGGTGCAGGAGAGGACAGGAATCCCCTATCCCTTATCCGCTTACCAGTTCCACATCGACCCGTCCTCGAGTCGATTGACCGGCAGCGCGCTCGGCGCGTACGGATAGTTCGCCGCCAGCGTCTCGTCGATGTCGACGCCGTGTCCCGGCATGTCGCCCGCGTGCAGGTAGCCGTCCTCGAACCAATAGGCGTGTGGAAAGACTTCGTCGGTTTCCGGCGTGTGCCGCATGTATTCCTGCACGCCGAAGTTCGGCACCCACGTGTCGAAGTGCAGCGCCGCACCCATGCACACCGGCGACATGTCGGTGGCGCCATGGCAACCCGTTCGCACCTGGTAGAGATCCGCGAGACTCGCGATGCGGCGCAGATGCGTAATGCCGCCCGCATGCACGACCGTCGTGCGGATGAAGTCGATCAACTGTTCGGTGATCAGCGTCTGGCAGTCGAAGATCGTGTTGAAGACTTCGCCGACGGCGATCGGCGTCACCGTGTGCTGGCGGATGAGCCGGAAGCATTCCTGATTCTCGGCAGGCGTCGGATCCTCCAGCCAGAACAGCCGATACGGCTCGAGCATGCGGCCGAGGCGCGCCGCCTCGATGGGCGTGAGGCGATGGTGAATGTCGTGCAGCAGGTGATGCTCGAAGCCGTAGCGCGCGCGCAACTCGTCGAAGAGCTTCGGAACGTGGTCGAGGTATTTCGCCGTCGACCACGTGTTTTCGGTGGCGATCGCGGCGTCGGCAGGCTCGTAGTAGAGCTTGTCCTTCGCCACGCCGTACGTCGAGGCGAGCCCTGGAATGCCCGATTGAGCGCGGATGGCCTTGTAGCCCAACGCCATGTAGCGGCCGACTTCGTCGACCGTTTCCGCGATGTCGCGGCCGTTCGCGTGCCCGTACACCATGACGCCGGTGCGGCTCGCGCCGCCGAGCAGTTGGTAGAGCGGCATCCCGGCCGCCTTCGCCTTGATGTCCCACAATGCGGTGTCGACGGCTGCGATCGCGCACATGGTCACCGGGCCGCGCCGCCAGTAGGCGCCGCGATAGAAGTATTGCCAGGTGTCTTCGATTCGCGTCGGATCGCGCCCGACCAGCGCGGGAACGACGTAGTCGGTCAGGTACGACGCGACCGCGAGCTCGCGACCGTTCAGCGTCGCGTCGCCGAGTCCGTGGAGGCCTTCATCGGTCTCGATCTTCAACGTGACGAAATTGCGGCCGGGACAGGTGACGATCACGCGGGCGGCGGTGATTTTCATGACGGAATCGAGGGATTCGGGGAGGCGACGCGGTTCGCGGTCGAGTGGCTAGGCCACTTGACCACAGTATAGCGCGAAGCTACGATGCGTCCACCGGCCGGAGGCCCGCCCTCGCCGCGTCTTGCAGGAGACCCCGCGTTGCCCTTGCAGCTCGTCGAGCAGAAGCGCCTTTATCGCCAGATCGCCGATCAGCTCGCGCAATTGATCGCACGCGGCGAGTTTCCGGCCGGCGCGCGTTTGCCGGCGGAGCGCGAGCTCGCCGCGTCGTTCGGCGTCAGCCGCGCCTCCGTGCGCGAGGCGATCATCTCGCTCGAAATGAGCGGGCTCGTCGAAGTGCGCGTCGGCACCGGCATCTTCGTGATGCCGCAGACACGGGTCGTCGAAGGATCGAAGGATGCGGGGCCCGGTCCGTTCGAGCTCCTCGCTGCGCGCAAGCTCGTCGAAGGCGAGATCGCCGCGCTCGCCGCGCGCAACGCGACACCCGAGCACGCGCTCGCGCTTCGCCGCAGCGTCGAGCGCCTCGAAGCGCGCGTCGACGACTTCGTCGGGCGCGAGGCGGAGGACCGCGACTTTCATCTTCTGCTCGCGAAGTCGACGCGCAACGGCTCGCTCGAGCTCGTCGTGCAAGGTTTGTGGAACCAGCGGGCGGAGTTGTGGGGCCGGCTGCAGCGTCACTTTCATACCGACGATCTCACGCGGCGTACGATTCGCGATCATGCGGCGATCGCGGCGGCGGTCGAGGCGCGGGATGCCGACGGTGCGCGCGCCGCGATGCATCGCCACCTCGCACGCGTCATGCGCGAATTCCAGCGAAACGTCGACGCAACCCTGGCCGACGCCGCCGCGCCCACACGCAACCCGTCGCGACGCCGCAAGGTCGCGCCGGCATGATGCACCCAAGCCATCCGTCGTCGGTCATGGCCGTCGACGAGCACACCGACGGGCATTTGCCCAATCACAGGAGGACGACATGAAAGGCAGCACCGTGCATTCGCAGAAACGCCGGACCGCGCTCGCTTCGCTCGCCGCCGCGACCGCGGCGATGTTCGCGCTTGGGGCACCGGCGGTCTTCGCGCAGAAGGGGCCCGTCACGATCAACGTCGTCGACGTCGCGGGCAACCTCGCGCTCACGCAGGACGCCATCCAGAATTACGCCAACAAGCATCCGAACCTCATCTCGAAGGTCAACTTCACCAAGGCGCCGGCGCCCGAGCTGCCCGGCAAGCTCAAGGCGATGCAGGGCGCGGGCCGCAGCGACATCGACCTGGTGCTCACCGGCACCGACGTCCTCGCGGCAGGGATCGAGCAGGGCCTGCTCGTCAAGATCCTGCCCGATCACCAGGCGAAGTTTCCGAACCTGATGCAGAACTACCAGCCGGCTGCGGCGAAGATGCAGGAGCTGGCAGGCGACTACGGCATCGAGGTCGCGTTCATGCCGGCGGGACCGCTGCTCGAGTACAACCCGGACAAGGTGAAGCAGGTGCCGACGACACCCGCCGAGCTGCTCGCATGGTGCAAGGCGAATCCGAATCGCTTCATCTACGCGCGTCCGGCGAATTCGGGGCCGGGGCGCACGTTCGTCATGGGCCTGCCGTACATTCTCGGTGACAAGGATCCGAAGAATCCGGCGAGCTGGGACAAGACGTGGGCGTATCTGAAGGACCTCAATTCGTGCATCGAGTACTACCCGAGCGGCACCGGCGCGGTGATGAAGGAGCTCGGCGAAGGCTCGCGCGACATGACGGTGACGATGACCGGCTGGGACTTGAATCCGCGCATCCTCGGCATCGTGCCGAAGTCGTACAAGGTCACGCCGTTCCAGCACATGACCTGGGTGAACGACGCGCACTACATGGTGATCCCGAAGGGTGTGGCGGCCGACAAGGTCAACGTGATCCTCGACCTGATGGCGTACATGCTGACGCCGGAAGCGCAGGCGCTCACGTACGACAAAGGCTATTTCTATCCGGGTCCCGCGGTGAAGAACGTGCCGCTGTCGATGGCGCCGAAGGAAAGCCAGGATGCGATCAAGGAATTCGGACGGGCCGAGTACGACCAGTGGCTGAAGGAGTTCCCGCATACGCAATCGCTGGAGCCGAAGGCGCAGGTCGAGATGTTCCGCATCTGGGATCAGCAGGTGGGCGCCGCCAAGACCAAATAGGTTATTGCGTCGCGGCGTGCATTCGGGCTTCGATCGCAGGCCGGTCGCGACGCAATAACTCGCCGCGTTCGAACGTCGGCTCGCGCCGACGCTCAACGCGGCGAAAGCGGGCACACATCGGTGGAACTCGGGTGACGTCGTCGATTCTCGGACCATGAAGCACGACTTCAACGAACTGCGGCTCGACCGCGTCACTCGCCGCTTCGCAGGCGTTGGCGGCCACGCGTTCAACGCGCTCGATGAAATGACGCTGACGGTGCGTCGCGGCGAGTTCATCGCGCTGCTTGGCCCGTCGGGTTGCGGCAAATCGACCGCGCTGAACTGCATCGCCGGACTGCTCGCGCTTTCCGGGGGCACGATCCATCTCGACGACGTGCGCATCGATACGTTGCCGCCCGAGCGTCGCGGCTTCGGGATGGTGTTTCAGAACTACGCGCTCTTCCCGCACATGAGCGTGGCGAAGAACGTCGGCTTCGGACTGAAGATGCGCGGCGTACCGGGTTCGCAGATCACGTCCCGCGTCGTGCAGGCGCTTTCGCTCGTGCAGTTGAGCGGGCAGGAGCACAAGCTGCCCGGCCAGTTGTCGGGCGGCCAGCAACAGCGCGTGGCGATCGCCCGTGCGATCGTCATCGAGCCGCCGCTGATCCTGATGGACGAGCCGCTGTCGAACCTCGATGCGAAGCTGCGCCTCGAAACGCGCTCCGAGATCCGCCGGATTCACCGCGAGCTCGGCCGCGCGACGATCTACGTCACGCACGATCAGGACGAGGCGCTGTCGCTCGCGGATCGGATCGTCGTGATGAAGGACGGTGTCGTGCAGCAGATCGGCACGCCGGAGGCGGTGTACGCGGAGCCCGCGAACCTGCACGTCGCGCGCTTCATGGGATATCGCAACGTGATGGAGCTGCCGGTCACCGCCGAGCGCGACGGACACGTCGTGCTGCGCGCGGCCGGCAGCGAGCTGCGCGGCGTGCGCAAGCTGCCACTGGAGGGCGGACGCGCGATGGTCGCCATCAGGCCCGAGGAGATCACGCTCGCGGGGTCGCGTGACGACGACAACGTGATGACCGGGCGTGTCGACAACGTCGAGTACGGCGGGCGCGATTCGCTCGTCGAGATCGTCACGCGCGATGGCATGCGTCTGCACGTGCGCGCGGTGGGACGCTTCCTGCCCGGCGCCGACGTATTCGTCCGCGTGCCGCCCGAGCGCGTGCTCGTGTATCCGTCGGAAAGCGTGCAATGAGGCAATCCCCCTCCCAGCCCTCTCCCCATGCGGGGGAGCGGGAGCAAGCGCAGGCGTTCGGCGGGGACGGCGTCTGCCCGCAAGCGGGGAGTGGGTTGGGGTGAGGGGCGCGCGACCGGCATGAATACGCTCGCGACGCGCCGGGCCGGCTTCGACGCCGCGCTGCTGCTCGTCGTGCCGGCGGCGCTCTTCATGCTGCTGCTGTTCGTCTATCCGTTCATCTACGGGCTCTGGCTGTCGTTCGAGCCGAAGGAGGGCGGCTGGCTCGCGAACTACCAGCATTTCTTCACGTCGACGAGGCTCTGGCCGACCATCGGCACCACGCTGTCGCTCGCAGTGCCCGCGACGCTGATCAACGTATTCGTCGCCTTGCCGATCGCGTACCGGATGCGGCAGCCGTCGCGCTTTCGGCGAACGCTGACCGCATTGCTGGTGGTTCCGATCACGCTCGGCACGGTGCTGATCGCCGAAGGCATGCTGACGTACTTCGGTCCGCGCGGGTGGCTCTCGCAGTTCCTGCAGGCGACGCATCTCTACGACGGCGCGATCCGGCTCACGCACAACTACTGGGGCGTCCTGATCTCGCTCGTCGTGTCCGGCTTTCCGTTCGCGTTCCTGCTCATCCTGTCGTACGTCACCGGCATCGATCCGGTGCTCGCGCGCGCGGCGTCGACGCTCGGCGCGAATTCGGCGGCGCAGTTTCGCTACATCTACCTGCCGCTTCTCGCACCCGGCCTCGCGATCTGCTTCTGCCTCGCGTTCGTGCAGGCGTTCTCGGTGTTCCCGTCGGCGGTGCTGCTCGGTGCGCCGGCCGGTCCGACGCGCGTGATCTCGATCGCCGCGTACGAGGCGGCGTTCGAGCAGTACGACTATTCGCTCGCCTCCGCCATCGCGATGATCATGGGCTTCGTGCAACTGCTGATCGTCGCGTTCGTGCTGTCGCTGCGTGGCTGGTTCTACAAGGGACCGGTCGGCGGCGGGAAGGGATAAAGCCGTGAACGAAGCCAGCGTCAGCGTCGGGCGCGCGCCGGTCCTGCCGGCGCCTCGGGCGCGCGCCGGCGACGACTTCATGACGCGCGCGTGGACTGCGCTGCTGTGGGGCGTCATCGTGCTCTTCCTCGTCAACGTCGGCTTGATGATCGCCGCCGTCGGCGTGAATTCGTTCGCGACGCGCTGGCTCGGCACGTGGCTTCCGCAGGGCTGGACGGCCTCGTGGTACGCCGATGCGTGGAAGGAGTTTCAGCTCGGGTCGATCCTCTGGGTGACCGTCGAGGTGGTGTTCGCGGTCATGGTGATCTCGCTCCTGATCGGCGTGCCGGCCGCGTACACGCTTGCGCGGCGCGACTTCGTCGGCAAGCGGGCACTGATGCTGCTGTTCCTGTTGCCGCTGATGGTGCCGCCCTTCACGTACGGCATCCCGCTTGCGACCGTGCTCTATCAAATGCACGTCGGCGGCACGCTGGCAGGCGTCATCCTCGCGAACCTGATCCCCGCGGCGCCATTCGTGATCCTCGTGATGACGCCGTTCATCGAGCAGATCGACCCGAACCTCGAATCGGCGGCACGCGTGTTCGGGGCGAACACGCTGCGCACCTTCGTGCACGTGCTCGTGCCGCTGCTCGGTCCGGGCATCCTCGCCGCCGCGCTGCTCGTGCTCGTGCGCACGATCGCGCTCTTCGAGCTGACGTTCCTGACCGCGGGTCCCGACTCGCAAACGCTCGTCGTCGCGCTTTATTACGCGGTGTTCGCCGCCGGGGTGCGCGCGCCGCAGTCGGTCGACGCGATGGCGATGATCTACATGACGGTGACGCTCGTCTGGCTGCTGATCGCGCTGCGCTTCGTCAACCCCACGCAACTCGTCTCGCGCGTCCGCGAGCATCCGCAGCACTGATCACGGTGACGCAACGCCTCTCGCTCGCGACGCTCGATCGGTTGCCCGCCGACGTTGCGCGCCCCGCGTATGCACCGCGCGACGTCGGGATCGGCATCGTGCATCTCGGCATCGGCGCGTTTCACCGGGCGCATCAGGCGGTCTATACCGACGCGGCGCTCGCCGCGGCGGGCGGGCCGTGGGGCATTTGCGGGGTGAGCCTGCGCTCGGCGGGTGTTCGCGATCGCCTCGTGCCGCAGGACGGCCTCTACACCTCGGTCAGCAAGCGCCTGGAAGGCATCGAGCGTCGCGTCGTCGGCAGCGTGCGCGAGGTGCTCTTTCACGGCGACGAGGCCGAGGCCGTCATGCGGCGGATGACCGCACCGGAAACGAACGTCATCTCGCTCACCGTCACCGAAAAGGGGTATTGCCACGAGCCGGCGACGGGCCGGCTCGACGTCGAGCATCCGGACATCGTCCACGACCTCGCGCATCCGCGGCAACCACGCAGCGTCGTGGGATTGCTCGTTGCGGCACTCGCCGAGCGGCGACGTTCGCATTCGAGGCCGCTCACCGTCGTGTGCTGCGACAACCTCACGCAGAACGGCGGCTTCGTGCTGGGGCTCGTCGCGTCGTACGCGACGCTCGTCGATCCCAAACTCGCCGACTGGATCGGACGCGAGATCGCGTTTCCGTCGACGATGGTCGACCGCATCGTTCCGGCGACGACGGACCGGGACATCGCCGACAACGAGGCGGCGATCAAGCTCGTCGATCGCGCGCCGGTGGTGCACGAGCCCTTCATCCAGTGGGTGATCGAGGATCGTTTCGCGGGACCGCGACCCGCGTGGGACGCCGCCGGTGCGCTCTTCGTCGCGGACGTCGACGAGTACGAGAAGATGAAGTTGCGTCTTCTGAACGCGAGCCATTCGGCGTTCGCGTACCTGGGCTTTCTCGCCGGCTACGAATACATCTACGAAGTGGCGGCGCAGCCGGACTTCGTCGCGTACATGCGCCGCCTGATGCAGGACGAGGTGGTGCCGACGCTCGCGCAACCCGCCGGCATCGACCTCGCCGCGTATCGCGAATCGCTCGTCGAGCGCTTCGCGAACCCGGCGTTGCCGCACAAGACGCGGCAGATCGCGATGGACGGCTCGCAGAAGCTTCCGCAGCGCATCCTCGGCACGATCCGTGACGACATCGCGGCCGGGCGCCGCATCCACTTCGCCGCGCTCGCCGTGGCCGCGTGGATGCGCTACGTCTACGGCGAGGACGAGAAAGGGCGGCCGATCCAGGTGGCCGATCCGATGGCGCCGACGTTCGCGAAGCTCGCGGCGCAGCATCGCGGACGCCCCGCCGGGTTCGCGCGATCGCTGCTCGCGATCGACGCGATTTTCGACGAGGACCTGCACAACGAGCCGCGCTTCACCACACCGGTGGTCGCGTTCGTCGAAGAGCTTTTCGCGCAGGGCGCGACCAGGACGCTCGCCCGCGCGCTGCACGCCGACAGCGCTTTCCCGCCGCCCCGTACTCGATGATTCCCCTCGAACTGTCCCCCGACCGTCTGTTTCCGGCCGACCCCGGCGCGCGCGACGTCGCCCGCTCGCTCTACCAGTCCGTGCGCGACCTGCCGATCGTCAGCCCCCACGGTCACACGGATCCCGCGTGGTTCGCGAACGATACGCCGTTCGAGGATCCGGCCGCGCTCTTCATCGTGCCGGACCACTACGTGTTCCGGATGCTCTACAGCCAAGGCATTCCCCTCGAGGCGCTCGGCGTCCCCGAGCGCGGCGGCCGGCGCAGCGCGCCGTACGATCCGCGGGCGATCTGGCGCACGTTCGCGCGCAACTACCCGCTCTTTCGCGGCACGCCGACGCGGCTATGGCTCGATCATGCGTTCCACACCGTGTTCGGCATCGACGAGCGCCTGACGGAGAAGAGCGCCGATCGCTATTACGATCGCATCGACGCGTGCCTGCAGGATGCAGCGTATCGGCCGCGGGCGCTGTTCGAGCGCTTCGACATCGAGGTGCTCGCGACGACGGAATCACCGCTCGACCCGCTCGCGCATCATCGTGCGATTCGCGATAGCGGCTGGCCGGGACGCGTGATCACCGCGTATCGTCCCGATCCCGTCATCGATCCGCAGTTCGAAGGCTTCGCGGAAAACGTCGCGCGCCTCGGGGAGATGACGCGCGAGGACACGTCGACGTGGCGCGGCTATCTCGCCGCGCATCGCGCGCGCCGCGCGTACTTCCGCCAACTGGGTGCGACGTCGACCGACCACGGGCATCCGACAGCGCACACGGAACATCTCGCGCCGGCGCAATGCCAGCAGCTGCTCGATCGCGCGCTCGCCGGGACGCTCGATGCCGCCGACGCGGAACGCTTTCGCGGCCAGATGCTGACCGAGATGGCGCGGATGAGCGTCGACGACGGCCTGGTGATGCAGATCCACCCCGGTGCGTTTCGCAACCACAATGCGGCACTCTTCGCGCGCTTCGGCCGCGACAAGGGCGCGGACATTCCGATGCGCACGGATTACGTGCACGCGCTGAAGCCGCTCCTCGACGAGGTCGGCAACGAGCGCGACCTGACGATCATTCTCTTCACGCTCGATGAGACGAGCTACGCACGCGAGCTCGCGCCACTCGCGGGTCACTATCCGGTGCTGAAGCTCGGTCCGCCGTGGTGGTTCCACGACAGCTTCGAGGGCATGCTGCGCTTTCTCGAGCAGGCGATCGAAACGGCGGGCTTCGCGAACACCGTCGGCTTCAACGACGACACGCGCGCGTTCACGTCCATCCCTGCGCGGCACGACGTGTGGCGCCGCGTGGTCTGCCGCTTTCTCGCGACGAGCGTCGTCGAGCATCGCCTCGCCGAGGACGAGGCGATGGAGCTCGCGCCGGCGCTTTCGCACGATCTGGCGAAGCAGGCATACCGGCTATAGCGGGATCCACCAGGCGCGTTGCAGCGTCATTCCCGGACGCGCGAGTCGAGGATGATCGTCACCGGACCGTCGTTGACGAGCACGACCTGCATGTGCGCGCCGAATACGCCGGACGGCACGCGCTTGCCGAGGCGTTGCGAGAGCGCAGCAACGAAGCCGTCGAACACCGGCATTGCGGTGCCGGGCGGCGCCGCGTTCGACCACGACGGCCGATTGCCTTTCCGCGTCGACGCGTAGAGGGTGAACTGGGACACCGCGAGCACGTCGCCGCCCACATCGACGATCGATCGATTCATCACGCCGTGTTCGTCGTCGAAAATGCGCAGGTCCACGATCTTGCGCACGAGCCAGTCGCGATCGTCATCGCGGTCGCCGGTCCCGATGCCCACAAGTACCAGCAAGCCGGGACCGATACTCGCGAGCGTCTGGCGATCGACGTCGACACGCGCCTCGCGGACGCGCTGAACGACAGCCCTCAAGCGATGCTCGTCACGGCGTGCGAATCACCTTGCGCTCGACTTCGACGAGCCGCCCGAGCTCGAACGTGAGCGTGGTGATGGTGCCCGGATCCTCGGGCACCGGCAGATACGTCCAGCGTACGACCTTGCGCCCGGCGCCCGTCGACATGTCGGGGCGGCCGACGCGCGCGACGACCTCGCCTTCGCCGATGCCCGGCATCAGGAATTTTCGTTCGGCGGCGTTGCCACGGCGCTCGGCGTCGCGGCGTGATTTGCGCTCGGTCGCGGCCTTGACCGGCTTGTCGCGCGGCATCGTGCGCGTTTCGGTGCCGGGGACCATGCGAAAGGGGACGACCGACACGTTCGCCGGATCGCGCGAGAAATCGCGCAACTCCGTGCCGTCGGGGCACGTGTCCTCCTGATACGTGACCGAGCCGTCGGCGCGCGCACACTTGTAGAGCCCCGCTTGCACGTGCGTGCAGAACGCACAGGCGAGGACGAGGGCGGCGCAGCGTTCGAAGCGCGGAAATCGCATGGCGGCGTACGATAGCGCTTCCCGTTCGATCCGCGAAATCATCCCTTTGGCCGAGGGTCGGCCGCGCCTTGATAAAATCGGCGCGATTGTCTACATTGCACTCGCCGCGTGCCTCGCTTCGCGCGGCCGCAACGGCGAATCGGCTACGGCCGGCATCGTCGAACCCAAGCGCCGGCAGTCGAAACCGGCGCGAACGCTTCGCTGCCCGCGCCCGCGAGCTACGAGGCCTTGAGGGCGTCTTCGTCACGCCGCGGTCGCGGCCGTTTTCGTCCGTGCTTTGATTGACCGGCGGGAGCGCGAGGGAGCGCGAGCGCCACCGTTGCAAGCATCCTGCGATGATCAGTGTGAAACCAGAATCCACGTCCGGCGTGAACGCCGAGGCGTCCGTTCCCGCACGTCCTCCCCTTCGGTCCTCGCGGTCATCGCGGCGCCGCAAGATCGCGATCGCCCTCAGCCTCGTCGCCGCGACGCTCACCGTCGCCGCCTGTGCGACGTTCGAGACCGTCGACTACTACTGGCAGGGCGCCGCCGGACAGCTCGAGCTGCTGACGCGCTCCGAGCCGATTCCCGATGTGATCGGGAAGGGCGACAAGCAGCTTTCCGAGCGGCTGACCCGCATTCGCGAAATTCGCGCCTTCGCGAGTCGCGAGCTCGGCCTGCCCAACAACGACAGCTACACGCGGTACACCGATCTCGGTCGGCCGTACGTGACGTGGAACGTGTTCGCCACGCCCGAGTTGTCGCTGACCCCCAGGCAGTGGTGCTTCCCGATCGCCGGCTGCGTGAACTATCGCGGCTACTTCCGCGAGGCCGCGGCGAAGGGAGAGTCGAGCCGCCTCCGGGCAGTGGGCGACGACGTTTACGTCGGTGGCGTACCTGCGTACTCGACGCTCGGCTGGTTCTCCGATCCGGTGCTCTCGTCGTTCGTCGGCTGGCCGGAGACCGAGGTCGCGCGGCTCATCTTCCACGAACTCGCCCATCAGCTCATCTACGTGAAGAACGACTCGGCGTTCAACGAGTCGTACGCCACCGCGGTCGAGGAAGCGGGCCTCGCGCGCTGGCTCGCCGCGCGCAACGACTCGCAGTTGACGAAGCTCGCCAGTAAAGCCGACCACATGCGCGCGGTGTTCCGCGACCTCGTGCGCACCACCCGGGCGAAGCTCACGGAGATCTACGCGAGCCACGCTAGCGACGACGACAAGCGTCGTGCCAAGCACGACATCATCGCGGCGATGAAGACCGCGTACGAGGCCGCGAAAGCAGGCGATCCCGGGCTGTCGGGCTACGACCGCTGGTTCGCGCAACAACCCAACAACGCTGCGATCGCGGCGATCGGCCTCTACACCGACCGCGTTCCGGCGTTTCGCGAGCTTTTGCGCGAAGTGAAAGGCGACCTGCCGACGTTCTACGACCGCGTCCGCACGCTCGCGGCGATGCCCAAGCGCGAGCGCGATCACGCGCTCGATGCGCTCGCGGTGCGCGCGACCGCGCCCGCGCTGACCGCTTCGAGCACGCCGCGGCGATGAGCGGGTCACGGCGAGGA
>DASTIY010000281.1:0-5514 GCA_035717085.1 Casimicrobiaceae bacterium | reverse complement strand
TGCTCGGCGCGAACGGTGCCGGAAAGTCGACGCTGTTGAAGGCCCTGGCCGGCCGCGTCGTGCCATCGTCGGGAACGCGTACGGTCTCCCAGCACCTTCGGCTCGGCTACTTCGCGCAGCATCAGGTCGACGAGCTCCGCGGGGACGAGTCGCCGCTTTGGCATCTCGCGCGCATCGATCCGGACGCTCGCGAACAGGACTTGCGCGATTTTCTCGGTGGCTTCGACTTTCGCGGCGACACCGCGACGTCGCCGGTAGCGCCGTTCTCGGGTGGCGAGAAGGCACGGCTCACGCTCGCGCTGATCGTGCGCGCGCGGCCGAATCTGCTGTTGCTCGACGAGCCGACCAACCATCTCGACATCGAGATGCGCGAGGCGCTGACCGAGGCGTTGCAGGACTACGGCGGTGCGCTGATCGTCGTCGCGCACGACCGCCATCTGCTGCGCGCCACCGTCGACGAACTGTGGCTCGTTGCGGACGGTGCGCTGCGTCCGTTCGACGGCGACCTCGACGACTATCGCGCGTTCGTGCTCGCCCGCTCACGCGATCGCGGCGCGCGTGAAGCGTCATCCGATGCGACGCGCAATGCGAGCATGCGGCGCACGCAGAAGCGCGAGGAGGCGGAAGCGCGGCAGAAGCGCGCCGATGCGCGCAAGCCGTTGCTTGCGCGACAGCTTGCGATCGAGCAGGACCTCACGCGACTCGGCGACGAAAAGGCGTCGCTCGACGCGTGGCTCGCGACGAGCGACGCGTACGTCGACGACGCGAAGGAGCGCCTCGTCGCGTCGCTCGCGCGGCAGGGCGAGCTCACGTGGGTGCTCGCCCGGCTCGAAGCCGAGTGGCTCGAGATCGCCGAGAAGCTCGAGCACGTCGAGCGCTGACCCGCTTCAATCGCCGGCGACCCGCTCGTCGACGCTGGCGCGGGGGAGATCGGCCAGCCCCGCGCGCATCGCTTTGAGTTCCGCCCGAAGCGCCGCGAGCTCGGCCGCCTGCTGCTGCACGAGCGTGTGCAAGCCCTGGATCGCCGCGAGGCCGACGCTCGCGAGGTTCGACGTCGCGATCGTCTTGTCGTCGTTGCCGAGCGCGAACGCGGCGTAGAAGTCCTGCGCGGTCGGGCCGAGCGAACGAATCCGCGGATCCCCGCCCTTGAAGTTCCACGTCGAGATCGGCATCGCGACGAGCTTTCGGAGGATGTCCGCGGCGTCGACGGCGGCGAAGTTTTCCTTCGCATTGCGGTCGCTTACGCACGTCCAACTCGGTGTACCGGGCAACAGGTTGCAGTACTGCGATACCGCGCCGGTCGTCGGGTTGATCGCGACGGTGAGTCCGACGCCTCCCGTCGCTCGAACGCCGAAGAAATTGCCCACGGACGGCTGGAAGTCGAACTCCTGCGAGTCGGCCCAGATGAACGAACCCTGAGTCGTGGCCTTCGCGCGATGGCCCGCCGCGAAGCTGTACGCGCCGCTCGCGGTGTTGCTGCGCCCGCCGGGGACCGTCGAGAAGTTGCCGCTCGCCGTATTCGCCTCGCCGCCGGAGACGACGGGCGATTCCATGAACGTCGTTTTGTTCAGATGGCCGCCGCCGATCGTTCCATAGTTGCCGTTGACATCGTTCAGGGCGCCCCCGCCGATGACGCTGATGAATCCGTGCGCGGTATTGCTGGCCCCGCCGCCGATCGCCTGGTAGTCGTTGGTCGTCGCGTTGGCACTTCCGCCGGCGATCACACTCCACCTGCCCGCCGCCGTGTTCCCCTGACCGCCGGCGACGACGCTCCAATCGCCGGTGGCGGCATTGCTCGAACCGCCGCCGTCCACCGCCTGTGCGCCCGTGATCGTATGCGTGCCGGCGTAATTCGCCGGACGCGAGAAGTAACCGACGACATCGATCGCGATGTGCGCGCCGCCGCCACGGACCTGGACGCCGATCTGCTTGTTGTCGACGTTGACCTTGGCCGCGGTCGATACCGTGTTGAACGCGATCGTGCCGACGTACACCATCGTCGCCGTGCTGCCGAACGTTCCACCTTGAGGAAGAATCTCGACGTCGCCCGATGCGCTCGTCGTCGGCATCGCGAAGACCTGCAATTGCACGGCGCCCGGCGTCAGCGTCGGCGGCAGCTGCGTCAGGCAGACGCCGTTCGCGCCCTCCAACGTATACGTTCGGATCTGATTCGACAGAAAGGGCGACGGCGTGTGCGAAGCGCTTCCGTCGCCTTGATATACCGAGGCAAACGCACCGCGCGTATCGACCAGTCGGCAGGGGGTCACCGGCGTGTAGACGACATCGCGTCCGGTTTCCCCTACCGCCTTTTCCTGCGCAGCGGGCTTCCTGTCGACCGAAGGAGGCGCCGACTCGTCGAGGCCGACCGCGTTTCGCACACCGTCCATCGTCCCCGCCAGGCTGGCGGCGAGCAGACGATCGGCACGCAGCGTGAGCAGCGATTGCCGCAGTTCGTCTACGCCCACCGCCGCCGGCGACCGGGCGAACGCCGGTCCCCAATTCGTCACGACGCGCTCGACGACGCTCGCCCGGTTCTGGTCGATCGCGAGTAATGCATCGGCGGCGCCGTACTGTGGTTGTGCGAGCGCCGGCGCTGCCGTCAGCGCGGCGATGAACACGATAGGGAACGTACGGCATAGCCGCCGCATGGACGTGCGCTTCATGGTGCCTCCTTCGATGGTCGTCGAGACGACGCCGATGCATCGGCGTCTCGGCACGAAGAATAACGGCGCGGCAGGGCCGCGTCACCCGAGCGTCAGGCTGCGTTGGACCGGCGACTCAGCCGACGTACGGACCCGGGCGATAGAAAAGGTAGATCGCGAAACCCAGCGTGTCGCGCCCGAAGCGCAGATACGCATCACGCCAGCGGCGGATGCGCTCGAGCATCTGCGGCACGTCGGCATCCTCGGGACGCTCGCGCGCGTAGCGCTCGACCGAGCGGCAATACTTCCACTCGTACTCGTCCCATTCGTCGACCGACGCCGTAACCGCGTGCATCGGGACCAGGCCGGCCTCGACACCCGCCTGCACGTTCCCGGCGTGATTCAGGTATTGCCCGGCCTCGGCGCCGAGGAGCTGCAGGTATTGCGGATGCGGCCGCTTGTTCCAGTACCCCTCGCCGATCATCACGTAACCGCCCGACTTCGTCCACGACTTGAGATGGCGGCAGATGCCCGCCATGCCGCCGGGGATGCCGCTCGCGCCGAGCATCACCGTCAGGTGGAACGTTTCCGGGTCCGCCTGGAATTCGGCGATGTCGACGTTGTCGAGGTGCAGCCGGCCGAGCGCACCCGTCCATTCCGCACGCTCGCGCGCCGCATCGAGCATCAGCGACGAGTTGTCGATCGCCATCACGCGCGCGCCGAAGCGCTCGATGATGCGCAGCGCGAGCTCGGCCCGGCCGCAGCCGAGGTCGAGCACGCGCGAGGCGTCGTCGAGCGGCAGCAGGTCGAGAATGCGCTCGATCTTCGCCGCCGAGATCGGGTTGCAGTAGTCGTGATCCCGATGCGCGATCGCGCTGAATTTCTGCCGGTTCAAGGGGACGTCAGATGCGATGTCCGGGCGCGACCGTGCCCGGCTTCGTGCCCGGCGACGGAAGATCGAGTCGGGCCCGATTCTCGGCCACGCTGTCGGCGTTCTCATTCCACGGGGCCACACGCAAGAGCAGTGCCATGCCGGGGAGCGCGAGGGCGGTGCACAGCAGGTAGAAGTCGAACCATCCCATCTGCTCCACGATCCACCCGGTCGACGCGTTGATCACCGTCCGCGGCACCGCCGCGAGGCTCGTGAACAGCGCGTACTGAGTCGCTGTGTACCGCGGATCGGTCGCGCGTGCAATGTAGGCCGTGAACGCCGCCGTGCCGAGGCCGACGCCGAGCGCCTCGACGCCGATCACCACGGCGAGCAGCACGCGGTCGGGCCGGTCCACGTACGCGAGCCACGCGAAGCCCAGGATCGACACCACCTGCACGACGCCGAAGAGCCAAAGTGCGCGGTTGATGCCGATCTTCACCATCCACAACCCGCCGAGCAAACCGCCGACGACGCTCGCCCACAGGCCGGCGTTCTTCGCGATCACGCCGATGTCGGTCTTGGAAAAGCCCATGTCGAGGTAGAACGGCGTCGCGAGTGCGGTCGCCATGCTGTCGCCGAGCTTGTAGAGGAAGATGAAGAGCAGCACGAGCAGCGCGTCGCGCCAGCCGCTTCGCGCGATGAACTCGTGAAACGGCTCGACGACGGCTTCGCGCAGCGTTCGCGGACGGCCCTTGACGAGGGCCGGCTCGCGCACGACGAGCGTCATCGCGATGCCCGGCAGCATGAAAAGCGCGGTGATCAGGTAGACGCTCGACCACGGCATCCGGTCGGCGAGGATCAGCGCAAGTGCGCCCGGTACGAGGCTCGAGATCCGATACGCGTTCACGTGGATCGACGTGCCGAGGCCGAGCTCCGCATCGGGCAGGATTTCACGCCGATACGCGTCGAGCACGATGTCCTGGCTCGCCGAGA
Organism: Casimicrobiaceae bacterium; assembly: GCA_035717085.1. GTDB lineage: Bacteria > Pseudomonadota > Gammaproteobacteria > Burkholderiales > Casimicrobiaceae > VBCG01. Next base: position 1,008 of record DASTIY010000281.1, on the reverse strand, counting down.
AGAATGCGACCAGCGTCGACAGCACGACGACCGCCCAGATGTCGATTTTCGGATGCAGGACGCCGAAGAGCGGGATCGATGCGAGCAGCACGAGCTGCGTGACGAGCATGAAGCCGCGCCGCCTGCCCAAAAGCGGCAGTGCGTAACGGTCGAGGAGCGGCGACCACAGGAACTTCCACGTGTAGGGAAGCTGGATCAATGCGAAGAAGCCGATCGTCTTGAGATCGACGCCTTCGGTGCGCAGCCACGCGGGCAGCAGGTTGAGGAGCAGGTAGAGCGGCAGGCCCGACGAGAAGCCGGTGAAGACGCAGATCAGCATCCGCCGGTTGAAGAGCGCCTGCCACCACGTTTCCTGCGTCGTCGTCATTGCTTCCGGAACCGGTAGATCGCGAGCTCGCCGGTCAGATTCGGCGCGAAGCTCACGCGCTGGCCCTTCGCAAGCACGACTCGGTCCAGCACACGATATTGGCGCTCGGCGAGGAACGCGTCGAAATCCGCCACGGTGCAAAGGTGGATGTTCGGCGTGTCGTACCACTGATACGGCAACGATGTCGAAACCGGCATGCGTCCGCGAACGATCTGCAGCCGATGCGACCAGTGGCCGAAATTGGGAAACGTGACGATCGCCTCGCGCCCCACGCGCAGCATCTCGGCGACGATCGCCTCCACACGGCGCATCGCCTGTAGCGTCTGCGAAAGGAGCACGACGTCGAACGCGGCATCGTCGAAGCCGGCGAGCCCGCGCTCGAGGTCGCTCTGGATCACGTCGACGCCGTTCTTCACGCTCGCGAGGACGCCCGCGTCGTCGATCTCGATCCCGTAGCCGCTCGCACGACGCTCGGTGGCAAGGAAGCGCAGAAGGCTGCCGTCGCCGCAGCCGAGGTCGAGCACGCGGGAGCCGTCGGAGACCCAGCCGGCGATCGTCGCGTAGTCCGTTCGCGTCCCCCGCGAACGGGCTGTCGGAGATGCACTTCCGGAAGGTGTCGGAGGTGCAATTCCGGCGGCGGG
>DASTIY010000280.1:0-9036 GCA_035717085.1 Casimicrobiaceae bacterium | reverse complement strand
TCGCGAAGTCCGCGCGCCCGCGCGAACTTGATGTAGTCGGTGCGAAGGACCTCGAGCATCTCCGAGCGCACGAGCCGCATGATCAGCGTGAGCTGGAAGAGACCGAGCGTGATCGTCGGCAGGATCAGCGACATGAGCCCGGTCCTGCTGAGCAGTCCCGTGGACCACCATCCCAGTTGCACGACTTCGCCGCGGCCGAACGCCGGAAGCCAGCCGAGCAACACGGCGAAGACGAGGATCAGCAGAATGCCGATCAGGAACGTCGGCAACGACACGCCGAGCAGCGACAGCGACAGCGCGGTTCGCGCGAGCCACGAATTGGGACGAAGCCCGGTGTAGACGCCGGCAGGAATGCCGACCGCGAGCGCGAGGATCGCAGCGCTGATGCTGAGCTCGAGGGTCGCCGGAATGCGCTGCGCGAGCAGCACCGACACCGGCTTGCCGATGCGTAGCGACACGCCGAACTGCCCGTGGATCGCGTTGACCACGAAATGGAAGAACTGCACGTAGAACGGCTGGTCGAGGCCGAGCTCGTGCGTCAGCCGGATGCGATCCTCCGGCGTCGCGAACTGGCCGAGCATCAGCTGAACCGGATCGCCGACGTACTGGAACAAGGAGAACGCGACCAGCGCGACGACCAGCATGACGACGATCGCCTGCAGGAAACGTCGCAGTATGAACGCCGCCACGGATTGCCTTGCAGTGAGCGCCGGGACGGCATCGCCGCCCCGGCGCCTGCGGTTACGGAGTCAGTCGGGAAGCGCCGCCCCGACCGACAGCCCCCGGGGGACAGCGAGCGGAGCGAGCGTGGGGGAACGTTCCATCGCGCGGTTACTGCTTGCCGTTGCCGTCGTTGACGTGCACCCACCACATGCGCAGCCGGTTGTCGGCGCTGTGCGTCACGTCGATGTTCTTCCGCATCGCCCACGGGATGATCTGCTGGTGCAGCATCATGTGCGCGACGTCCTGCGTATGCATCATCAGCGCCTCGTGGATCATGTCGAGGCGCTTCTTGACGTCGGCCTCGGTCTGCATCGCGTCGATCAGCGCGTCCATCTTCGGATTGCTGTAGCTGCCGTCGTTGTACTCGCCCGCACCCTTGCCGTTCGGCGTGTGCACGAGCGACAGCAGCGCGTCCTGCGCGTCGAACGTCGCGACCGCCCAGCCCAGCATGTAGAGGCTGGTGTCGTGCTTGTTGATCTTCGCGAAGTACTGCGCCTTCGGCATCGCGTCGAGCTTCACCTTGAGCCCGATCTTCGCCCACATCGACGTCAGCGCCTGGCAGATCAGCGCGTCGTTGATGTAGCGGTCGTTCGGGCAGTCGAGCGTCACCTCGAAACCCTCGGGATAACCGGCTTCCTTGAGCAGCGCCTTCGCCTTGTTGATGTCGAACGGCGGGCGCTTGTTCGCGGCCGGGAAGTAGCCGTACACCTGGTGCGTGATCAGCTCGCCGGTCGGAATCGACAGGCCGCGCATCAGCGTGCGCTTGATGGTCTCGATGTCGATCGCGTGGTAGAGCGCCTGCCGAACGCGCAGGTCCTTGAACGGGTTCTTGCCCTTGACGCTCGAGTACTTGAGCTCGTCGCTCTTCTGGTCCATCCCGATGAAGATCGTGCGGTTCTCCTCGCCCTCGATCACCTTGATGTTCGGGTCCGCCTTGAGCTTGCCGAGGTCCTGCAGCGGCGGGTCGAGCACGAAGTCGATCTCGCCGGAAAGCAGCGCCGCCGTGCGCGTCGCCGCCGACTTGATCGGCGTGTAAACGATCTCGGTGACGTTCCCCTCGAGCTTGCCCCACCAGTTCGGGTTCGCGGAGAGCGTCGTCTTGACGTCCGGCTCACGCGTTTTCAGCACGTACGGCCCCGTCCCGTTCGCGTGGCCGACCGCGTACGTTTCCTCCTTCGCGAGGTAGTCCTGCACCTCGACGACGTTGTGCTTCTCGCACCACGCCTTGCTCATGATGCGCACGTCGGTCAGCTGCCGGAGCAGCACCGGCGCGGGTCCGCTGGTGATGATGTCGACGGTCAGGTCGTCGACCTTCTTCGCGTCGACGACGCCGGCCAGGTACGCCTTGGTCATCGATCGCTTCGAGTTCTGCCGGTGAATCGAGAACACCACGTCATCGGCGGTGAACGGCTCGCCTTCGTGGAACTTGACGTTCGGGCGCAGGTGGAAGCGCCACTGCGTCGGGGAGACCTCCTCCCACTTGGTCGCGAGCTGCGGCACGACGTTGAACTTCTTGTCGTACATCACGAGCGACTCGTAGACGTAGCTGTTGAACGTGTTGTTGAAACTCTCGTTCTGCGCGAACGGGTCGAACGTGAGCACGTCGCCCTGGCTCGCCCAGCGCAGCGTCTTGGCATGGGCCGGCGCGCCGAGCACGAGCGCCGCGAGCATCACGGCGACGACGGTATGTGAACGCTTCAGCATCATTCCTCCTCGCGGGGCCGCATCCGAAGGGCGGCCGGGGCGTGCATCATGGCGAACAAGGTGCGACGCGTCAATCGAGGGCGCGCGCCGAAGCTCACTCGAGCAACGCACCGGTCGGGTCGTGGAATGGATAGGGACCGTCGAAGCGCCCGATGAACGCGGTGTGGGAGACGAGCCCGAATGCCGGCTCCCAGCGGTGCAACTGAAACGCCGGTGGCTCGAGCACGAACGCGTTCGGGGCGTCGGGGCCGAATTCGAGAAGCACCTGGTGCGCCGGGCTCGGGCACGTCGATGCGACCGTGCCTGCGAAGCGCGCCTGGATCGGGCGATGCAGGTGCCCGCACAAAACCCGCTCGACGTTCGGGTGGCGGCGCACGATCGCCGCGAGCGGCTCGGGGTCGGCGAGGCCGATCGCATCGATGTGGCCGATGCCAACGGGAAACGGTGCGTGATGCATCAGGATCACCACGGGCCGGTTGCGCGCTTCGTCGAGCTTTTCCTCGAGCCACGCGAGTCGCGGCGCATCGAGGGCGCCGCCACTTTCGCCGGGGACGGTCGTGTCGAGCGCGATGACGCGAAGCGGGCCCGCGTCGAACGCGTACTGAATGTGCGGCGACGTCGCCCGGAGATAGGCATGATCGGAAAACGTGGCGCGCAGCGCGTCGCGGTCGTCGTGGTTGCCCGGCATCAGGTACACGGGCATCGGCAACCGTGCGAGCAGCTCGCGCAAATGGCGATATTCGGCCGGACGCCCGAAGTCGGTGAGATCGCCGGTGGCGACCACGACGTCCGGCCGTTGCGAGAGGCTCATGATGTGATCGACGCACGCGCGGAGCGCAACGGCGCTATCCACAACGCCGTAGCAAAGCGATCCCGGTTCCTTCACGTGGAGGTCGCTGATCTGGCAAAGGAGCATCGGGGCGTGTTTCCGGTTCGAAGTGATGCGGTTCTCGGCACTTTTCAACGCGCCGTCGCGAGCGCCCGCGCGACGCGGTCCGCGAGCTTGCCGGCGACGTCGGGCGCAAAGCATTCGAAGGTCTCGACTTCCATGCGGCGCAGCCACGTCAGCTGCCGCTTCGCGAGCTGGCGCGTCGCGGCGATGCCGTGCTCGCGCAGCGCGCTCCGATCGATGCGCCCGTCGAGGTATTCGAGGACTTGACGGTAACCCACCGCGCGCATCGACGGCAGGCCGGGACGCAAGTCGAAGCGCGCACGCAGCGCCACGACCTCGTCGACGAGGCCCGCGGCGAGCATCGCATCGAAGCGTAGCGCGATGACGGCATGCAGCCGGAACCGATCTGCAGGCACCAGCGCGAGCACGAGCGCGCGCATTCCGTCGAATTCCGCGGTGCGCGCGCCCTGCAGCGCCGAAAGCGGCCGGCGCGTGAGCGCGTGCACCTCCAGCGCGCGCTGAATGCGTTGCGCATCGGTCGGCGCGAGTCGTGCTGCCGTGAAGGGATCCACGCGGGCGAGCTCGGCATGCATCGACGGCCAGCCGATGCGCGCAGCACGCGCGTCGAGCTCGGCGCGAAGCGCCGGATCGGCTTGCGGCAACTCGCTCAATCCTTCGCGCAGCGCCTTCACGTAGAGCATCGTGCCGCCGGCGACGATCGGCACTCGTCCGCGCGAGCGAATGTCGGCGATCGCCGCGGCAGCATCGCTGCGAAACCGCGCGGCCGAATACGCGTCGGTGGGATCGATCAAATCCAGCAGGTGATGCCGAATACGCGCGCGCGTAACGGCATCCGGCTTCGCCGTGCCGATATCCATCCCACGATAGACCTGCGCCGAATCGGCGCTGACGATTTCGCCATCGAAGCGCCGCGCAAGCTCGAGCGCGACCGCCGATTTCCCCGACGCGGTGGGGCCGACGAGGACGACCGTCGCGCTCACCTCCCGCGCATGAACAGTCGATCGAGGTCCGCGAGCGTGAGCTGGAACCACGTCGGCCGGCCGTGGTTGCATTGGCCGGCGCGCTCGGTCGCCTCCATGTCGCGCAGCAGCGCGTTCATCTCCGCAGCGCCGAGGCTGCGATTCGCGCGGACCGCCCCGTGGCAGGCCATCGTCGCGAGCAACTCGTCGCGCCGCGCGTCGAGTGCACGCGAGCCGCCGAATTCGCGGATCTCGTGCAGCACCGCGCGCGCGAGCGCAGCGGCGTCGGCGTCCTTGAGCGGCGCCGGAATGCCGCGGACCGCGAGCGTCGCCGGACCGATCGGCGACACGTCGAATCCAAGCGCATCGAGCGCATCGCCATGCTCGGCGACTGCGGCGACTTCGAGCGCTTCGGCCGCAAAGGTCGCGGGGACGAGCAACGGTTGCACCGGCACGCGTTCGACGAATGCCGCCTTCAAGCGCTCGTAGACGATGCGCTCGTGCGCGGCATGCATGTCGACGAGCACGAGACCCGCGCGATTCTGCGCGAGGATGTAGACGCCGTGCAGCTGCGCGATCGCGAAGCCGAGCGGATGCGCGTCGTCGCTCGCTTCTGTGTCGCTCGCGAGCGCCACGTCGATGCGCGGCTGCTCCATGGTGCCGAAGAGGCGCCGATAGAAGGCCGCGGGCTCCTCGGCGTCGAGGGGCATCGCGCGCTGTGCGCCGGCGAGGAACGGACGCGACACGTGCTGCGTTTCGTCGGAGCGCGGACCGCGCGGCGGCAGATGCGCGGCCGCGACACCGAGTCGTTCCGCGGCCGACACCGCCGGCTGCTCGCTCGCCGTGGTCGCGAGCGCGCGCTCCACTGCGTGCCGGACGAACTGGTGGATCGCCCCCGCGTCGCGGAAGCGCACTTCGGTCTTCTGCGGATGCACGTTCACGTCGACGCGCCGGGGATCGATCGAAAGCCACAGCGCGTACGCGGGCTGTCGCTCGTGATGCAGGATGTCGCGATACGCTTCGCGCAGCGCGTGCGCGAGCACGCGATCACGAACGTAGCGTCCGTTGACGAACAGGTGCTGCGTCAGCGGACCCTCCGCGGCGTACGCCGGGCGAACGGCAAAACCCGAGAGTCGCACGTCGCCGGCATCGACATCGACTTGAGCGGCGTGCTGGACGAACGCATCCCCGAGCAGGGCCCCGACGCGTGCCCGCCGTCCCGCGGGCTGCAGCCGATGGACGGCGCGCGCATTGTGCGTCAACGTGAAGCCGACGCCGTCGTGGGCGAGCGCGATGCGACGAAACGCCTCCTCGCAGTGCGCCCATTCGGTTGCTTCAGTGCGCAGGAACTTGCGCCGTGCGGGCGTGTTGAAGTAGAGCTCCTCCACGGTGACCGTCGTTCCGCTCGCGAGCGCCGCCGGCGTCACGACGCCGACGGTCCCTCCCTCGACCTCGATGCGCCACGCGTGCGGCTTGCCTTGCGCGCGCGAGGCGATCGCAAGACGCGAGACGGCGGCGATCGACGCCAGCGCCTCGCCGCGAAAGCCAAGCGTGGCGATCGCCTCGAGGTCGACGACCGTCGCGATCTTCGACGTCGCGTGCCGCGCGACGGCGAGCGCGAGATCGTCGCGGGCGATGCCAGAGCCGTTGTCGGCAACTCGAATGCGCTTCACGCCACCTGCGGCGATGTCGACGTCGATCTGCGTCGCCTCGGCGTCGAGTGCGTTCTCCAGCAGCTCCTTCAGCGCGGCGGCCGGTCGCTCGACGACCTCGCCCGCGGCGATCTGATTGATCAGAAGATCCGTTAAAGCTCGAATCGCTCCCATTACCGTTTCAGCTTCTGCGTCCAGCGCGCGTACACGCCGCCGGCGAGTTCGTGCAGGTTCGCAAGCCGCGCGTCGACGTCGGCCATGATCTCTTCGCGGGTCTGCCGCGACGCGGTGCCCGGCTCGCGGATCTCGTCGGCGCCCGATGCGCACCACGTCTCGACGAGATCGCGCGTCATTTCGATGTGGCACTGGAAGCCGATGTGCCGATCGTCGATCACGTAGCCCTGATTCGGATTGAAGCCGTTCGTGAGCACCCGCGTCGCGCCGCGCGGCAACTCGAAAACATCGTAGTGCCACTGAAACGGCACGAAGCGTTCGCGACCGCCGAACCACGCCTGCGCGGCGTCGCGATCGGTGGTCGCGACGTCGATCCAGCCGATCTCCGGCACGCGGCTTTTCGACACCGTTGCGCCGAGCGCCTGCGCCAGCAGTTGCCCGCCGAGGCAATGGCCGATGATCGGGACCTCGTGTGCGACGGCGTCGCGCAAGAGCCGCGACACCGGCTCGATCCACGTCAACGTCTCGTAGACGCTCATCGGCCCGCCCATCATGCCGATGCCCGAGAATGCGCGCGCATCGATGGGGATCGAATCGCCCGCGTCGATGGCCACCAATTGCCAAGGCAGCGACGCACCGTCGAGCCAGTCGGCGAAATACGCTGGGCCCTCGGTGGGGCTGAAGCGGAAAATCGCGACGGGACGCATCGGCAGTCAGGTAGCAGAGGACGGAGGACAGATGGCCCGAGACGCGCGGGCAACCGTCGATGCCGGCCGCGTGTCGCTAGAATCTTACCAGTCGATCGTCGCGGAAGTTCGTTGGTGAGAAAGCTGCTTCGAACGCTGGGTGTCGTGCTCGCGCTCGTCGGCGCGCCCTGCGCGCCCGCCGACGATTTCATCGTGCCGAATGCGAATCTGCAGGCGGTCGGCATTCCGCCGATTCCCGCCGCGCTCGCCGCCAAACTCGAGCCGTACACGCAATTCAAGCCGGCCACCGCGGTGAGCTGGCATCCGGTGGCGCGCGAACTCGTCGTCGCGAAGCGCACCGGCAATACGACGCAACTGCATCGCGTCGACCGCCCGCTCGGCGCGCTCGCGCCGATCACCGATTTCGCGGAGCCCGTCCGCTTCGGCCTGTGGTGGCCGAGGGCGCCGGACGTGTTCGTGTTCACGCGCGACGCCGGCGGCAACGAGCAGCGGCAGGTGTATCGGCTCGATCCGGGCAGCCGCGAGCCGGTGCTTCTGACCGATCCGTCGCAAAAGCACGACTTCGTGGCGCTCACGCACGCACGCGACCGTGCGCTGATCGCGTCGACCGCACTCGACAAGACCGGCCGCAACGAGCATCCGACGACGACGCTCACGCTGCTCGATCCGCTGCATCCGGAAACGGCGCGAACGATCGCCACGCTCGACGGCACGGGTTGGGGCGACTACACGTTCTCGTTCGACGATCGCAGGCTCGGGGTGGTGCAATCCAAGTCGGTCAACGAATCCTACGTGTACGTCATCGACGTCGCGACCGGCAGCAAGCGTCGCGTGTTTCCGCGCGAAGGCGCAAAGCTTCCACGACCCGTCTCGACGAGCGAGCTCGCATTCGATCGTGCCGGCACGGGCCTCTTCCTCACCACCGACCGCGACGGAGAGTTCCACCGCCTCGCGCGTCTCGACATCGCGACCGGCCGCGTCGGCTATTTCGGCGCGCGCGGCGCTTTCGACACCGACGTGCTGAGGCTCTCCCCCGACGGGCGAACGCTGGCGGTCATCACCAACGAGGCGGGCATCGGCGTGCTGCGGCTCTACGAAGCGGCGACGCGCAAGCCGCTCGCCCGCCCGACGCTCCCGGTCGGCGACGTCGAGCGCCTCGTCTGGCACGAGAATTCGCGCGATCTCGCCTTCTCGATCGACAGCGCGCAAAGTCCGAGCGACGCGTATTCTCTCGACGTCACGACGAACGCGCTGACGCGGTGGACCGAGACGAACGTACCGGGCCTCGATGCGAATGCGTTTCGCAGCGCAGAGCCGATGGCGTGGTCGAGCTTCGACGGCCGCAGGATCACCGGCTTCATCATCCGCCCGCCGCCGAAATTCACCGGCAAACGGCCGGTCATCGTGACGATCCACGGCGGGCCCGAAAGTCAGGCGCGCCCGGGCTTCATCGCGCGCTGGAATTACTTCGTCGACGAACTCGGCATCGCGATCGTCTTTCCGAACGTGCGCGGGTCCACCGGATTCGGGAAGACGTTCGTCGCGCTGGACAACGGCATGCGACGCGAAGACTCGGTGCGCGACATCGGCGCGCTGCTCGACTGGGTCGGACGCCAGCCGGACCTCGACGCGTCGCGCGTGCTGATCGAAGGCGGCAGCTACGGCGGCTACATGGCGCTGGCGGTCGCGACACACTTCGGCAAACGCATTGCGGGCACCATCGACGTCGTCGGCATCGCCAATTTCGTCTCGTTCCTCGAGAACACCGAGAGCTATCGGCGCGACCTGCGCCGCGTCGAGTACGGCGACGAGCGCGAGCCCCGGATGCGCGCGTTCCTCGCACGCATATCGCCGGTCGCCAACGCCGATCGGATCAGCGCGCCGCTCTTCGTCGTGCACGGGAAGAACGATCCTCGCGTCCCGTACACGGAAGCGGAACAGATCGTCGCGGCGGCGCAAAAAAACGGCGTACCGGTGTGGTACCTCCTCGCCGACAACGAGGGGCACGGATTCGTGCGCAAGGCGAACGCCGACTATCTGTTCTACGCGATGGTCGAGTTCATGCGCGCGTACCTGCTGCGATGAGGGTATGACCGCGGGTCTGACCCTGCTTTTCGTCCGGACTACAGGCCGCGCGAAATTCGCGCGTACGCAGAGTGGTTGTGGATCGACTCGAAGTTCTCGGCCTCGACCGCATAGCCGGC
>DASTIY010000279.1:0-32612 GCA_035717085.1 Casimicrobiaceae bacterium | reverse complement strand
GACGCATCCCTTCATGGCCGGGTTCGCAGCGAGTCTTGCGGCAGGCAATGTCGCGTGCCTCCGCTATCAGTTCCCGTCGATGGAACGCGGCTCGAAGCGACCCGATTCCGCGGCCGCTGCGCACGCGACCGTGCGCGCGGCCGTCGCTGCGGCTGCGAAACTCGCACCGGGTTTAGTGCTGATTGCCGGAGGCAAGTCTTTCGGCGGGCGCATGACATCGCAGGCGCAGGCCGAGTCGCCGTTGCCAGCGGTGCGAGGCGTGGCCTTCCTCGGGTTTCCGTTGCATCCCGCCGGTAAGCCGGGCGTCGCGCGCGCCGAACACCTTACACGCGTCGACGTGCCCATGCTGTTTTTGCAAGGTGATCGTGACCTACTCGCCGACCTCGCGTTGCTGGGTCCCGTCGTTGAACGGCTTGGCACACGCGCACGCCTCGTCATCGTCCCTCAAGCGGACCACTCGTTCCACGTTCCGGCGCGCAGCGGTCGCACTGACGCGGAAGTGCGAGGTCAGGTCGCTGCGGCGCTACGGCGCTGGCTGGACGAGTTGATCGGCGGGTAGCGCGACAAGCGCCGTCCCCGCCTGCGCAGACGATTCGGCCGTCATCTACGGTGATCGACACGTCCTGCGTCCGTCACCGCTCGAATGCATCCCGGAGATTCAGCTTTCGGCCAACATTCGCCATCTCAGTCGTCTTGGTCGAATCGAGCATTCGTTCCCATACAGGCGACAAAACCTCGGTGTTGAAGAGGATGCGCGAGCGCGCTGCGGGCAGCACTTACCGGCCCGACTCGCCATTCGCTCGCGTCGGCCGGCGGGAAGGCGTGCATGCGAACCCGATTTCCGTTCTCAGTCAGCTCGGAAATTGACGAGAACCGCTTGTCGCCAGCATGTCCGCTTCGGGTCGCGAGCAGTTGTCGCAACGTCGCACGACGGCCCTACATCATCTTCCGCTTGTCCACGACGCGCTTCGCCTTGCCGAGCGAGCGCTCGATGCCACCGGCCGCCAGCACGCGCACATCGCAGCTGACGCCGATCAGGTTCTTCACGCGCGTGGCGAGACGCTTGCCCGCCGCATCGGCATCCGCGCCGCCCGCGGACGAGGCGCGCTCGACCAGCACCGTCATCTCGTCGAGGTTCGAAGGCCGCGTAATCTCGACCTGGTAATGCGGCGCGAGCATCGCGTCCTGCAGGATCAGCTCCTCGATCTGTGTCGGAAACACGTTGACGCCGCGAATGATCATCATGTCGTCGGAGCGCCCGGTGATCTTCTCGATGCGACGCATCGTGCGCGCAGTGCCGGGAAGGAGCCGCGTGAGATCGCGCGTGCGATAGCGAATGACCGGCATTGCCTCCTTGGTGAGCGAGGTGAAGACGAGTTCGCCCTTCTCGCCTTCCGGCAGCACTTGGCCGGTCTGCGGATCGACGATCTCGGGATAGAAGTGATCCTCCCAAACGGTGAGCCCATCCTTCGTCTCGATGCATTCCTGAGCGACGCCCGGGCCGATCACCTCGGAGAGCCCGTAGATGTCGATCGCGTCCATGTCGAGCGTGGCTTCGATTGCCGCGCGCATCGTCGGCGTCCACGGCTCGGCGCCGAAGATGCCGATCGAAAGCGACGATGCACGCGGGTCCATCCCCTGCCGCTGCATCTCCTCGGCGATCGCCAGCATGTACGACGGTGTCACCATGATGATGTCGGGACGGAAGTCGCGAATGAGCTGCACCTGTCTCTCCGTTTGCCCGCCCGACATCGGGATCACCGTGCAGCCGAGTCGCTCCGCACCGTAGTGCGCGCCGAGCCCGCCGGTGAAGAGTCCGTAACCGTAGGCGACGTGCACGACATCGCCACGTCGTCCGCCCGCGGCACGGATCGAGCGCGCCATCACGGTGGCCCACGTGTCGACGTCATTCTGCGTGTAGCCGACGACCGTCGGCTTGCCCGTCGTTCCCGACGACGCGTGAACGCGCACCACCTGCTCGCGCGGCACGGCGAACATCCCGAACGGATAGTTCGCGCGCAGGTCGTCCTTCGCGGTGAACGGGAAGCGCGCGAGATCGTCGAGCGTTTGCAGATCGTCGGGATGCACGCCCGCGCGATCGAATGCCTGCCGGTAATGCGCGACGTGGTCGTAGGCATGGCAAAGCGACCAGCGCAACCGCGAAAGCTGCAGCGACGCGAGCTCGTCGCGACTCGCGGTTTCGATCGGCTCGAGGTCCCCGGGACCGGGCGTGCGCCCCGTCATGGTCGCTCCTTCGCGTCTTCCGCGACGATCGTTCCGTCGATCCGGTAGCTCTTGCCGCGGAAGAGCGCGACCGTCGTCGTGCCGTTCGTCACTTCGATGTCGTAGACGCCGGTGCGGCCGGTGCGGCTGCGCTCGACGCCGCGCGCGCGCAAGACGTCGCCTGCGCGCGCCGGCGCGAGGTAGTCGATCGAGCAGCCTTGCGCGACCGTGTTGCGGTTGTAGCTGTTGCACGCGTACGCGAACGTGCTGTCGGCGAGCAGGAAGATGTAGCCGCCGTGGCAGATGTCGTGGCCGTTCAGCATCGTTTTGCTGACGGGCATCGTGAGCTCGGCGCTGCCGGGCGCGACGCGCTCGATCCGCATGCCGAGCGCACGCGTCGCATGATCGTTCGCGTACATCTCCGAGGCGACGCGCTCGGCCAGCGCCTGGGCGTCGCGCGCTGCGTCGCTCACGTCGCGGCGCCGGCGCGCTCGGCGAGCGGTGCGCCGACGGCGTGACGGCGTGCAATCAACGGCGAGAGACGATACCGATCTTCACCGTAATGGGCGGCGAGGTTGATTAGCACGGCGCGCACGCGCGCGAGCCCGATTTCGTCGGCCCACGCGAGCGGTCCGCGCGGATAGTTGACGCCCTTCTGCATCGCCGTATCGACGTCGCGCGCCGATGCGATGCCGAGCGTCACCGCGTCGGACGCCTCGTTGGCGAGTGCGGCCACCGTGCGCAGGACGACTAACCCCGCGACGTCGTCGAGCGGTGTCGCAGCGATGCCTGCCGCGTGCAACGCACCGGCGACGGTGTCGAAGGTGCTGAGGCTGCAGCTGTCGGCGCGCGCGACGCCGAGCCGCGCGCAGCGCGTGTAATCGAGCGCGAGATCGAACAGCACGAGACGCTTCACGCCGGTGTCGCGGCCGCGCTCGGTCGCCGTCCTGCCATCGGAGAGCGCGAGAATGCCGTCGCCGAGCTCGATCGCGCCGTCGGGAAAATGCTCGCGCGCATCGGCGCGCTCGACCGCGATGCCGGCCTGATCGAAGCGGCGCACGAGCGGCGCGGCGATGCCGAGGTCGCCGCGCACCACCACGCGCTTCGGCGCGGGTTGTGCGCCGAGCGTCGCGGCCGACGGACGCGTCGCCCCATCGGCGTAGTCGTAGAAGCCGCGCCCGCTCTTGCGTCCGAGGTAACCGGCCGCGACGCGCTCCTCCTGCAGCACCGACGGCGCGTAGCGCGGATCGTGATAGCACGCCTCCCACACGGTGCGCGTCACCGCGAAGTTCACGTCGTTGCCGATCAGGTCCATCAGCTCGAACGCGCCCATGCGGAAGCCGCCGGCGTCGCGTAGAAGTGCGTCGATCGTCGGCACATCGGCCGCGCCTTCGGCGAGGAGCCGCAGCGCTTCGCCGTAGAAAGGACGCGCGCAGCGGTTGACGATGAAGCCCGGCGTCGAGCGCGCGCGCACCGGCGTCTTGCCCCACGCGGCGGCGGTCGCCGCGATCGACTCGGCGATCGCCTCGTCGGTCGCGAGCCCGGTGACGACCTCGACGAGCTGCATCACCGGCACCGGGTTGAAGAAATGCATGCCGACGACGCGTCCGGGGAAGCGCAGTCCCTTGGCGAGCGCGGTGATCGACAGCGACGACGTGTTCGACGCGAGGATCGTCGACGCGGTGACGATCTTCTCGAGCTCGCGCAACAGGGTCCGCTTCTCGGCGAGGTCCTCGACGACCGCCTCGACGACGAGCCTCGCGCTCACGCAGTCGCCGAGGGCGTGGACCGGCGTGATGCGTGTGACGGCGGTTTCGGCGGCGCCGGCATCGATGCGGCCCTTGGCCGCCTGCGCCATCAGTGCCTCCCCGATCGCCGCGCGCGCGTTCTCGGCGGCACGAAGGCGCGTGTCGAAGAGCCGCACCGGATGCCCGGCGAGTGCGGCGACCTGAGCGATGCCGCTGCCCATCGCGCCCGCGCCGATGACGGCGACGGTCGCGTCGCGGGCGATCGGCGCTGCAGCGGCCATCAGCGGCCCGTGAAGTTCGGCGTGCGCTTGGCCAGGAACGCGGCGACGCCTTCGCTGTAATCGTCGCTCCGCCCGAGCTCGCGCTGCGTCCCGCCTTCGAGCGCGAGCTGCGCTTCGAGCGTGTTCGCGGGCGACGCGTGCAGCACGCGCTTGATCGCGGCAAGGCCGCGCGTGGGCGCCTTCGCGAGTTGCGCGAGCAACGCATCGATGTGCGCCGCGAAAGCTTCGTCGTCGACGCATTTCCAGATGAGACCCCAGCGCTCCGCGTCTTCCGCGGTGAGCTTGTCGCCGAGCATCGCGAGGCCCATCGCGCGTGCGGCGCCGACGAGTCGCGGCAGGAAGTACGTGCCGCCCGCGTCGGGAATGAGGCCGATCCGGCAGAACGCCTGCACGAAGCTCGCCGAGCGCGTCGCGACCACGAGGTCGCACGCGAGCGCGATGCTCGCGCCGGCTCCCGCGGCGACCCCGTTCACCGCGCACACGACCGGCATCGGCAGGTTGCGCAGCGTCAGCACGAGCGGCCGATAGTTGTGCTCGATCGACCAGCCGAGGTCGACCGGCGCCTCGCCCGGCGCGACCGCGCGATCGGAGAGATCCTGCCCGGCGCAAAAGCCACGGCCGTTGCCGGTCAGGCACAGCACGCGCACGCTCGCGTCGTCGGCGACGCGGCGAAGCGCGTCGCGCACTTCGTCGTGCATCTGCTGGGTGAAGCTGTTCAGCCGATCGGGGCGGTCGAGCGTGAGGCGCGCGACGCCGTCGGCGGAGGTGAATTGGATTTGCTCGTAGTTCATAAGATATAGAGGCCAGGGACCAGGGGCTAGGGATCACAGAGCGTCGACGTTATGCCAATGATCGGCTGATGTCGTTTGATGGAAAAGCGTCGTGTCGTTGTCATGGCTGCGCGCACGCTTCCTGGTCCCTGGTCCCTGGCGCCTGTCGTTAAATGTGTCTCCTATGCTGCACGATCCGGAAACGATTCGCCACGTACGCCGCATCGGTGAGCGCGGCGTTCGCGGCGGGATTCGCGCCGGTGCCGTGGAAATCCGAAAAGGCGGCGGACTGATTGACGAAGATGCCGCCGGTGAGATTGATCGACAACGCTACGCCGACGTCCTCCGCGACGTCGATCGCGCGGCGGATCACGTCTTCACTCGTCGAATACACTGCCATCGTCAGGGCCCCGTGACCGGCGACCGCGTCGCGCGCGATGGCGAGCGAATCGTCGGTGTCGTCGGTGGCGATGACGAACGCGATCGGCCCGAACCATTCGTTCAGGTACGTCGCGCGATCGCCCCGGCCGAGCTTGACGATCAGCGGCGTGCGGATCGTCGCATCGGCGAATTCCGGATGGGTGACTGCACGCGTGTCGAGTGCGATGTCGCCGAGCGCGCGCGCCGCCTCGATGCGCCGCAGCACGCCGTCGTTGACGACGGCCCCCAGCACTTCCGTCGCGCGCGCGTCGTCGCCAAGGAGCTTCCTTACGCCGTCGGCGAGCGCCGCGGCAAAATCGTCGAACGACAGGTGTCCGACGTCGGTCTCGATGCCCGTCTTCGGCACGTAGATGTTCTGCGGCGCCGTGCACATTTGCCCGGTATAGAGCGCGAGCGAGAACGCGAGGTTGCGCACAAGGCCCTTGAGATCGCCGGTGGAATCGACGATCACCTGGTTGACGCCGGCTTTCTCGGTGTAGACCTGCGCCTGCCGCGCGTGCTCCTCGAGCCAGCGTCCGTTCGCGGTGCTGCCGGTAAAGTCGACGATCTTCACCTCGGGGCGCAGCGCGAGCCCCTGCGCGGTGTCGTCGCCCGCGTCGTGCGCGACGAGCGTGACGACGTTGGGATCGAAACCCGCGTCGCGCAGCACCTCGCGCGCGATGCGCACGGTGATCGCGAGCGGCAGGATCGCGTTCGGATGCGGCTTGACGATGACGGCGTTGCCGGTGGCGAGGCTCGCGAAGATCGCGGGATAGCCGTTCCACGTCGGGAACGTGCTGCAGCCGATGACGAGCGCGACGCCGCGCGGCACGACGCGGAACTGCTTTTCCATCCGCACCGGGTCGCCCTTGCCCTGCGGCTTTTCCCACATCGCCTGACCGGGCACGCGACGCATCTGGTCCCACGCGTACGCGACCGCCTCGAGACCGCGATCCTGGGCGTGCGGGCCGCCCGCCTGGAACGCCATCACGAACGCCTGCCCGGTGGTGTGCATCACCGCATTCGCGATCTCGAAGCTCGCCTTGTTGATGCGGTCGAGGATCTCCAGCGACACGCCGACCCACGCTTCGGGACCCGCCTTGCGCCACGACGCCTCCGCGGACTCGATCGCGGCCATCAGCGCGTCGACGTCGGCCTTCGGATAGGTGATGCCGAGCTTGATGCCGTACGGCGAGCGTTCCGCGCCGACCTGCCCCGTCGTGCCGGGCTGCGTCAACGGAAAGCGCTGGTTCGCCAGCGCGTCGAACGCGGCCTTGCCCGCCGCCGCGGCGCCCTCGCCGTAATTGCGCGGGCTCGGCGATTCCGGATACGGCGTCCAGTAGCCGCGCGTGGCGATCGCCTCGAGCGCGCGATCGAGTGTCGCGCGATGCTTTTCGAACAGGGGATGTTGCACGTCGTCTCGCAGGTGCTGCCGATCTCCTAACTCTAGCACCGATTCACGACGCGCTCGTGCGATCGAAGTCGAGGGTGACCTTGTCGGTGACGGGGTAGCTCTGGCAGGCGAGCACGAAACCGCGCGCGACCTCGTAGTCCTCGAGCGCAAAATTGACGTCCATGTCGACCTCGCCGTGGACGAGCAGGCAGCGGCACGTCGAGCAGACGCCGCCCTTGCACGAATACGGTAGCTCGATGCCGTGGCGCAAACCCGCATCGATCACGTTCTCACGGCCCTTTTCCGCGGTGAACGTGCGCACCGCGCCGTCGACGATCACGCTGACCTCGCATTGCGATTGCGCGGCAGCCGGCAGCGGCCGCGGGACGTGCGTATGCTTGGGGATGCTCGCTGCAAAACGCTCGATGCGCACTTTTTCGGGCGCCACGCCGTGCGCGACGAGCGATGCGCGGACCGCTTCCATCATTTCGTCCGGCCCGCACAGGAACGCGCAGTCGACGTCGGCGACGTCGACCCAGCGCTCGAACAGCGCGTCGGCCTTCGCGCGGTCGATTCGCCCGTGCAGAAGCTCGATGTCCTGCGCCTCGCGCGAGAGCACGTGCACGAGGTTGAAGCGGCCGAGGTAGCGATCCTTGAGCGACGCGAGCTCGTCGCGAAACATGACCGTCGACGATGCGCGATTGCCATAGATCAGCGTGAAGCGGTTGCGCGGATGCGCGGCGAGCGCGGTCGCGATCAGCGACAGGAGCGGCGTGATGCCGCTGCCGGCGGCGACGCCGAGGTAGTGCTGCGGCGTCGCGACGTCGCGGCGCAGCGTGAAGTGGCCCATCGGCGGCATGACGTCGAGGCGAACGCCGGGGCGCAGCGTCTCGTTGGCGAACCCCGAGAAGAGTCCGCCGGTCGCGCGCTTCACCGCGATGCGCAGCGGCTCGCCTTCGGCAGCGCAGATCGAATACGAGCGGCGGACGTCGACGCCTTCGAGCTGCGTGCGCAGCGTCAGGTGCTGCCCCGCTTCGAAGCGGAACGGCTCGTGCAGCTCCGGCGGGACGTCGAAGCTCACGATGACGGCATCGCGGGTGTCGCGCTCGATCCTCGCGACGGTGAGCGAATGGAACTTGCTCACGCGCGCCTCAGTGCGGCTTGAAGTAGTCGAACGGCTCGCGGCAGTCGATGCAGCGGTACTGCGCCTTGCAGGGCGTCGAGCCGAAGCGCGACAGCTCCTCGGTGCGCGCCGAGCCGCAATGCGGGCAGCGAATCGCGCGCCGATGCAACGTGACGACGGCCGCGCCGTCGGCGCGCGCCGGCGGAGCAACGCCGAACGCGGCGAGCCGCGCGCGCGCTTCGGGCGCCACCCAATCGGTGGTCCACGCCGGCGCGAGCACCGTGCGCATGTCCACGTCGCACGAGGCGGCGCGCGTGACGGCAAGGCGCGCGTCGTGCTCGATCACTTGCGTCGCCGGGCATCCCGAATACGTAGGCGTCAGCGTGATCGTGCAACGGCCGTCGACGACCTGCACGTCGCGCACGATGCCGAGCTCGACGATCGACACGACCGGAATTTCCGGATCCATGACGTCGCCGAGCGCGCGCCAGATTGCGCCCGCGACGTCGGCGTTTCGCTTTGCCGCCGTCGTATCGTCGATCGTCACCATCGTGCTTGCGGGTAGGCGCGCGGCAGCACCTGCATTTCGGCGAGCATGCGCGACAGGTATTCGGTGTGCGCGCCCTGCTTCCCGCCGCGGCCGCGGCCGCCCTGCATCCAAGCATCGGCCGGAACGTCGAGCGTCGCCGCGGCGAACGTCGACCGGACGGCGGCGTGCCAAGGCGCCGCGAGCGCCTCGTTGTCCGCTGCGATCCCGGCGTCGACGAGCGGACGCTCGACCGCGTCGACGGTGAACATCTCGCCCGTGTACATCCACAGCGCGTCCATGGCGTCCTGCATCCGTGCGTGTGAAACGTCGGTGCCGTCGCCCAGGCGAATCACCCATTGCGACGACCGCTCGACGTGATAGCGCGCTTCCTTGTGCGCCTTCCCCGCGATCGCCGCGATCTGCGCATCGCGCGAGCGCGCGAGCTCCGCGAGGAGAAGGACGTGCCATTGATCGAACAGGTACTGGCGAGCGATCGTGTCGGCGTAGTTGCCGTTCGGCTGCTCGACGAGCAGCAGGTTGCGGAAATCCTTCTCCTCGCGAAAGAACGCGAGCTCGTCCTCGCTTCTTCCGCGTCCCGCGAACGACGACTCGATCTCGCCCGCGTAGGCGAGCCACAGTCGCGCCTGGCCGAGCAGGTCGAGGCCGACGTTCGTCGACGCGATGTCCTCCTCGAGGATCGGCCCCTTGCCCACCCATTCGCCCAGCCGCTGCGCGAGAACGAGGCCGTTGTCGGCGAGGCGGAGGAGGTACTCGAACAGCGGGGGCCAGGAATCAGGGGCCAGGGACCAGGAAGCGTCAGCGTGATGCGTCACGCTTTCCTGTCGGTCACCGTGCGCGACCTGTTCATCCGCGGCATTCATCACGACGCTCCCCGGCCCCTGGCCCCTGATTCCTGGCCCCTGATTCCTGGCCCCTGATCCCTGATCCCTAAATGTGCTTCACCTCGTCCGGCATCGGAAAGAACGTCGGATGCCGATAGACCTTGTCGTTCGCCGGCTCGAACAGCGCGTCGCGATCGCCCGGGGACGACGCATGGATGTCTTCGGACCGCGCGACCCAGATCGAGACGCCTTCGTTGCGCCGCGTGTAGACGTCGCGCGCGTTGCGGATCGCCATCTCCGCATCGGCCGCGTGCAGGCTGCCGACGTGCTTGTGCGCGAGCCCGTGCTGCGAGCGGATGAACACTTCCCACAGCGGCCAATCGTTCATTCGTCCTCCCAAAACATCACGCCGCCTTCGCGCGCGCCTTCCGCTTCTCCGCGTGCGCGAGCGCGGCGTCGCGCACCCACGCGCCGTCCTCCCACGCCTTCACGCGCGTGCGCATCCGGTCGCGGTTGCACGGGCCGTGACCGCGCAACACCGCGTGGAATTCCTCCCAGTCGATCTCGCCGAAATCGTAGTGCCCGCGCTCGGCGTTCCACACGAGTGCGTCGTCGGGCACGCGCAATCCGAGGTAGTCCGCCTGGGGCACCGTCTGGTCGACGAAGCGCTGGCGCAACTCGTCGTTGGAAAGCCGCTTGATCTTCCACTTCGCCGACTGCGCGCTGTGCACGCTCGCCGTGTCCGGCGGCCCGAACATCATCAGCGAGGGCCACCACCAGCGATCGAGTGCCGCCTGCGCCATCGCCTTCTGCTCGGGCGTTCCGCCACAGAGCTTCATCATGATGTCGAAGCCCTGCCGCTGGTGGAACGACTCCTCCTTGCACACACGGATCATCGCCCGTGCATACGGCCCGTAGCTGCAGCGACAAAGCGGGATCTGGTTCATGATCGCCGCGCCGTCGACGAGCCACCCGATCGCGCCGACATCGGCCCAGGTCAGCGTCGGGTAGTTGAAGATCGACGAATACTTCACCTTGCCCGCGTGCAGGTCGTCGATCATCTGATCGCGCGAGACGCCGAGCGTCTCCGCGGCGCAGTAAAGGTAGAGCCCATGTCCGGCCTCGTCCTGCACCTTCGCCATCAGGATCGCCTTGCGCGCAAGCGACGGCGCGCGCGTGATCCAGTTGCCCTCCGGCAGCATGCCGACGATTTCCGAATGCGCGTGCTGCTGGATCTGCCGGATCAACGTGCGCCGGTACGCCTCGGGCATCCAGTCCTTGGGCTCGATGCGGATGTCGTCGTCGATGCGCGCCTGAAACGCACGCTCCTCGGGCGACATTTCGGCGGCGTCGGCGACCTTCGCGACTCCCGTATCGACCAGCTGTGCATACATGCGAGTACCTCGTTGCGACGTACGCCACGGGGGCGCATCGTAATGATACGCGACGCGTGCTCGAGTGACCGCGCGCGCTTCATTCCGGCGCGGTTTCGACATCGTCGAATCGGCAATCCGGAACGACGCACGCGCGATTCGCTCCAACGCACGTCACAGGGAGATTCGACGATGAAGCACAGTCAGCAGAAGGAGCCGGGCGAGTCGCGGCAGGAGCAGACGATCGACGAGATGGTCGAGGAGACGTTTCCGGCGAGCGACGCGACGCAACTACCCGGCCGCGCGGCCGGAGCGCCCGAGGCCGGGGCCGACGCGCCCGATCCGCGCCGCGAGTTCCGGCCAACGACGCCGCGCACCATCGGGAACCAGGGCGTGATGCCATCGACCCGGCAGGGCGAGGAGCGCGTGTCGCTCGGCGGCGACAAGGTCGTCACGTTCTGCGACGATCCGGACGCACGCACGGTGAGCGTGCGGTTCAGCGAGGAACAGCTCGCGTTGAACGCGGCGGCCCTCGATCGGCTGATCGCGGCGCTCTCCGAGCGTCGCACGCGCATGCAGGACTGAACGCGCGGCAGCGCACCGTACAAAACAACGAGGCAGCGGATTCGCTGCCTCGTGCCCCCTTGTCCTGTCGAGTGCGGGGATCAGCCTCCGCCGCCTCCGCCGTTGCCGCCGTTGCCGGCACTACCACCCGTCGCACCCGTGCCGCCGCCCGTTGCTCCGGCGCTGCTGCTACCGGTCGTGCCCGCGGTCCCCGCGTTGCCCGTCCCGCTCGCGTTGCCGGCGGCGTTGCCGCCCATGCCACCGGCTGCGCCGGCCGCGGCCGTTCCGGCGTTACCGCTGCTCGACCCGGTGGTGCCGGTCGTGCCTGCGGGGCCGGTACTGCCCGCGGCGCTCGTTCCGCCACCGCGCGTCATGCCTTGACGCCGCTGCGTGCGGTCGGTGTCGAGCACGTTGCGCGATTGCTGATCCTGGATGCATTGCACCTGCGCATCGCCGGTCATCGCCGCGCAATCCCGCGGAATGACGCGACCCTGTGCGTCCGTCACGGTATTCGCGGCCATGCTCGACGTGGCGCGCTCGGTATTGCTCGCCGCGCTCGACGAGCCGTGCGCGCTGACCGCCGCGCATGCCGCCATCGAGATCGCGGCGACCACTGCCTTCAATTGCCATTGCATAGTGCTGCCTCCACAGATTCGTTGATCGATCACGCGCGGCGTGCCGCGCTGTGGGTAGCGTGCAATGAAGCATCGCGCATGCCATGAACGGGTGCAGCGGGCTTTCCCTCGGGAGGCTCGCAATCGCTGTAGGAGCACTCCGATAAGCGCCGCGCGCAGCCGGCAAATCCCGCCGTCGCGCACGCGCATTTGTGCGCGCATGTCCGACCGCGACGGGCGCGCGTTGCAGTGCCTGTCGCGTCGAACGAGTGCGGAACTGTCGTCAGCGCCCGACCATGGCGAGCACGTCGGCTTTCAGGAAGCGCTCGACGACGAGCATGAAGCCGATCGACGGGACCAGCAGCAGCAGCGCCGTGATCGATGCGATCTGGTAGTTGCCGCCCATGCTGGCGTTGAACATCAGCAGCGGCAGCGTCATCACGTCGGGAACGCCGACGAAATACGTCCCCGTGAACTCGTCGAGCGATTCGAGAAATACGAAGATCGCGCTCGCCATCAAGCCGGGGGCTGCCAGCGGCAGCGTGACGGTGCGAAAGCAGGTCCACGCCGATGCGCCCATGTTGCGCGCCGCTTCCTCGAGCGAATCGTCGACCGACGCGAAGGCGGCCGACGCGATCCACACGGCGAGCACGAGGCCGTGCGACGCGTGCACGAGCACCACGCCGGTGATCGTTCCTGCAAGGCCGATCTGGTAGAAGACCTGCGCGATGTTCACGTAGACGGGAAGGTTCGGCACCGCCTGCGGCAACAGGAACGCGAGCAGGATCACTCCGCGCCAGCGCAGGCGCAAACGCGCGAGTGCGTAGCCGGCGGGAATCGCGACGGCGAGGCTCACGGCGACGGTGAGCATCGCGATCCAGACGCTGGTGCCGAGCGACGCGAGCGCGTTGCCGCGCGGCGAGAACACGCGCTGCCAGAACGTGAAGCCGTACTCGAGCGGCAGCTTGCTCGGGAAGTACCACTTCTCGGCGAACGCCCACAACACGAGGTTCGCGAGCGGGCCGAAGATGGCGAACGCGAAGAGCGCGAGCAGCACCGCGCGTACGGCACCGACGCCAAGCCGCGATGCCGCCGTCATCGGTGGCACCCCTCCCCCGCCTCGTTGCCGCCCGGCTCTCTCGCCCCGCGTAGCGGGGAGAGGGATATGGGCCCGGTCACGACGATGCTCCGACCCGCTTCACCGCGTGGCGCAGATAGAGCGCGGCGCCGACGGCCGCGAGCAGCAGCGACAGCAAACACAGCGCGTTCGCGACGGCGTAATCGGCGAACGTGTTGATCCGGTACGCGACGTCGACGGTGATCATCGTCGGCGAATTCGGATTGATCATCAGTGGCACCGACAGCACCGAGAGCATTGCGACGAACGACAACACGAGCCCCACGAGGAGCGTGCCGCGGACCTGCGGCAGCACGATCTCGAACAACGCGCGAACGCGCGACGCACCGAGGTTCCGCGCCGCCTCGATGTGCTGCCGCTCGAGCGACGCCATCGCGCCGGCGAGCAGCAGCGTGACGAACGGCGCCTGCTTCCACACGAACGCCACGACGATGCCGCGCCAATCGAGCATCGACTGCGCCGAGATCGGCTCGATCAGGCCCGAGCCGATCAACACGTGGTTCAGCATGCCGTTCTTCGCGAGGAACGTGCGCATCACCTGCCCCGTCACGACGAACGGGATGAACAGCGGCCAGCGGTAGAGCCAGCGCAGCAAGGCGACGGCGCGCGGCTGCTCGCCCAGCGTCAGGTAGCCGCCGATCGCGACCGCGACGATCCCGATCAGCACCGTCGACAGCACGACGATCGCGATCGTGAACGCGAGGTCGCGGCCGTACAGATCGAGCGACTTCGCGAAATGCGCGAGCGTGAAGCCGCCGTCCGGGGCGCGAAAGGCGCTGACCGCGGACAGCGCGAGCGGCAGGATGAAGAACAGCGCGACGACGGCGAGCGCCGGCGCGACGAGCGCCACCGCAAGCAGGCGGCGCTCCTGGGGCGGACGCGACGCGACGAGCGTGTCCTGAGGGATGTTACCCCCCCACGCTTGCGGCTTCGCCGCTACGCTGCCCCCCGAGGGGGCGGAATCCGCTCCTCGGGGCGGCCCTTCGGAGCGGATGGTCGCCATCGCGTCCTGATGTTTCTACAGTGGCGCGCCGTTACTTCAGTACCACGCGCTCGTACCCTTCGACGATGTCGGTGAAGTACTGCGACAGCGGGAACGGCCGGCCCTTGCTCGCGAGGTCCGACGGCGAGATGTCGGTGAAGAGCTTGTTCCACGCGGCCGGCGGCATCTTCGACTGCACGTATTGCGGATCGATGCCCGGGTACCAGTTGAACTGCTTGACGATGCCGTCCGCCTGCACCTCGGGGCTCTCGGCCAGGTCGATGAACTTCTTGGCGAGATCGGGGTGCGACGCCTTCGCCGGGATCACGTAGTACATCGGCTGTCCCGGCAACCCGGGCGACGGCAGCGACAGCTTCACCTTCGGATTCATCTTGCCGTCGGCCATCCACGTGTAGAACATGTCGACCCAGACCGGGCCCATCGCGATCTCGCCGCGATTCAGCATGTCGAGCGTCCCGGCGTTGCCGGGCGTCAGCTGCACGTACTGGTTGAACGACTTGAGGCTTTCGAGCGACTTGTCGATCGTCGCCTTCATCTTCGGGTCGTACGGGCCTTTCTCGAGCATGTCGCGCATGCCGCTGTTCGCCTCGACCCAGCCCATCACGAAGCCGACGCCGGACATTCCGCCCTTGACGCCGTTGTAGCCGAACTGCTTCGGGTTCTTCTTCACCCATTCGGCGAGCTCCGAAAAGCTCTTCGGCGGCGCCTTCACGAGGTCGGGGTTGTACGCGATCGCGATCTGGCTGTGGAACATCGGCAGCACGTAGCCGTCGACGTTCGCGCCGAGCGCGTTCTTCGCCGTATCGCGCGACACGAGCTTGCCGGCGGTGACGTCCTGCCGGTACGGCATCAGCAGCTTGCCGTCGACCATCGTCGCCGCGCCGCGCTGGTGCACGACCGCGACGTCGACGTCCCACGTCGCCGTGCCGGCCTTCTGCTGCGCCTCGAGCTTCTCGAAGATCTTCTGCGAGCCCGAGTCGCCGGGACCGGTGCCGACGGCGCGCACCTTGACGCCCGGATTCATCTGCTCGAACTTGGGCCCGAGGTAGTTGTTGACGTAATCGACCATGTTCTGGTCGCCGGCGGTGACGACGTTCAACGTCGTTTGCGCCGTCGCGCCCCCGGCGAATGCGAGGCCGAGCGCCGCGATGCAAAGGACACTACGCGCTTTCATGATCTCTCCCGAATGATGGAATCGCTGATCACGTCGATGCCCGCGCGCGCCCGGATCAGCCTCATTGGCTGGCGCGGGGAAACAGCAACAGGGCGTCGCGCGGCACGACCACCGCGACCGCGCTGCCCTCGTCGATACGTTGTGGCGCATGCGCCCAGACGTCGGCGCCCTGCGTACGGATGCGATAGCGATAGCCCTGCCCGACGTAGAGCGCCTGCACGACCTCGCCGCGAATGCGCAACTCCCCGTTGGGCGCGCGCGCGGCGTCGACGTCGACGTGCGCGGCGTCGCTCCGGAAGTGCGCGGTCACGCGCTCGCCACTGTCATGGTGCGCCGGCACCGACAACGCGCCGTCGCTGGTCCGCGCCAGCTCGATCGCGTTGTCGGCCCCCATGAAGCCGGCGACGAACGCCGACGCCGGGCGATGGAAGATGTCCTCGGGCGCGCCGTATTGAACGACGCGGCCGGCGTCGATGACGGCGATGCGATCGGCGAGCGTCAGCGCCTCCTCGCGGTCGTGGGTCACGTAGACGGCGGTGATCCCGATACGCTTCTGCAGCGCGCGCAACTCGTGGCGCAGCTCGATGCGCACCTTGTAGTCCAGGTTCGACATCGGCTCGTCGAGCAGCAGCAGCGCCGGATCGACCGCGAGCGCGCGCGCGAGCGCCACGCGCTGCCGCTGGCCGCCGGAGAGTTGCGTTACCGGGCGCGCCGCGAAGCCCTGCATCTGCATCAGCGCCAGCAACTCGTCGACCCGGCGCGCGATCGCATCCTTCGCCACGCCGCGCATCCGCAGGCCGTAGCCGATGTTGCCCGCGACGCTCATGTGCGGCCAGAGCGCATACGACTGGAACATCATGGCGGTGCCGCGCTTCTCCGGCGGCAGCGCGGTGATGTCGCGCCCCCCCACGCGGATGTGTCCCGAAACCGGCATGACGAAGCCGGCGATCGCGCGCAGCAGCGTCGTCTTGCCGCAGCCGGAGCTACCGAGCAGCGCGACGAGCTCCCCGCGGCCGACGTCGAGCGTGACGTCGGTCAGGACACGGACCGCGCCGTACGCGGCGCTGACGCGGTCGATCGCGAGGAAGGGATCAGAACTCAGGGGACACGTGCCTGAAGCGGCTCTTCGTCGTCGTCTTCGTCGTCTTCTTCTTCGTCTTCGTCGTCGATGCCGCCTTCGTCATCGTCGGGCGGATCGCCGATCGGCGTCTCGTCGTCGTACCAGGCGACCGGCGTCATTGCGGAATGCGCAGCTTCTGCCCGGGATAGATGCGATCGGGCGACTTCAGCATCGGCTTGTTCGCGTCGAAGATCTTCATGTACTGGTTGGCGTCGCCGTAGAACTGCTTGGAGATCTTCGACAGCGTGTCGCCGGACACGACGGTGTAGTACTTCGCCTCGGGCGCGCTCTGGTCGACGCTCATCATGTCGTTCACCTTCGCGACGCCGGAGACGTTGCCGCAGCACAGGACGATCTTCTCGCGCGTCGCCTGGTCGGGTGCGACGCCGTAGACGCTCGCCGTCGCCGTCGCGCCATCGTAGGTGACGGTCAGTCCGGTCGCGTCGAGGTTCTGCGCCTTGATGTATTGCAGGATCGCATCGGCGGCCGCGGAATTGGCCGCCTGCGCATTCGCGCCCCCGCCCGCCGAACCGCCCGCGGGCGTCGCCGCCTGCGCCTGCCCGTGGCCGAACAGCTTCTCGCCGGCATCCCTGACGAAATCGATGAGTCCCATGTGCGATGTCCTCCTCGCGGATATTCGGAGATCCGCGCGGTCCAACCGGACGGCCGCGCGTTCCCGCGCAGCATACCGCAATCGTGCGCGCCCGTTGTGCGCGCACCCGTCCGCAGAGGAGGCGTTGCATGAGCAAGCAAATGGAAGCCCGGCAGAGCCCGAAGAACGACCGCCAAGGTGGCCAGCAGAGCGGAAGTTCCGAGGAAACGCTGAAGGAGCCGAAGCCACCGTTCCCGAAGCAACATCAGACCGGCCCCGGCCTCGAGTCGAAGCTCGACCCGAAGCCGCGTTACCGCGCCGAGTCGTACAAGCCGGCGGGCAAGTTGAAGGACAAGGTGGCGCTCATCACCGGCGGGGATTCGGGAATCGGTCGCGCGGTCGCGCTGCTCTATGCTCGCGAAGGGGCGCAGGTGGCGATCGTGTACCTGCCGGTCGAGCAGTCCGATGCCGACGAGACCAGGAAGGTCGTCGAAAAGGCGGGTGGAACGTGCCTCATGCTCGCGGGCGACCTCACGGATGCGGCCTTCTGCGACGGCGTGGTCGAGAAGACCGTGCAACAGTTCGGCAAGCTCGACATCCTCGTCGCGAACGCGGGGCACCAGAACCGGAAGAAGACGCTCGAGGACGTGACCGACGAGGAATTCGACCGCACGTTCAAGACGAACATCTACTCGTACTTTCGTCTCGCACGCGCGGCGCTGCGGCACATGCAGCCCGGCAGCGCGATCATCGCGACGTCGTCGGAAACCGGCATCCTGGGCTCGAAAAACCTGCCCGACTATTCGGCGACCAAAGGCGCGATCAACGCGTTCACCAAGACGCTCGCGATGAATCTGATCCCCAGGCAGATCCGCGTCAACGCGATCGCGCCGGGGCCGGTGTGGACGCCGCTCAATCCGTCCGACGCGGGCGAATCGCCCGGGAAGGTCGCGCACTTCGGCGAGGACAATCCGATGGGGCGGCCGGCGCAGCCGGAGGAACTCGCGCCGGCGTACGTGTTCCTCGCGTCGAACGCCGATTCGTCGTACATCACCGGCACGATTCTCCAGGTCATGGGCGGCGAGACGACGGGAGGGTGAGTGCGGCGCGCGAGGCCGAAGGCCGAGCGGAGTCCCGAAGGGCCGGCGCCGCGCGATCCCTCGGAGGCCGACGCTCGTTGTATGCGCGCGCAGGTATCGCAAAGAGGCCGAGGGCGAGCGCGGCGCGACCTCGACCGCCGGTCAGGACGATCAGCGGTCGATCACGATCTCCGGCGAGTGCGCGCGCGACACGCAGACCATGATGTGATCGGCCTGTTCGTCTTCCGTGAGCACGAGGTCGCGGTGATCGGCTTCGCCCGCGAGCAGGCGCGTGCGGCACGTGCCGCACGTGCCGCTTTCGCACGAGCTCGGCACGTCGTGGCCGCGCGCGCGCAACGCGTCGAGGATCGACTGGTCGGCCGCGACGTCGACCGTGTCGCCGGAACGCGCGAGCCGCACGCGAAACGGGCGGTCCCCGGGGACGGCGAGCGTTCGTGCGTCGGCGAAGCTTTCGATGTGGATCGCCGACGCGGACCAGTGGCCGCTCATGTCGCGGATCGCCTGCAGCATCGGCCGCGGGCCGCATGCGTAGACGTGCACGGGGCGCGGCCGCTCGAATAGCGGCCACAGATCGAACGAGTGCGAAGCATCGCCGCCGTCGTGGTGCACGACGACGTTCGCGGCCAACGAAGGCTGCACGAGCTCTTCGAGAAACGCCGTGTCCGCCGCCGAGCGCGTGAGGTAATACAGCCGGAACCGCTGCTCGCCGCGCGCGACGACATCGCGGATCATCGCCATGATCGGCGTGATGCCGATGCCGCCTGCGACGAACAGGTACTCCTTCGCCTTCGGCGCGAGCGCGAAGTCGTTGCGTGGCGCGGAGCACGACAGCGGCATCTCCGGATGGGCGTCGTCGACGAGGCTCGCCGACCCGCCGCGTCCTCCCGCCTCGCGCTTGACGGCGATGACGTAGCGGTCGCGCTCGCGGCAGTCGTTGCATAACGAATACTTGCGCAATGCTCCGTTCGGCGCGCGCACGACGACGTGCGAGCCTGGCGTGAACGCGGCGAGGTCGCCGCCGTGCGGATCGCGCAGCTCGAACGCGTGGATGTCGTTCGCGATGCGCGTCCGGCGCGCGATCCGCAACGACGTCAGTGCCTGATCCGATTCGGTCATCCGAGCATCGCGGCCGCCTCGACATCGGCTGCACGCGTAGCGTATCGTTGTTCGAGCCTCGGGCATTATGCCGGCGCGCGGCGCGGCGCATTGCCTATACGAATCCGGAGATCCTGCGATGCTGAACGCCGACGAGAACGACCTTCTCTGCCGCGTCGAAGGCGATGCGCCGATGGGGCGGCTCATGCGCGCGCACTGGTTGCCGATCTGCATGTCCGAGGAGGTCGCCGACGCCGATGGAACGCCGGTCCGCGCGCGTTTGCTCGGTCAGGATCTCGTCGTGTTTCGCGATTCCGACGGGCGACTCGGCATCCTCGGCGAGCATTGCCCGCACCGGCGCGCCTCGCTCGCCCTTGGCCGCAACGAGGAGTCGGGCCTGCGCTGCCTGTACCACGGGTGGAAGATCGACGTCGACGGCAACGTCGTCGAGATGCCGTCCGAGCCTGCCGCGAGCTGCCTCGCGGCGAAAGTGAAGCACACCGCGTATCGCGCCGAAGAAGCGGGCGGGTTCGTGTGGGCGTGGATGGGTGACGACGAGCCGCCGCCGTTCGAGGTGCCGGCGTGGGCACCGACACCTGCGACGCGCATCGCGATCGTCAAGATGCGCATCCACGCCAACTGGGCGCAGGTGCTCGAGGGCGCGATCGACTCGGCGCACAGCTCGACGCTGCACGCGACCGACATGCCGCCCGCGCGCGTCGACAGCGCGAAAGCGACGGCCACCGTCTGGCCGCGACCGTCGACCGACCGCGCCCCGCGGCTTTTCGTGCAACCGACCGACTTCGGCTTCCGCTATGCGGCGGTGCGCCGGCCGATCAAGGACGCGGCGACGCACGACTACATCCGAGTGACGCTGTTCGTCGCGCCGTTCACCGTGCTGATCCCGCCGAACAACCTCTACAAGCTGTCGATCCTCAACGTCCCGCTCGACGACACGCACACCATGTTCTATTTCATCGCGTGGAGCGATCGTGCCGAAGGCGGCATCGATCAGGAAGCGTGGCGCAAGTTCTGCGGCGCGCAGCCGGGCGTCGACCTCGACGCGAACTGGCGCCATCGCCGCAACCACGACAACGGCTATCTGCAGGACCGGCAGGCGATGAAGCTCGGTGATTTCACCGGCATCCGCGGCATTCCGACGCAGGACATGGCGATGTGGGAAACGATGGGCGCGATCGCCGATCGCTCCGCCGAGCGGCTCGGCGCGAGCGACGTGGCGATCGTCGAGTTCCGACGGCTCATGGTCGATGCGGTGCGCCGCCACATCCAGGGCGAGCCGGCGCTCGGCGCGTATGGAAGGCGACCCGCGTACGCCACGCTACAATCGTTCGAAGGCATCGTGGCAAAGGGTGTCGACTGGAAGACGCTCGGCAGCGGATCGAGCGCGGCGCCGCTCACCGAGACCGCGTAAGCGCAACACGGCACGACGACCCGGCGCCACCGGGCGAACAACGAAAGCACCGGAGGAGATCGCGATGAAATGGCGGCAACTGACAACAGGCGTCGTTGCGGCGACGGCATTGGTGCTCGCGCTCGCCGCGCAGGCCGAGGACACGCTGAAGATGGCGATCGGTCAGCGCGGCAACTGGGACACGTCCGTTTCCGAAGTCGGCCAGCGCGCGGGCATCTTCAAGAAGCACGGACTGGTGCTGGAGATCCTCTACACGCAAGGCAGCGGCGAAACGCAGCAGCCCGTGATCTCCGGCAACGTCGACATCGGTGTGGCCGTCGGCGTCATGGGCGCGCTGTCCGCCTACGCGAAGGGTGCGCCGGTGCGCATCATCGGCGCGGAGACGACCGGTGCGAAGGATCTATTCTGGTACGTGCGCGCCGATTCGCCGATCAAGTCGCTCAAGGACACGGCGGGCAAGACGATCGCGTACTCGACGAAGGGATCGTCGACCAATGGCATCGTCACCGCGTTCATGAAGCAGTACGACCTGAAGGCGACCCCGGTCGCCACCGGCAGCCCGTCGTCGACGCTGACGCAGGTGATGTCGGGCCAGGTCGACGTCGGCTGGTCGGCGCCGCCGTTCGGCCTCGATCAGCTCGACGAGAAGAAGATCCGCATCATCGCGAGCGGCAACGACGCCGACGCGTTCAAGGGCCAGACGGTGCGGCTCCTGATCGCGAACGCGGAGTCGCTCAAGACGAAGAAGGCGGCGTTCGAGCGCTTCATGCAGGCGTACCACGAGACGATCGACCGCATGTACAGCGATCCGGCGATCCTCAAGGTGTACGCCGACTTCGTCGGCATCTCCGAGGCGAAGGCGAAGCGCACGCGCGACGAGTTCTTTCCTAAGGAAGCCATCGAGCCCGACCGCATCGTCGGCCTCGACCAGATCGTGCAGGACGCCGTCGCGCTGAAGTTCACCGCCGAGCCGCTTTCGAAGGCGCAACTCGCCGAGTTCGTGCAGATCCTGCCGCGCAAGTAGCGGTCGTCGCCGCAACTCCACAGGGGTGATCGTTCCGCAGGCGACCGGCAACGCGGTGCCGGCCGCCGGGCCGGCGCCGATCCTCGCGGTCGGCGCAATCGCCAAGCGCTTCGGCGACGGCGACGACGCGCTTCTGGCGGTCGACCGCGTGTCGTTCGACGTCGCCCGCGGCGAATTCGTGTCGATCATCGGCCCGTCGGGCTGCGGCAAGTCGACGCTCTTCAACATCATCGGCGGGCTCACCGGCGACTACGACGGTCGCGTGCTCGTCGACGGCGAGCCCGTGTCCGGTACGCATCCCGCGTTCGGCATGGTGTTCCAGGAGGAGTCGACGTTCCCCTGGCGCACCGTCATCGACAACGTCGCGTTTCCGCTCGAGCTCATCGGCGTGGGCAAGCGCGAGCGGCACGAGCGTGCGCGTCGCTTCGTGTCGATGGTCGGGCTCGATGGTTTCGAGCGGCGCTACCCCGCCGAGCTTTCCGGCGGGATGCGCCAGCGCGTCGCGATTGCGCGCACGCTCGCCGCGGAGCCGCGCATCCTGCTGATGGACGAGCCGTTCGCAGCACTCGACGAGCAGACGCGCCTCCTTCTCGGCGATCGCGTGCTGCAGATCCATCGCGACCTCGCGCAGACGACGCTCCTCATCACGCACAACATCACCGAGGCCGTGCAACTGTCGGATCGCGTGCTCGTGATGACGTACCGGCCCGGGCGGTTGAAACGCATCGTCGAGATCGACCTGCCGCGGCCGCGGACGTCCGAGGTGGTGGGCAGCGATGCGTTCGGCCATTACGTCGCGCAGATCTGGAACGACCTGCGCGAGGAGGCGAGCCGCGGCATCCGTGACGACGAGGCGCGCACACGCCTGGGCCGGGGATGAAAGTCGCGCGAATCGGTGCGCCCCTCCTCGGCGTCGCGACGCTCGTCGGTATCGGCGCGCTCGTGGAACTGCTGATCCGGGCGGGCGCCATCAATCGCTTCGTCGTTCCGCTGCCCTCGCAGGTGCTCGCGGCGATTCCACGGATCGTCGCGGAGGAAAGCGTGCCGCACCGGTTCTGGCAGACGACGCTCGAGGCGTGGTGGGCAAGTGCGCTCATCGTGGTGGTCGGCATCGCGCTCGGCATGCTGCTGTATCGCTACCGTCTGCTGCGGCGAGCATGCGAAACGTGGGTCGCGGCGTTCGCGTCGGCGCCGATCGTGCTCATGTATCCGCTGTTTCTCGTGATCTTCGGGCGCAGCGCGACGACGATCGTGATGATCGGTTTCGTGGCCGGCCTTCCGCCGGTGATCCTCAAGACGGTCGAGGGCCTCGCCGGCACGCGCAAGGTGCTGCTCGACGTTGGACGCAGCTTCCGCCTCGACGACGGGCAGCTCTTCCGCAAGGTGCTGCTGCCCGCGGCGCTGCCGAGCATCTTCGTCGGCTTGCGTGTCGGGCTGATCTTCGCGCTCATCAACATCGTCGGCGTCGAGTTCCTGATCAACTTCGGCGGTCTCGGGCAGCTCATCAACGAGCTGGCCGAGCGCTACGACCTGCCGGGCATGTACGCGGCGATCGGCTTCGTGATCCTCGCGAGCGTCGTGTTCTTCGTCGCGTGCGAGCGCGCCGAGCGCGTGCTCTTGCCGAGCCGGTGACGCGGCATTCCGCCCTTCTCGTGTTCGCCGTGCGCGCCGCGATCGTCGTGGCGATCCTCGCGCTGTGGGAAATCGTCGCGCGGTCGGGCTGGTTGTTTCGCGACGTCGTGCCGACGCTGGCCGTCATCGCGCGCGCGATCGTGCGCTTGCTCGCCGATCCGGGCTTCTACGCGAATCTCGGCGTGACCGCCGCCGAGATCGCCGCGGCGCTCGTGATCGGCGGACTCGCCGGCCTCGGCGTCGGCCTGCTGCTCGGCAGCAGCCGCTTCCTGTCGAGGGCGTACGAGGCATTCATCTACTACCTCGGGCCGACGCCGAAGATCATCTTCTTCCCGATCATGATCCTGTGGTTCGGCGTCGGCGCCGGCTCCAAGATCGCGATGGGCGCGCTGTCCTGCTTCTTTCCCATCGCGATCAGCGTCGCCGCGGGCATGCGGCAGATCCCGCCGGTGCTGATTCGCGTCGGCCGCAGCTTCCGTGCGGCGCCGTGGCAGATGACGCGCACGATCTACCTGCCGGCGATGCGCACGCCGATCGTCAACGGCGTGCGGCTCGGCCTCGGGATCGCGATCATCGGCACGCTGCTCGCCGAGACGAAGCTGTCGAATCGCGGCCTCGGCTACCTCGTCATCCAGGCGTACGCGACGTTCGACATGCCGAAGATGTATGCGCTTTTGATCGTGCTCTTCGTGCTCGCGATCGGGCTCAACGCGCTGATCGGCCGCCACGCAACGTCCCGTGTCTGAACCGCGTCCGACGCGCGTCCGACCCATCGCTGGCACTTGTCTGGCACGTGTCTGACACATCTCTGACACATCTCTGACACATCTCTGACAAATCTCTGACAAATCTCTGACACATCTCTGACACATCTCTGACACATCTCAGACACGTGTCAGAGTTGAAGCGTCGACACGGGCGGTTAGATCGTGTACGACTCGAGCGCCTCGGGCGCGAAGAGGTCCTCGGGCGCGAGCACGCGCTTCGACAAGCCCTGCTCGTGGTGATAGCGCAGGAACGTCGCCAGCGTGTCGCGATTGCGCGCGAAGCCGTACGGCCAGTAGTCGTGGCCCATCAGTGCACGCGCTTCCTCGACGTGCGCGGTGAGCCACGGCAGCATCGCCTTCAGCGCCGCGGTCACGTACAGGTCGTCGTACGTGCGGCGCTGCGCCTCGACGAACGCTTTCTGCAGCGCCTGCGCGATCCAGCGGTTCTGTTCGTAGACGTCGCGGCGGATCGCGACGGTGTGCATGATCGGGAAGATGCCCGTGTCGCGGAAGTATTGCCGCTCGACCGCCACGTAGTCCGGGAACAGCCGGCGCACCGCGCCCGTGCCGTCACCGAAAGTCGACGGCATTCGCGCCGTGTAAAGCGCGTCGATCTCGCCCTCGGCGAGCATCCGCGCGAGCGTCTGCCGCGGACCGATCTGCTCGACGCGAATGTTCGGCGGCAGGTCGAGCTTCAGCTTTTCGGAACGCCCCGGCGATTCCTCGCCGCCGGTACAGTACGTGACGCCATCCACCGGCACGCCGTAATGCTCGGACAGGATGCCGCGGATCCACACCGGCGCGGTCATCTGGTATTCGGGCACGCCGACGCGCTTGCCGATCAGGTCGCGCGGCTCGCGAATGCCGGCGTTCGCATTGACGTAGATCGACGAGTGGCGAAAGAAGCGTGACGGAAACACCGGAATTGCGACGAACGGCCGCGGCTCGCGGAACATCGACACCGTGTACGACGACAGCGACATTTCGGCGACGTCGAACTCGCGGTGGCGCAGCATCCGGAAGAACGTCTCCTCGACGGGCAGATCCAGATACACAAGGTCGATGCCGTCCGCGCGGACCGAACCGTCCATGAGCGCCCGCGTCCGATCGTAGTTCCAGCAGGCGAGCGAGAGCTTCAATTTCGACACGTCGCGTTCCTTTCGTCGGTGAACATGGCGCTCATCGCCGATGCACGCCGACCTGATGGCGCAGTTGCACGGCGTCGCCGCTGCGCGCCGATTCGAGGATCGCGAGACAGGCCTCCAGCGTCGCCATCGCCCACGCGCCATCGTGCAACGGCGGCACGTCGTCCACGACTGCCGCGTACAGCTCGTCGATCACCTCGACGCGCGGCACGGTCGGCGCGGCAATCGGATCCAGGAAACTGCGCTCGTCGTCGTCGATCATGACCCCGTTCGGAACCGGCCGCAGATCCGCACCGTCACACGACGCGATCACGAGCCCGAAATGGTTGTGCGCGACCGCGGGCGCATCGTGCTTCCGCTCGCCCCCGTAGGCTCGCTCGTTCTTCCGCGCCACCTCCTCCGTCGGCGTGCCACCGGCCAACGCTCGCCGCGCGCGGCCATAGTGCGACGGATCCTTCGCCTGCCCGAGCTCGCCGATCCAATCGACGAGCGCGTCGGAGTCGAAATGCGCGAAACCGCTGTAGACCAGCGATGCGAAGGCGCCGTCGGCGAATTCCAGCAGCGCGGCATATGAACCCTCGGTGGCGCGCGTACGATCCCACGCGCCCGTCTGCGCACGCACGCGCGTCAGCCGACCGCCGCCGAGAAGCCGCGCGATGTCGACCTGATGCGCGGCCTGGCTGAACACGACGCCGCCGCCCTGCGCGGTGACGAGTTCTTCGGGGCGGCGCGGCCGGTACAGGAAGTCGGTGTACTGCAACGCGGCGATCATCCGCACGTCGCCGTACGTTGCACGCTCGACGATCTCGCGCGCACGGCGAACCGGCGCGTCGAAGCTGTGGCTGTGCCCGACGACGAGCCGCACGCCGGCGCGATCGGCGGCGTCGATCATCGCCGCGCATTCCGCGAGCGTCAGGGCCATCGGCTTTTCGACGAGCGCGTGCTTGCCGCGGCGCGCGGCGATCGTCACGTGCTCGGCATGGAACTGATGCGGCGTCGCGATGTAAACGACATCGACGTCCTCGTCATCACAGAGCGCCTCGACGCTCGCGTAACTGCGGCCCCCGAACTCGCGCTCGAACTGCGTTCGCGCCTCGGCTCGCGGATCGGCCGCAGCGACCAGCGCAATCCGCGGGTCGGTTACGAACGTCGGCAGCATCAACGTGAACGCCCGGCCGAGTCCTACGGCGCCGAGGCGCAGGACGCGCTCCATGCGCCGCTCAGCCGTTCGCCGCGCGATCCGAAACGCGACGCACCCAAAGCTCCCACGTGCGGGCGAGCTGCGTGTCGTTCGTGGCGGCCGCGAGCGCCGCTTCGCGCCCGGTGAGATAGGTGACCTGACCGAGCGCGAGCGCCTGCGTCTGCAGCCGGGCGTTCGTTTCGGCGTAGATCGCGCGATACACCGCCTGCTCGAGCGACGCACCGACGACCGTCGACCCGTGGCCGCGCATCAGCACCAGCGATGCGTCGCCGAGCGACGCGGCGAGCGCACGGCCGAGCGCAGCGTCGCGGATCAACAGATCCGTTTCGCCCGCGACGTCGCGAATCTCGAACAGCACGCTGCCTTCGCCGAGGAAGCCGCTCATGTGAAAGACGGGGCGCAGCGACGTGCGCGTCGCGGCGAACGGAATGACGCTCGGGGAATGGCTGTGCACGATCGCACCGACGTCCGGTCGCGCGCGATAGATCTCGCCGTGAATGAAGCGCTCGAGGTAGACGCCGGGACCGTCGGCGTCGAGCGCGTTGCCGTCGAGGTCGAACGTCAGGATGTCGGCCGCGGTGACGAGCGCCGGCGCCATGTTCCGCGCGAGCAGGAAATGCGCAGCTGACGCGTCGTGACGGACGCTCGCGTGGCCGAAGCCGTCGACGACGCCCTGGTCGTAGAGGATGCGGTTGGCGAGCGCGAGCTTCTCGGCGAGTTCGGCGGCGGCGCGTGGCGGAGCGTTCATGACGAGGATGCCTGGCGTCAGTGCAGCTTCACGTGCGGCTCGGTGCGCCGCGTGATCATCCGCGCGAGCGTATCGAGCGCGGTCTTCCAGAAGCCGTGCAGCGCGAGCTCGTGCATCTTGTAGAGCGAGAGGTACATCATCCGCGCGAGCCACCCTTCGAGCCAGATGTTGCCACGGGTGAGCGTCCCCATCAGGTTGCCGACCGTCGAGTAGCGTCCGAGCGAGACGAGCGAGCCGAAGTCGCGGTAGCGCCATGGCACGAGCGGCTGGCCGCGCAGGATCCGGCCGACCTGCTTCACCATGTGCGACGCCTGCTGATGCGCCGCCTGCGCACGTGGCGGCACCCATTCGCTTGCGCTGCCGCGTCCGAGCCATGGGCACGCGGCGCAATCGCCGATCGCGAAGACGTCGTCGTCGCGCGTCGTCTGCAGCGTCGGCCTCACGACGAGCTGGTTGAGCCGGTTCGTCTCGAGGCCGTCGAGGTCGCGCAGGAATTCCGGCGCCTTGACGCCCGCGGCCCAGACGACGAGCTCGGCCGGAATGAATTCGCCGTCGGCGAGCTCGACGCCGTCGTCACGCACCGCCGCAACGCGCGCGGACGTCCGTACGGCGACGTTCATCTTCGCGAGGAGGCGCGCAGCGGGATCCGCGACGCGCGCCGGCAATGCCGGGAGGATGCGCTCCGCAGCCTCGATCAGCACGAGGTGCATCTGCCGGTCGACGTCGACACGGTCGAGGCCGTACGACACGAGCGTTCGCGCAGCGTTGTGCAGTTCAGCGGCGAGCTCGACGCCGGTCGCGCCGGCGCCGATGATCGCGATGCGAAGCTGCGCAGGCGAAAGCGGATCGCGCTGCGCATGCGCGCGCATGAACGCGTTGACGAGCCGGCGGTGGAAGCGTTCGGCCGCGTCCGGATCGTCGAGCGAGATCGCGTATTCGCGCGCACCCGGGGTGCCGAAGTCGTTCGTGCGGCTGCCCAATGCGATGACGAGCCTGTCGTATTCGACATCGCGCTGCGGCGTCACCGTTTCGCCATCCTCGTCGACGAACGGCGCGACCTGCACGACGTGACGCGCGCGATCGAGCCCGCTCATCGCCCCGAGCAGGAAGCGGAAGCAGTGCCAGTGCGACTGCGCGAGGTAATCGGTCTCGTAGACGCGCACGTCCATGCTGCCGGCGGCGAGCTGGTGCAGGTGCGGCTTCCAGAAATGCGTGCGCGCACGCTCGATCAGCGTGACGTCCACCTCGCCACGGCGTCCGAAGCGATCGCCGAGCTTCGTCGCGAGCTCGAGACCGCCGGCCCCACCGCCGACGATGACGACGCGCAGCGTCAAGCGCGCCGGCGCGCCACGCCGCGGGCGCGGGGCGTTCCGCTCATTTCTTCCGGGGCGGCGGCAGGTCGGTGCAAACGCCTTCGTAGACCTCGGCCGCCATGCCGATCGACTCGGACAACGTCGGATGCGGATGGATCGTCCTGCCGATGTCGACCGCGTCGGCGCCCATCTCGATCGCGAGCCCGATCTCGCTGATCAGGTCGCCCGCGTGCGTGCCGACGATGCCGCCGCCGATGATGCGGTGCGTCGCCTCGTCGAACAGCAACTTCGTGAAGCCTTCGTCGCGACCGTTGGCGATGGCGCGGCCCGACGCCGCCCACGGGAACATCGCTTTTTCGTAGCCGATGCCCTCCGCCTTGCACTCGTCCTCGGTGACGCCGGTCCACGCGACCTCGGGGTCGGTGTACGCGACCGAAGGAATCTGCCGCGCGTCGAAGTACGACTTCATCCCCGATGCGGCCTCCGCAGCGACGTGACCCTCGTGCACGGCCTTGTGCGCGAGCATCGGCGGCCCGGCGATGTCGCCGATCGCGAAGATGTGCGCGACGTTCGTGCGCATCTGGCCGTCGACTTCGACGTAGCCGCGCTCGCTCACGTTCACGCCGGCCAGCTCGGCGGCGATCGCCTTGCCGTTCGGCCGCCGGCCGACGGCGACGAGCACGAGGTCGTACGTCTGCGCGTCCCCGGGTGCGCTCGCGCCTTCGAACGTCACGCGAATGCCGTCCTTCCGCGCCTCGGCCGCGACGGTCTTCGTGTTCAGCATGACGCGGTCGTAGCGCGGCGCGTTGACCTTCTGCCACACCTTCACGAGATCGCGATCGGCGCCGAGCATCACGCCGTCGAGCATCTCGACGACGTCGATGCGCGCGCCGAGCGACGAATACACGTTCGCCATCTCGAGCCCGATGATGCCGCCGCCGACGACGAGCATTCGCCCGGGAACGAGCGGCAACTCGAGCGCGCCGGTCGAGTCGACGATACGCGGATCGTCGGGCATGAACGGAAGCTTCACCGCCTCGCTGCCCGCCGCGATGATCGCCTTTTCGAAGCGAATCGTTTTCGTCTGGGCCGACGTCTCGCGCCCCGCACCCTGCGTCAGCGTCACCTCGAGCCGGTGCGGATCGACGAAACGACCGACGCCGCGCACCACCTCGACCTTGCGCGCTTTCGCCATGCCGGCGAGCCCGCTGGTGAGCTTCTTCACGACGTCGTTCTTGAACTTGCGCAGCGCATCGAGATCGATGGCGGGGTCACCGTAGCGGATGCCGTGCGCCGCCATCGTCTTGACCTCGTCCATGACGAACGCGGTGTGCAGCAACGCTTTCGACGGAATGCAGCCGACGTTGAGGCACACGCCGCCGAGGGTCGCGAAGCGCTCGACGAGCACCGTCTTCATGCCGAGGTCGGCGGCGCGGAACGCGGCCGAATACCCGCCCGGTCCCGAACCGAGCACGAGCATCTCGCACTCGATGTCCGCCGAAGCGCTCCCCCTCCCGCTTGCGGGAGAGGGTTGGGGTGAGGCTGCGCTGCTCCCTCTCCCGCTCGCGGAAAACGGTTCGGGTGACGCTGCGTTACTCCCTCTCCCGCTCGCGGGAGAAGGTGGGGGTGAGGGTGCCGATGACGCCGCCGGCGCACGCAGCCCCTGCGTCGTCGGTGACGGCGGCGCCTCGGACGCCTCGTCGAGGGTGAGCAGCGTCACGCCTTGCGACACCTTGTCGCCGATCTTCACGCTGATTGAGCGTACGACACCGGCCGCCGACGACGGCACGTCCATCGTCGCCTTGTCCGATTCGAGCGTGACCAGCGGATCCTCGGGCTTCACGGCGTCGCCGGGCTTCACCAGCACGTCGATCACCGGGACATCGTGGAAATCGCCGATGTCGGGAACCTTCACTTCGACGCTCGCCATGCGTGAATCCTTCTTGTTGTCGTGACGAGGAACGTGCTCAGTCGCGCGCCGCCTTCAGCATCTGGCGCGGACGCGTGAGCACCTCCGGCTTAAGGATCTCGTCGAGCTGCTCCTTCGACAGGAGCTTGCGCTCGAGCACCAGATCGTAGACCTTGCGTCCCGTGTTCAGCGCTTCGCGCGCGATCTCCGTCGCGTTCTGGTAACCGATGTACGGATTGAGCGCGGTCACGACGCCGATCGAGTTCTCGACGAGATGCTTCACGCGCTCGCGATTCGCGGTGATGCCTTTCACGCAGCGGTCGGCGAGCACGAGACAGCCGTTGCGCAGATGCGTGATGCTCTTGAAGATGCTGTACGCGATGATCGGCTCGAACGCGTTGAGCTGCAGCTGCCCCGCCTCGGCGGCGAACGTGACCGTGACGTCATTCCCGATCACCTCGAATGCGATCTGGTTGACCACTTCGGGGATCACCGGGTTCACCTTGCCCGGCATGATGCTCGATCCGGCCTGCACCGCCGGCAGGTTGATTTCGCCGAAGCCCGCGCGCGGGCCGCTCGACAGCAGGCGCAGGTCGTTGCACGTCTTGGACAGCTTCACCGCGACGCGCTTCAGCACACCGGACAGTTGCACGAACGCGCCGGCGTCCTGCGTCGCCTCGATGAGGTTCGGCGACGTGACCAGCGGAATCCCGGTGATCGCCGAGAGCCGGCGCGTGACGAGCTCCGCGTAATCGGGAGGCGCATTGATGCCGGTGCCGATCGCCG
Source organism: Casimicrobiaceae bacterium (assembly GCA_035717085.1). Classification (GTDB taxonomy): domain Bacteria; phylum Pseudomonadota; class Gammaproteobacteria; order Burkholderiales; family Casimicrobiaceae; genus VBCG01. The sequence continues at coordinate 1,553 of DASTIY010000279.1, read as the reverse complement.
TCGCGCCGAGATTGATCTCGCGGATGAGCGTGGACGCCTCCTTCAGCCGCTCCTCGTCCTCGCCGAGCATCACCGCGTACGTCGAGAACTCCTGGCCGAGCGTCATCGGCACCGCGTCCTGCAACTGCGTGCGGCCCATCTTGAGGACGTCGCGAAACTCCTCCGACTTCTGCTCGAACGCGCGGCGCAGATGCACCATCGCGTCGACGAGCCGATAGATGCCGAAATACGTGGCGACCTTGATCGCGGTCGGATACACGTCGTTCGTGCTCTGGCTCATGTTGACGTGCTCGTTCGGATGCAGGTACGCGTACTCGCCCTTCGCGTGCCCCATGAGCTCGAGCGCGCGGTTCGCGATCACCTCGTTCGCGTTCATGTTGGTCGACGTGCCGGCGCCGCCCTGGATCACGTCGACGACGAACTGATCGTTGAGCTTCCCGGCGCGGATCTCCCCGCACGCCTTCACGATCGCGTCGGCGCGCGCCTTGTCGAGGAGGCCGAGTTCCTGATTGGCCATCGCGGCCGCTTCCTTGATCGCAGCGAGCGCGCGGATCAGGTCGTCGTAGATCGAGATCGACGTGCCGCTGATCGGAAAGTTCTCGACGGCACGCAGCGTGTGGATGCCGTAGTACGCGTCGGCGGGGATGTCCCGCTCGCCGAGGAGATCGTGTTCGTTGCGTGTCGCGCTCATGTGAGGTCGCCGGCTCGTGACCGGCTCGGGCAGGCGGAGGACCGCGGAAGTTCCAATGTACGCGATCCGCCAACGGCCGCGGCGCAGCCTGCATCTACATGCGCGGGACACAGTCGCCCTGCGCGCAGAATGCGAGTTCGACCGACTTGAAACGAGGAGGACAACGATGATCGCCGACACGCTCGTTCTCGCCACAGGCTATCTGCTCGGTGTCGGTCTCGCCGCCAATTCGGCCGCCGCGCAGTTCACGCTTTCGAGCAGCGACTTCGCCGCCGGCGGGACGCTCGCCGACGAGCAGGCATACGACGCGACGGGATGCACCGGCAGCAACCTGTCGCCCGCGCTGACGTGGCGCGGCGCACCGGCCGGCACGAAAAGTTTCGCGCTGCTGCTGCACGACCCCGACGCGCCGACCGGCGGAGCGGGCTGGTGGCATTGGATCGCGTTCGACATCCCGGCCACGGTCACCACGCTGGCCAAGGGCGCCGGCAAGGCGGACGGTTTCGCGATGCCGCGCGGTGCGGGCACCGTCGCAAATGACTACGGCCAGCCCGGGTACGGCGGTCCCTGTCCGCCCGAGGGCGACAAGCCGCACCGCTACGTCTTCACGGTCTACGCGCTCAAGGTGGACAAGCTCGGCGTGCCGAAGGACGCGAACGCGTCGACGGCGGGCTTCATGATCAACGCCAACGCACTCGGCAAGGCGTCGATCACCGGCATGTACGGCCGGCGGAAGAAGTAGCGCCTCGCGTCGTATTGCCTATTCGGATCTCGCTGAGGCGGAAGTCGGTGGGCTCCACTGCGCGCTTCATGTTGCCGAGGCGGCGGTCGGTGGGCTCCACTGCGCGCTCAAACACCGAGT
>DASTIY010000278.1:0-4498 GCA_035717085.1 Casimicrobiaceae bacterium | reverse complement strand
GTATGCGCCGGGGACGTGTCGCAGGACACCGACGTCGCGCGCCTGGTCGCGTTCGCGCTCGCCACGTTCGGCGGACTCGACGTCGTCGTCAACAACGCCGGGACGACGCATCGCAACCAGCCGATGCTCGACGTGACCGAGGACATGTTCGATCGCATCTACGCGGTGAACGTGAAGGCGCTCTACCTGACGGCGAAGCATGCGGTGCCGCATTTCCGCGGGCAGCGCAATGGTGTCTTCATCACGATCGCATCGACCGCGGGCGTGCGTCCGCGTCCCGGGCTCACCTGGTACAACGGCAGCAAGGGCGCGGCGATCGTGACGTCGCGCTCGATGGCGGCCGAGCTCGCGCCGGACAACATCCGTGTCAACGTCATCAATCCGGTCGCCGGCGAGACGGGACTGCTCGCCGACTTCATGGGCGAGGACACGCCGCAGCGGCGCGCGCAGTTCATCGCGACGATTCCGCTCGGCCGGTTGTCGCAACCGTCCGATATCGCGACGGCCGCGGTGTTCTTCGCCTCCGACGAGGCGGCATTCATCACCGGAGCGTGCCTCGAAGTCGACGGGGGCCGCTGCATTTGAGGGCCGATTCGGCGTGGATGACGCTCCTGCTCGGAGCGCTCATCGCGACGCCGCCCCTCGCGATGGACATCTACCTCGCGTCGATGCCCACGATGGCCGGCGCGCTCTCGGCAACGACGTCCGAGGTGCAGCTCACGCTCTCCGTCTACATGTACGGCTGGGGCATCGCGCAGCTCTTCGCCGGTCCGCTGTCGGACCGCTACGGTCGCCGTCCGGCGCTGCTCGCGAGCCTCTTCGTGTTCGTCGGCGCGTCGCTGTTCTGCGCGCTGTCGCGTGACGTGTACATGCTGATCGGTGGCCGGCTCGTGCAGGCCGTATCCATCGCGTCGATCGGCGTCGTTCCGCGCGCTGCCGTGCGTGACCTCTACACCGGGGACAAGGCCGCGCACATCCTCTCGCTGATGGGCGTCGTGCTCGGCATCGCGCCCGTGGTCGCGCCGATCATCGGCAGCAACCTGCACGTGTGGCTCGGCTGGCAGTCGAATTTCGTCGCGGTGGCGATCTACGGCGCGGTGCTGTGGCTCTGCGTCTACGTGGCGCTGCCGGAGACGCTCGCACGGCGCGACGTGCGCGCGACCGTGCCGCGCGTCGTCGTCGCCAACTATCGGCAGCTGTTGGCGTCGCGCGCCTACGTCGGCTACCTGCTCGTCGCAGCGTTCGGCTACAGCGGTCTCTTCGCATTCCTCGCCGGAAGCGCCTTCGTGTTCGTCGACGTCATGGGCGCCGGTGAGCGGAGCTTCGGCATCATGTTCGGCAGCGTCATGCTCGGGAACATCATCGGCGCGATGATCGGCAGCCGCGTCGTGCAGATGATCGGCATTCCGAGGCTGGTTCGACTCGCGACCCGCCTGATGCTGGTCGCGGGCCTGGCGCTCGGCGTGTTCGCGCTGCTCGGCGTGCGGCATCCGCTCGCGGTCATCGTGCCGATGTTCGCGTTCATGGTCACGTTCACGATGACGATGCCGCCCGCGATCGCCGGCGCGCTGACACCGTTCCCGCAGATCGCCGGCAGCGCGTCGTCGCTGCTCGCGTTCTGCCAGTTCGTCGTCGCGTCGACGGCCGCGCTCGCCGTCGGCTTGACGCTCGACGGCACGACGCGGCCGATGTCGCTCGCGATCGCGGTGGCGTCGGTCGGCACGTTTTTGTCGGTACGCCTCGTGCCGCAGCGTGCGCCGGTGCCTGCGTCTTGACCGGCATGCTCGCGTCGTTCGACCGCAGGTTCCTCGCCATTAATCGCGCGCTCGTGATCGCGCTGCTCGCGGCGATGGCGGTGATGGTCTTCGCCAACGTCGCGCTGCGCTTCCTCACCGATCATTCGATCCTGTGGACCGAGGAAGCATCGCGCTACGCCATGGTGTGGCTGACGTTCATCGGCGCGGGGCCGGTGCTGCGTTACGGCGCGCACATCGGCATCGACACGCTCGAACGCGCGTTGCCGCGACACGCGTGGATCGTCCGCGCGACGATCTTCGCGTTGCTCGCGATCTTCTTCGCCGTGATGATCGTCGTCGGCATTCGCTATTCGATCCTGACGTGGGCGCAGACGACGCCGGTGCTCGAGATCCCGATCGGCGCGGTCTACCTCGCGATGCCGATCGGCTTCGCGTTGATGCTCGTGCATCTCGCGCTCATGGCGCGCGGCTATGTCGCACGCCGCGAGCTGCTCGGCGACGGCGAGTTCGACGCCGACGCGGCGATGCTCTAGCGCACACCCGGGGACGCACCAAGGGTGGTCACCGTCCTCTTCGTCGCGTGCATCCTGCTGCTCGCGCTCGGGGTGCCGGTGGCCTTCGCGCTCGGCGGCGCGACGCTCGTCGCCATGCTGTGGCAGGGCGTGCCGCTGGTCGCGCTGCCCAAATACCTCTTCTCGGGCATCGACCTCTTCGCGCTCGAGGCCGTGCCGTTCTTCATCCTGACCGCCGAGCTGATGACCGGCGGCGAGCTGTCGGCGGTGCTGCTGCGCTTCGCGTCGCAGTTCGTCGGCCGCTTCCGCGGCGGCATGGGACACACGAACATCCTGACGCTGACGTTCTTTTCGGGCATCTCCGGCTCCGCGCTCGCCGATGCGGCGGGCCCGGGCGCGATCATGATCCGGATGATGCGCGACGACGGCTACGCGCCGCCGTACGCGGCGGCGCTCACGGCCGCGACGTCGATTCTCGGCCCGATCATCCCGCCGTCGATCAGCGTGATCATCTACGCGCTCGCGTATCCCGACGTGAACCTGGTCGGGCTCTTCCTGGCCGGCGTGGTCCCCGGGATCCTCATCGCGGCGGCGATGGCGGTGATCAACCACATGACGTCCGTGCGCCGCAACTACCGCGGAAAAGTGCAGGCGCTCGGGTGGAACGACTACGTGCGCAACACCTGGCGCGCCTTGCCGGCGCTCGTGCTGCCGGCGTTGATTCTCGGCGGCATCATGTCCGGTGCGTTCACGCCCACCGAAGCATCGGTCGTCGCGGTGTTCTACGCGCTCTTCGCCGGGCGCGTGCTCTACCGGACGCTCGAGTGGAGGATGCTGCCGGCCATCCTCGCGCGCTCGGCGCTGATGACGGCGTCGGTGCTGATCATCGTCGGCATGTCGGCGGCGTTCGCGTGGGTGCTGACGGTGTCGCGCGTGCCGCAACATCTCACCGAGTGGATCGTCGGCATGCAGCTGTCGCCGCTCGCGTTCATGTTCGCGGTCAACGTGCTCCTGCTCCTGTTCGGCATCTTCATCGAGCCGCTGCCGGGCATCGTCGTGCTCGTTCCGATCCTTGCGCCGATCGCGCACGCGCTCGGCATCGACGAGCTGCAGTTCGGCATCATCGTGATCGTCAACCTGACGATGGGGATGATCACGCCGCCGGTCGGCGGCTTGCTGTTCGTCACGTCGATCGTCGCGCGCGTGCCGCTCGCGCAGCTCGTGCGCGAGCTCTGGCCGTTCCTCTGGGCTCAGCTCGCGGTGCTCGCGCTCCTGACGCTCTTCCCGGTGCTTTCGTCCGGATTGCCCCACATGCTGGGGTACCGATAGCGGCTGCTCACGCAGCGCGTGCGGAGCAGCCGTCGGGTTGCGCTGCGAGCTCGCGTTGCGCCTGCGGAACCAGCCGTCGGGGTGCTCTGCGCGCTCAGACACCGAGTAAACGCCGGCGGAGGGCCGGCGATGCGCAGCTCGCTGCTCGCGCCAACCGGCGCGCCGACCCTGTCGCCGGCACTCGAACTCGCGCTCAGCGCACCCCGACGACTGGTTCCGCGCATCGTGCCGGTGTGTGGCACCGCGCGCGCGCACCGACGGCTGGCTCCGCAGATCGTGCCGGTGCGCGGTGACGCGCGCGCACCCCGCCGGCTGGCTCCGCGCATCGTGGTGCCGCGCTCATCCCGACGGCGGACTCCGCGCGTTGTGCCGGCATGCGACGGCTGAGTTACTTGTAGTTCCGGATGCGGTCGATGTTTTCTTGCCCGAACTTCTTGCCGAACTCGGCGAAGACGGGCGTCAGCGCCGCCTGGAACTTGGCCTTGTCGGGATGCTCGACGATCTGCATGCCCTTCGAGCGCAGGTCGGCGACCGCCTTCTTCTCGTCGTCGTCGATGCGCGCGCGATTCGCCTTCACCGCTTCGACGGCCGCTTCGTGGAAGGCCTGCTTGTCGGCGGGGGACAGCGCGTCCCACTTCGCCTTGCTCATGAGGATCAGCGCGGGCGAATAGACGTGGCCGGTGAGCGTCAGGTACTTCTGCACCTGGTCGAGCTTCGCCGCCTCGATCACCGACAGCGGGTTCTCCTGGCCGTCGACGGTGCCCTGCTGGAGCGCCGTGTAGACCTCGGTGAACGCCATCGGCGTCGGGATGATGCCGAACGCCTTGTACGCCTGGATGTGCACGGGATTCTCCATCGTGCGCATCTTCAGACCCTTGAGGTCCGCGGGTCCGTTGACCG
>DASTIY010000277.1:0-10875 GCA_035717085.1 Casimicrobiaceae bacterium | reverse complement strand
GACGCATCCTCGCCGAGGTCGACGCCCTGCGGCGAAGCTTTGCCGCCCCGGGGCGTGGTCCGGTCCTGGGCGAGCTTCGCATCGCGTGCAGCCCGCTTGGGATCGTCTATCTCTACGGCGACCTGATCGGCGACTTCATCGCGTGCAATCCCGGCATCGAAGTCAAGGTGACGGCGACCGTCTCCGGCGTCGAGGGCGAGCATCAGGTGCTCGCGCGGAAGGTGGACGTCGCTTTCACCGCCTTCTCCGGCGATTCGTCGCGCTTGCCGTGCATCGTACTGGGCTCGACGCAGCATGTCGTGATCGTCGGCGATGCGCACCCTCTGGCGCGATTTCCCGCGGTGCCGCTCTCCATGCTGCGCCAGCATCGGTTCGCACGTTATCAAGCGGGCGCCGGCAGCCGGCTCGCCACCGACGGGCTGTTTCTCGCCAATGGCGGCTATCCACCGATCGTCGCCGAATCCAACGACACCGAATTCATCAAGCGCATCGTTCGACTCGGTCTCGCGGCCGCGATCGTGCCGCAGGTCACGATGCTGCGTTCAGCGGAACCGGGATTGCGGATGCTGGAGATCGAGGGGCGGGACCTTCAACAGGAATACGGGCTCGTCTATCGGTCCGATGTTCGAATGCAGACCGTGGAAGCGTTTTGCGCGTTCTGCCGCACGCGGGCCGGAGCGATTGCGGGCCTGGACGGCCATTGAGTGCTTTCCGCGCGCGCGGGCGCCGACTGTTGCGCCGTCCCCCGTAGTCATTGGACAACGTCACGCATACGCTGATCGGCGCGCTGCTCGGCGAATCGGCGGCGCGTTCTACGCCCGCACCCGCCTCGGATCGCGAGAACGACGTCCGCCGCACGATGTTCCTGTCGGTGATGGTCGTCGGGAGCAACCTGCCGGATCTCGACGTTTTGTATTCATTCGGATCGGGCGACAAGCTCGCCTACCTGCTCGAGCATCGCGGGCACACGCATACGGTCGTCGGCGCACTGTTCGCGGCGGTGGCGATGCTCGTCGTGTGTGCGCTGGCGCTGCGCATGAAGCGCATCTCGCTGTCCCGTCGCGATCGAACGGTCCTCGTCGCGCTGGCGCTGCTCGCACCGCTGCTCCACATCGCGATGGATAGCCTGAACACGTACGGCGTCCATCCGTGGTGGCCGATCGACAATCGCTGGTACTACGGCGATGCGGTCTTCATCGTCGAGCCGCTGTTCTGGGCGTCCGCGGCTTCGCTCGCATTCCTGCTTCGAAGTTACGTCGGCCGCGGCTTCGTGGTGCTGACGCTGGTCGCCGCGCTGTACCTCGCGCTCACGACGGGCCTCGTGGCGCCGGGCTCGATCGCGCTCTTCTGCATCGTCGCCATCGCGATGATGGCGCTCGGTCGTTACGCGGAACCGAAGCTCGCGCTCGGTGCCGCGATCGGCTTGTATGTATCCATCACCGCGATGTTCGCGATCGCGGGTCGGCAAGCCGCGAGCCGAATCGACGCGTACGCCGCGACGCATCTGCACGCATGGACGACGCTCGACCGCGTGCTCACGCCGTTGCCGATGAATCCGCTCTGCTGGGAGGCGATTCTGGTTCAGTCCGCCGGCGATCGTTATGCGCTGCGCCGCGCGCTCGTGTCGCTCGTCTCGACGCCGTGGCTCCGCTGTCCCGATACGGGCCTCGATCGCGGAACGACTGCGCCGCTGGTGCCCGTCGCAGTGCCCGCCATGCCGGGGCTGCGTTGGTACGGCGAGATCGTCGGTTCGCGCGACGCGCTGCGGACGCTCCACGGCACCTCGTGTCGAGCCGCGGCGTTCCTGCGTTTTGCCCGCGCGCCCTGGTCGAGCGAACGTGCAGGCGAGGGACTCATCGGCGACCTTCGCTACGATCGCGAGCCGGAACTCGGCTTTGCCGAGCTGGAGCTCCACCGCACGTCGCGATGCCCGCGCTACGTGCCGCCATGGATACCCCCGCGAAGCGATTTGCTGCAACGGTAAGGCAGGTTCGACGGGATCACGCCGGCCGCACGCGCGGCGGCCGGAACACGCTTCGAGGCGCAGCGTCTAACCTGCATTCGTTCTGCGGCCGCGGTGCCCGGGGCGTCGACTCCTGGCTGGCCACTTTTGGCAATCCAAGCACCTCGCACGACGCGACCCGCAACGTTTCGTTCATTGCGGAGGTTCGACCATGAAATGCATTCGGATGGCATCGGGAATCACGTTCGCGCTGCTGCTCGGCGCCGGCGGCGGCGTCGCGCAGGCCGACACGACGACGACGGAAGCACCGGTTTCGCTCCAATCCATTCGCGCGCAAATGGGCGCGTGCCACAAGGAACCGACGAGCTATCGCGGGATCTGCAAAGCGCAGGTGAACCGCCGCGTCGACGAGCGGTATGCTGCGCTACCCGCGGGAAGCGTCGCGATCGCGCCGGGCTTCGTCGAACTCGCGTCGACGGCCGTAAGCGCCGAGCTGGCGCGTGACCGCGCGCTCGGTGCGCAGTGCAAGCGTGCGCCCGCGAGCGAGCGCGGCAGTTGCGCGGACGAGGCGAGCCTCGGGTTCGCGCGTCCGGAGCACGTCAGCTCGGATCTCACCTGATTTTTCGTCCGGAGGCCCCATGTCGCACTACATCGACGCCATCGTCATCCCCGTTCCACGCGCCAACCTCGAGACATACAAGCGCATGTCCGCCGAATGGGGAAATGCGCATCTGCGCCATGGCGCCTTGTACTACTCCGACGCGATCAGCGACGACGCGCAGCCTGGCAAGGTCACTTCGTTTCCGCAGGCGGTTCAGCTCAAGGACGACGAGGTGATCGCGTTGGCATGGGTCGTGTATCGCAACAAGGCGGACCGCGATCGCATCGGCAAGGCGGTGATGGACGACCCCCAACTCAAGGCGTCGATGGATCCGTCGAAGATGCCCTTCGACGGCAAGCGGATGTTCTGGGGCGGCTTCGAGACGATTACCGAGCTCGCGGGCAGTCGATGAATCGATGACGGGCCGCCGCGGGTTCATTCGCGATACGGCGTTGCTGGGCGGAGCATTCGCGTTGGGAATGCCCGTATCGCACGCGGCGCCGCCGCGCCCCGGGAAGTCGCTGGACATCCTGATCCTCGGGGGTACCGGGCTCACCGGGCCGCACCAGGTGCGCTATGCACTCGCACGCGGGCACAAGGTGACCGTGTTCAATCGCGGCCGGCACAACGACCGCCTCCCGGCGGGCGTGACCGAGTTGATCGGTGACCGCAATGCCCATCAACTCGATGCGTTGAAGGGCAGGCGATGGGATGCCGTCATCGACAATCCGACGACGCTGCCGTTCTGGGTGAAGGACGCAGGCGAAGTGCTGAAGGACACGACGAACCTCTACGTCTTCATCTCCACGATCTCCGTCTACGACACGTCCAAGCCGCAGGCGCATGTCGACGAGTCGTCGCCGCTCGTCGAGTACACGAACGGTGATCCGCTCACCGTGACGCGGCAGCAGTTGATGAAGGACGTCGGCGCGCTCTACGGTGCGATGAAATCGGCGTCCGAGCGCGAAGCGAAGAAGTGGTTCGGCGATCGAACGACCGTCATTCGTCCGACGCTCATCGTCGGACCCGGCGACGATACGTTCCGGTTCACGTACTGGCCGTACCGCATCGCGAAGGGCGGCGAGATCCTCGCACCCGGTGATGGCCACGATCAGGTGCAGATCGTCGATGGCCGGGACCTTGCCGAATGGACGATCCGCGTGGTCGAGAACGGGACGACCGGCACGTTCAATGCCGCGGGTCCCGCGTCGCCGATCACGATGGCCGAGCAACTCTACGGCATTCGGGCGGCGTTCGACGGCAATCGCGACGTTCGCTTCACCTGGGTGCCGGCCGACTTCCTCGAGGCTCACAAGATCAGCGCGTGGCGCGACATGCCGACGTGGATTCCGCGAAGCGAGCCGGATCATGCAGTGATGAACGTCGACAATCGCCGCGCGATCGCCGCAGGTCTTACATTCCGGCCGCTGGCGACGAGCGCGGTCGACGCGCTCGCGTGGTTCGACGCAGCGCCCGCGGACGCCCGGGCGCGCATGCTCGAGAGCGCGGGCTTGTCGCCCGAGCGCGAGCGCGCGACGCTCGTCGCATGGCACGCGGAGCGCCGGTGATCGACGGCTGTTCGGACGGCGCGATCCGAGTGTCTTGGACGTCGTCGAACTACGATTCGAGCGCGAGCCGCGCCGCCTCGTCTTCCGTGAGCTTCGCGCCGGCGGCCAGTCGCTGCGCAAGCTCGGCCGGTGACATCGCTTCGCCCAGGATGTGCATCACGCTGGCGTGCGCGCGCGCCTCGTTGGGTTGCCGATGCGCCTTGAACCGCGCGTGCTCGCCATCGGCGTAACCGAGGAGGCGCGCAGCGGCGTCGACGTGACCTGCCTTGGCGAGGCGCAGCGCGAAATGATCGCCATAGCGGTAGAACACGCCGATCTCGGTGATGAGCGGGATCGCTTCGCGCATGGCGGCCAACGCTTCCTCGAGGTCGCCACGCTCGGTGAGCGCGCCGGTGAGGTTGCTGAGCCCCTGGCCCAATCCCGCCTTTCCGGCCGCAGGCGAGCGCCGAATGAGCGCGATCGCGTCCTGCATGCTCGCGATGGCAGCGTCGAGATCCCCGGTGGCCCACGTGAAGTCGGCGAGATTGTTCGCGGTGGTGAGCGTGGCGCGTTCGGCACCGGCGCTTCGGTAATAGCGCAGCGCCGACTCGAAATATTCGCGCGCCGCCGCCGGATCGGAAACGATGACGCGATATCCGCACACACGGAAATAGTTTGCGAGAGAACGCGGCGTCCCCGCGCGCTCCATCAACGGCCGCGCTTCGGCGAGCACCGCCTGCGCCTCGCTTTCGGATTCGGGCGGTAACGTCAGGGCGTAGCCGACGAGCGTGTCGCCGAGTTCCGCCGACAGGTTCGCCTCGCGGAAGTGGTGCGCCGCCCGCAGTTGGGCCTCCGCCGCGCGAGCCGGCGCGATGTCGCTCCAGAAGCGGCCTACCGCGGCCCAGAAGCGCGCCGCCACCTTCGGCGGCAATGCGTCGTCGACGCGGGGCGCCATCGCTTCCATGCGTTGTCGCGCTTCCGCGACGAGCGAAAGCTGGTTCCACATTTCCGGCGACGTCCCCGCGATTTCGATGCCGATCGCCTTGTCGCCGTTCGGCCCGAACGACCAGTCGAGCGCATTGCGCAAATTGTCGCGCTCGGCAAGGTACGTGTTGCGCCACTCGACGTCCGGGGTCGTCGGCCACTCGCTGTACGCGCGATCGAAGAGGTCGCGCATGAACGTCGCGTGTCGCCGCTCGGTTTCGCCCGACTCGCCCGCCTCGGCGAGCTTCTCGAGCGCATACGCACGAGTCGTCTCGAGGAGTCGATAGCGCGTGCTCGCGTTCTCGTCGGTATCGGCGACGACGAGCGAGCGGGCGACGAGATGCGACAGCAGATCGATGACCTCGAACTCGTCGATCGCCTCGTCGCCCGCGACGCGGCCCGCGCCGTCCAGCGTGAAGCCGCCCGCGAAGATCGAGAGTCGGCGCAACACCTTGCCCTCTTTCTCGGAGAGCAGCCCGTAGCTCCAATCGAGCGTCGCGCGCAGCGTCTGCTGGCGCGGTAGTGCCGTACGACGCCCGCCCGTGAGCACGCGGAAGCGCTCGTCGAGCTTCTGCGCGAGACGATCCACGCCGAGCATCGGCGCGCGCGCCGCGGCCATCTCGATTGCGAGCGGAATGCCGTCGAGGCGCCGGCAGATCGCGGCGACCGTCGACGCGTTGCGGTCGTCGAGCGTGAAGCGCGGATCGGCCGCCCTCGCACGTTCGGCGAAGAGTTGCATCGCACCGGACTGCTGTGCGTCCTCCGAGCGCACGTGCGTCTCCTTCGGTACGCCGAGCGACGGCAGGCGGAAGATCTGCTCGCCCGCGATGCCGAGCGGCTCCTGCGAGCTGATCAGCACCCGCACCTTCGGCGCGGCGGCGATCAGTGCCTCGACCATCGTCGCGACGGCATCGATGACGTGTTCGCAATTGTCGAGCAGCAGCAGCAAATCCTGATTCCGCAGCCGCGACACCATAGCCTCGACCGGTGTCTTGGCCGACGACGTGTCGATGTGGAGCGCCGTCGTCACCGCGCCCGGCACGAGCGCCGCATCCGAGATCGCGGCGAGCTCCACGAGCCACGCACCGTCGGGAAACCGGTCGAGCAGGCGTATGCCCATTTCGAGCGTGATCCGCGTCTTGCCGACGCCGCCGGTGCCCGTCACGGTGACCAGCTGGTTTTGCGAAAGAAGGCCATGCAGCCGTTCGAGCTCGGCATCGCGCCCGATCAGCGCGGTGGGCTGCCGCGGCAGATTCGTGGGCCGATTCTCGGTCGTGCGCAGCGGCGGAAACTCGTGCGGCAAGCCCGGAACGTCGAGCTGATGCACGCCGACGGGCTGAAGCGGATCGTCGAGCGGATGCGCGCCCAGATGGCGCAACGTGTGGCGGTTCTCGCGTTCCGCTGCGACGAGTTCGGCCGCCGACGACGTGACGAGCACCTGGCCGCCATGGCCGAGCGTGAGCAGTCGCGCGACGCGATTGAGCGCAGGACCGAAATAGTCGCCTTCGCGCTTTTCGGCGGTTCCCACGTGAACTGCCATGCGAACGCCGAGGCCCTCCACCGCGGACCAGTCGTGCCGTGCGAGCGTCTGCTGCGCGTCGACCGCAGCCCCGATCGCGTCCGACGGCCGCCGGAACGCCGCGTTGAACGCATCGCCCCCCGTCTTGAAGATTTCGCCGCCGTGCGCGGCAATCGCCGCGCGCAGGACGTCGTCGTGCGCCCGCAGCGCTTCCTGCATCGCGGCGCGATGGTTGAGCCATTTGAGGCTCGAGCCCTCGATGTCCGTGAACAGGAAAGCGACGAGATCGGCGTGCGGCTCGACAGACGTCGCGCGAAGCGGAATCACCGCGGCGGAATGTGCGTCGTTCATAAGACGCGCTTCAGGAGCCCTGGATCAGCGATGGCGCAGCGTCGGACGCGTCGTCCTGGTCTCTGCGTATTGCATGGCGTGGATGATTTCGTCGAGCGTGGCCGGCTTGCGAACGACGGCGTCGAACTCGCCGTGCAATTCCGCGTGCTCGGCGGCCAGCATGGAGCCGGTGAACGCGATCAGCAACAGCGGCAGCTGCGCGGCCGCTCGCAGCGCCCGCGCGAGCTCGAGGCCGCCGATGCCCGGCATCCGGATGTCGAGAATGACGACTTCGGGTGGCGTGCGCTTCGCTTGCGCCCACGCCTCTTCCGCGCTGTAGGCGACGCGCGCTTCGAACCCTTGATCCTCGAGAAGCAGCGCGACGGAATCAGCGAGGTAGCGATTGTCGTCCACCACCAGGACGTGCCGCACGTGGGTCACACTCCGTCGCGCCGCCACGGCGCCGTGCGCGATTATGCGCTTGCTCGCGCCGCGTCGCTCGCTAACGTCGTTTGGCGCAGCCGTCAGACAAACGGCCGCATGCGCGGCCGTATCTCGATGAAGATGGTCGGGGCGAAGTGATTCGAACACTCGACCCCCTGCACCCCATGCAGGTGCGCTACCAGGCTGCGCTACGCCCCGACCGAACGCGCATTATAGCGTTCGCGTCAACGCGACGGCGTCAGCAGCCGCCGTATCGCGACCAATTCCTCGCGCAGTTCGGCGACGTCCAGCGTGCGCGTCGCGCTCGGCGCGACGACGTTCAACGACGGTGCCGCGCCGCGCGTCGCCGCGCGCGGCTCCGCCGTGTTCTCCGAATCGAGCCGATGCCGCGCACCGTTGATCGTGAAGCCCTGCTCGTAGAGGAGGTCGCGAATGCGCCGGATCAACAGCACTTCGTGATGCTGGTAATAGCGGCGATTGCCGCGCCGCTTGACCGGCTTCAGCTGCGCGAATTCCTGCTCCCAATAGCGCAGCACGTGCGGCTTCACCGCACAAAGCTCGCTCACCTCGCCAATCGTGAAATAGCGCTTGGCGGGGATCGGGGGTAGCGCGGTCTTAGCTCGGCTGGGTTCGGGCATGGTTCGCCGCTTCGACCATCGCCTTGAGCTTCTGGCTCGCGTGGAACGTCACGACGCGCCGCGCGGTGATCGGGATTTCTTCGCCCGTCTTCGGATTGCGGCCCGGGCGCTGCGGCTTCTCGCGCAGCTGGAAGTTGCCGAACCCGGACAGCTTCACGCTGCGCCCTTCCTCGAGCGCGGTTCGAATTTCCTCGAAGAAGCGCTCGACCATGTCTTTCGCTTCCCGCTTGTTGAGTCCCAGCTGCTCGAAGAGGAGATCGGCGAGTTCGGCTTTGGTGAGCGTCATCGGGAGGTCAGGATCTCAGGGTGGCGCCGAACCGGGCACGCAGCGAGGCGAGGAGTTCCGCCACGATCCGCTCGCTGTCCTCGTCGGTCAAAGTACGTTCAGTATCACGCATAAGCACCAGAATCGCAACGCTTTTCCTGCCGTTCGGCAGCTCGGGCCCACGGTAGACGTCGAACACGTCGATCGCCTCGACCGTCGGCATTTCGAGCTCTCGCAGTGACTGAAGAACATCGGCTACTGCTATGTTCTCATTGATCATTATTGCGATATCGCGGCGGATCGACGGCAGCCGCGACACGGCGTGCGCACGCGGCATGGGAATCGTGGCGAGCGCCGCGACGTCGACTTCGAACACGATGGGGCCCGTCGGCAATTCGAAGTGACGTAGCAGCCGCGGATGCAACTCGCCGATCCAACCGGCCGGGGTTGCGTCGATGACCACGTCCGCGCTGCGACCCGGATGCAACCACGGTCGCGGCGTCGCCGGCGTCGCGAGTTGGAGCGGCGATGCGAGCGCTTCGAGGTCGCCCTTGACGTCGAAGAAATCGACGAGCCGCAGCGGCAATCCCCATTGCTCCGGTGCCGCAGGGCCGAAGGCGAGGCCGCCGACGCGCACCGGTTGCGCAAACCCATCACGCAGGAACACGCGGCCGACCTCGAAGATGCGCACGCGCGGCAGCCGGCGCTTCAGATTCGTGCCGAGCACCGTCAAGAGCCCGGGAAGCAACGTCGAGCGCATCACGTCGTGCTGTGCTGCAATCGGATTCAAGACCGCGATCGGGCGCGCCTGCGGATCGAGCGCCTGCTCGTCGCGCAACGCGACGAAGCTGAACGTGACGACTTCCTGCCAATCGCGATCGACGAGGCGCTGCCGCAAGTCCGCCGTGCCTCGCCGCGTCTCCGGATCGGGCAGCATTCGCTGCACGTGCGCACGCGGTGTGGCGGGGATGTTGTCGTAGCCGTGAATGCGCGCGACTTCCTCGATCAGGTCCTCCTCGATCGCGAGGTCGAACCGGTACGAGGGCGGCGTGACGACGAAATCGTCGCGTTCGCGCGTGAACGGCAGGCGCAGGCGCGTGAAGACGTCGGCGATCGCGTCGGGCGCGACCGATACGCCGAGCACGCGCGTCACGCGCGCTGCGCGAAGACGCACGGGCGCCCGCTCGGGAAGCAGCCCCTTCGCGTCGGTCAGCGGGCCTGCGCGGCCGCCGCAGATGTCGAGGATCAGTTGCGTCGCCCGCTCGACCGCGCGCGGGCCGAGCTCGAAGTCGACGCCGCGCTCGAAGCGATAGCCGGCATCGCTCGTGAAGCCGAGACGGCGCATCTTGCCCTGGATGACCGCGGGGTTCCAGAACGCGCCTTCGAGGTAGACGGTCGTCGTGTCGTCGGCGATGCCGGAATGCTCGCCCCCCATGATGCCGGCGAGGCCGAGCGGCTTCGCGCTGTCGCAGACGAGCAGCAGATCCGGCGTCAGCGCGAGCGTGTCGCCGTTCAGCAGCGTCAGCGTTTCGCCTTCGCGCGCGAAGCGCACGACGATATCGCCATCGAGTTGCCGGTCGTCGTACGCATGCAGCGGTTGGCCGAGCTCGAGCATCACGTAATTCGTGACGTCGACGACGGCGGAGATCGAGCGGATGCCCGAACGCTCGAGGCGCTCCTTCATCCAGTGCGGCGTCGGCGCGCGCGCATCGATGCCCTCGATGAGACGGCCGGCGAAACGCGGGCACGCCGCGAAATCCTCGATGCGCACCGCGCGCGTCGCGTCGCTCGTCACCGGTGCGACGTCGAGCTCGGGGAGCGACAAGGGCGCGCCGGTGATCGCCGCCACTTCGCGCGCGACGCCGACGAGCGAGAGGCAATCAGGACGGTTCGGCGTGAGCTTGATCTCGATCAGCGTATCGTCGAGCGCGAGCACGTCGCGCACGTTGGCACCCGGCGTCGCGTGCGAAGGCAAGGGCAGGAGGCCCGACGCATCGTCGGCGATGCCGAGCTCCTTCGCCGAGCACAGCATTCCCTGCGACTCGACGCCGCGCATCGTCGCGCGACGGATCGTCAGGCCACCCGGCAACGCGGCGCCTTCCAGTGCCGTCGGCACGAGCATGCCGGCCGCGGCATTCGGCGCACCGCAGACGACTTGCAGCGACGTCCCGCCGGCGTCGACCGTGCATACGTGCAGCCGCTCGGCATTCGGATGAGCGTCGACCGTCGTGATGCGGCCGACGACGACGTTGGTGAATGGCGGCGCGGCGCGTTCGACATTTTCCACCTCGAAGCCGGCCATCGTCAGGCGCTCGCACAGCTCGGCGGTGTCGATCGGCGGATCGACGAGCGTGCGCAGCCAGCGTTCGGAGAATTTCATTGACGAAACCGGGCGAGGAACCGCAGATCGTTTTCGTAGAAGAGCCGCAGATCGTCGACGCCGTAGCGAAGCATCGCGAGGCGATCGGGCCCCATGCCGAACGCGATGCCCTGCCAGCGCTGCGGGTCGATCCCCACGGCCTTCAGCACGTTCGGATGCACCTGCCCCGAGCCGGCGACTTCGAGCCACCCGTCGCCGAAGCTC
>DASTIY010000276.1:0-2313 GCA_035717085.1 Casimicrobiaceae bacterium | reverse complement strand
AATGGCTTCGACCTGTGCCTCACCGACTGGAACCTGCCGGACGGCGAAGGCATCCGGGTGGTCGAGCACATCACGCAGAAAGCGCTCGACGTGCCGGTCGCCGTGATCACGGCGTTCGGCAGCACCCAGAACGCGGTCGCGGCCCTGAAAGCCGGCGCCTTCGACTACCTCGCCAAGCCCGTCGCCCTGGAGCAGCTGCGGGCGCTCGTCAAGCAGGCGCTGAAGGTGCCCGACAAGCCGCAGCCGGCGACGACTTACCAGCTCCTCGGCGAATCGCCGGCGATGGAGCAGGTGCGTGGGCTGATCGAGCGCCTCGCGCGAAGCCAGGCGCCGGTCTTCATCAACGGCGAATCGGGCAGCGGCAAGGAGCTCGCCGCCCGGATGATTCACCTCAAGGGGCCGCGGGCTGAACTGCCCTTCATCGCGGTCAACTGCGGGGCGATTCCCGAGAACCTGATGGAGAGCGAGTTCTTCGGGTACAAGAAGGGCGCGTTCACCGGCGCCGAGGCGGATCGCGACGGGTTCTTCCAGGCGGCGAACGGCGGCACGCTGTTCCTCGACGAAGTCGCCGACCTCCCGCTCGCCATGCAGGTCAAGCTACTGCGCGCCATCCAGGAGAAGAAGGTGCGCAAGGTGGGATCGACGTCCGAAGACGCGGTCGACGTGCGCCTCATCAGCGCCACGCACAAGAATCTCTCGGCGCTCGTCGAAGGCGGCGAGTTTCGCCAGGACCTCTACTACCGCCTGCACGTCATCGAGCTCGCGATGCCCAGCTTGCGCGAAATGCGCGAGGACATTCCGCTGATCGCCAACGCGATCCTCACCAAACTCTCGCGCGGAAACGGCGCCGGCCTCGAGCCCGAGGCCGTGCATGCGCTCGAGCGCTATCCGTTCCCCGGCAACGTGCGCGAGCTCGAGAACATCCTCGAGCGCGGCCTGTCGCTCGCGGCGAACCCGCAGCGCATCACCGCCGAGGATCTGCATCTGACGCCCGTCGCCGACGAATCGGACGCGCCGATTCCGGCCGGCGAGAAGTGGCCGCTGCAGGATTATCTCGACCGCGTCGAGCGCGCGGCGATCAACGAGGCGCTCGAGAAGACGCGCTACAACCGCACGGCCGCCGCAAAGCTGCTCGGGATTACGTTCAGAGCCATGCGCTATCGCATGGAGCGGTTGGGGATCAAGTAGGCGCCGATCTGGCGAGCTCGCCAACTTACGGCGACAGCACGATCGTCGCCACCGCGGAGCTCGTGTTCGCGCGTACGTCGCCTTCGAATTCGCCGCCGCCCGGCTTGCGCTTCAGCGTGTACGTGACTTTCGCGCCATCGCATTGGCCGCCCATGCGCAGCGTGTTCACGTTCGCGTGGAGGACCGCGACGACTCGCAGTTCGTTCCCATCCCACGTATCGGCCAGGGGCTCGTTGTCGGCGCCGCAACTGACGCCGTGATGCGTGACGTGCCCGGCGATGGCGCCCGGCTTGCGGTCGCCGTCGAACACCATCGCGATGTCGAGAATGAACGTCTGCGTTGCGCCGGTCGCCGTCATGCGGCCGGAGAGCTTCGACGGAAGCGTCGCGTCGGTCTGCGCGAACGCGGCCGTCGACAATACGGCGAGCGCAGACGCGATGAGCACGCCGTTCCACATGGCAACCTTCCGATGCTTGAAATGGAAGACGCATTGCGTGGTCGCGATCATGGTCCGATCGTGACCGATCGCGGATTCGTGTAGCTCGTGCCTGCGGATTGCAGGAAGCCGGGGATGATCGCCGACACGCTGGTCGTCCCCGACGTGAGCGGATCGAGGTACAGGTTCGTCGCGCTGTTGTAGTAGCTTCCAGCCGGAATCGTCGCGGTCACCGACGCACCGGTCTGCGCGCCGAACTTGAGCTGCGCGACGCTCGAGACGGCGGAGGTCACGCTGACGCTCAGCCCGCCGCCACCCTTGCGCGCCTGCCACGTCTGCACCAGCGTGTCCGGCGACGTCGACTGACCGAGCCCCACGTACACGTTGAATGGCTCGTCCGCCGATGCCGCCGTAAGATTCGTGCTGATGCCGATGATCCCGACGACGGGCTGCAGAACGTTCACGGCGCGCGTGCCGCTGTCGATGTTGGTCGCGCTCGCCGTCAACGTCGCCGTCTGCCCCGCCTGCCCCGCCACCCCGGCGATGCAGATCGGCGCGTAGTAATTGTTCGCCGGGATCGTCACCACCACGCTGCCCGTGCCCGCCGTCGTCGTGTCCGACGGACTCACCAGCACCGCCGCCGCGTTGCTGCTCGTGATCGTCACCGGCGTCGCCGCCGTCAGCGTCGT
>DASTIY010000275.1:0-5038 GCA_035717085.1 Casimicrobiaceae bacterium | reverse complement strand
ACCACGCCGGGCAAGGTGGCGGTGTTCGGCACCTGCTACGCGAACTACAACGAGCCCGAGCTCGGCCACGACCTGCTCGCGATCCTGCGGCACAACGAAATCCCGCACGTGATGGTCGAGAAGGAAGTGTGCTGCGGCATGCCGAAGCTCGAACTCGGCGATCTGAAGACCGTCGAATCGTTCAAGGACGTGAACATTCCGGCGCTCGCGCCGCTCGCGCGCGCGGGATACGCGATCCTGACGCCGGTGCCGTCGTGCACGCTGATGTTCAAGCACGAAATGCCGCTGCTCTTCCCCGACGACGCCGACGTCAAGGCCGTGTCCGACGCGATGTTCGACCCTTTCGAGTATTTCGTCGCGCGCGAGCGCGACGGGCTCCTCGACAAATCGTTCAAGCGCGGCCTCGGCAAGGTGAGCTATCACATCCCGTGCCACTCGCGCGTTCAGAACGTCGGCCAGAAGACGCGCGAGGCGCTCGAGTGGATTCCCGACACACAGGTGAATACGGTCGAGCGCTGCTCGGGACACGACGGCACGTGGGGCGTGAAGCGCGAATACTTCGACGACGCCATGAAGATAGGACGGCCGGTATTCCGGCGAATGGCGGAGTTCGATCCGGATTTCCTGAGCTCCGACTGCCCCATTGCGCAGCGACGCATCGAGGAGGGGATCGTCCAGGGCGGCAGCGAGCGGCGGCCGCGCAAGGAGCATCCATTGACGCTGCTCTGCATCGCGTACGGGATCGACTGACGCGATGATCATCACCCGCGACAGCCTGCTCACGCTCGAAGCGTACGCGAAGAAGCGGCCCGAGATGCGTGCGCAGGCGATCGCGCACAAGCGCGCGCGCACCGTGCACCTCGGCGACCATCTGACGCTGCTCTTCGAGGACGAGACGACGATCCGCTACCAGATCCAGGAAATGTTGCGCATCGAGAAGACGTTCGAGGAGGAGGGCATCCAGGACGAGCTCGACGCGTACAACCCGCTCGTTCCCGACGGCTCGAATCTCAAGGCCACGTTGCTGATCGAATACGAGGACGAGGGCGAGCGTCGCGCCGCGCTCGCGCGGTTGCGCGGCATCGAGGATGCCATCTGGCTGCAGGTCGACGACGAGCCCCGCGTCACGCCGATCGCCGACGAGGATCTCGATCGCGAGACGGCCGACAAGACGTCGTCGGTGCACTTCCTGCGATTCGAATTGACGCCGGCGATGATCGGAGCGTGGAAGCGCGGCGCGCACGTTGCGATGGGCGTCGACCACCCCGACTACAACGCGGGAATCACCCTTTCCCCGGAGCAGCAGCGGGCGCTCGGCGCCGATTTCGCGTAACCGACTTTGGGGCCAGCGACTTTGAGGGCCGTAAGTATTCGCGCATCGCGCAATACTTGCAGCCCTGACCCAAACGCCGCTCTTTCCTGCGACCCTAATCGCGGAAATTCTGGTACTGCAGCGGGAAGTCGGTGATCGACTTCTTCACCAGCGCGATCGTCGACTGCAGGTCGTCCTTCTTCGCGCCGGAGACGCGCACGGCCTCGCCCTGGATCGCGGCCTGCACCTTGAGCTTGCTGTCCTTGACGAGCTTGACGATCTTCTTCGCGAGGTCCTGCGCCACGCCGGTTCTGACCGTGACCGCCTGCTTGACCTTGCTGCCGGAAACCTTTTCCACCGAGCCGTGATCGAGCGCGCGAATGTCGACCTGGCGCTTCGCCAGCTTCGCGACGAGGATGTCGGTCACCTGCTTCAGCTTGAAGTCGTCGTCGGCGAAGAGCGTCAGCGCCTTGCCGTCGTACTCGACGCGCGCGTCGGATCCCTTGAAATCGAAGCGCGTGCCGATCTCCCGGTTCGCCTGGTCGACGGCGTTGCGCACTTCCACCTGGTTCACTTCGGAGACGATGTCGAACGACGGCATGGCGGGCTCCGCGATACGGATCGTCAAGCTAGCACACTCGCGAAGAAGCGGGGACTGGCCCGGGTCAGACCCTACTCTCATCGGACGTGCGCCGAGACCCGCACCGAGCAGGGTCAGCTCCACTTCCGATGGAGTCCGACCCGGCAATGCGGCATGAACCGTGCCGCGCTTCGAGGTCTAACGATGGAGGCGATGTAGCCTTGCCACCCGCTGGAGACGCACCATGAGCCATTTTCACGTTCGCCCCGCGTTGCTTGCTGCCGGCGTCGCGCTGGCCGCATTCGCAGCCGATCCCGCTGTCGCCGAATTCCAGGGACATTACGGCGACGTACCGTACGCAACGGGCGGCATCACCCGCGACGAGGCCGACGCGATGCGCGCCGCGGCGCGCGACTATTCGCTCGAGATCACGATGGCGGCGCCGAGTCCGTTCCCCGCCTACAACGACTTCGTCGCGGGGACCGCGGTCCGCGTCACGGACCGCAACGGCATCGTCGTGCTCGACGCACCGAACACGGGGCCGATCCTGCTCGCCGACCTTCCGCCGGGCAGCTACACGATCGAGGCCGCGGACAACGGCCAGGTGCAAACGCGGCACGTTCATGTCGGTCCGCGCGGTCGCACGCAGCTGACGTTTCTCTGGCGGTAGCGAGCGTTCCCGGCGCTCACTCGAGCGCATCGATCGATCGCGGCCAGCTCTCGTGCAGCAGGCGCGAGAGCGCGCGGTCGGCAAGCACCTTGCCGCCGGTCTGGCAGCGCGCGCAGTAGTTGCATTCGTTCTCGGCGTACACGATGCGCTGCACGGGCGCACCGCATGCCGGGCACGGCTTTCCGTAGCGGCCGTGCACGGCCATCTCGGGACGAAACGCGGTCACCTTGACCGGGAAGCCTGCGCCCGCCTGCGCGCGCAGCCGTCGCGTCCATTCGTCGAGCACCTCGCGCGTGGCGTGGTACAGCCGCGCGATGTCGTCGCGCGAAAGCTTCTGCGTATGCGCGATCGGCGACAGGCGCGCGCGATGCAGGATCTCGTCCGAATACGCGTTCCCGATGCCGCTGAACGTGCGGGGATCGGTGAGCGCGCGTTTCAGCGTGTGATTCTCGGCGACGAGCCGTGACGCGAACGTCGCTTCGTCGATGTCGGCGATCTCGAGGCCGGGCACACCGAGCGACGCGAGCGCGTCGTCGCCTTCGACGACGTGCAGCGACGCGCGCCGTCGTGTCCCCGCTTCGGTGATGGCGAGCCGGCCGGACGCGAAGTGCAGCACGGCGAGCGTGATGCGGGCCGATGGCTTGTCGCCCGCGGCGAGCCAACGCAGGCGGCCGGCGATCATCAGATGAATGACGACGAAGAGACCACCGTCGAGCTCGATCGCGATGCGCTTGCCGATACGCCGCACGCCGACGACGCGGCGACCTTCCACGGCCGTGATCGGCGGCACGGCGGTCCGCAGCAGGAACGGATGCACGATGTCGACGCGCAGCAGCACGTGCCCCGCAATGCGCGCCGCGAGCGCCTCGCAATAGACGGTGACGTCGGGCAGTTCCGGCATTCCGACTAAACTAAACCATTTCGCGCTCGGCCGCGCCGTCCATGTCCACCATCCTGCAATCCCTGCCCGTCGGCCACAAGGTCGGCATCGCGTTCTCGGGCGGTCTCGACACGAGTGCCGCGATCGCCTGGATGCGCGAGCACGGCGCCATTCCGTACGCCTACACCGCGCATCTCGGGCAGCCGGACGAGCGCGACTACGACGACATCCCGCGCCGCGCGAAGGCGTATGGTGCCGAAGAGGCGCGGCTCGTCGATTGTCGCGCGGCGCTCGTCGCCGAAGGCATCGCGGCGCTGCAGTCGGGCGCGTTCCACATCTCGACTGCAGGCGTCACGTACTTCAACACCACGCCGCTCGGCCGCGCGGTCACCGGCACGATGCTCGTCGTCGCGATGCGCGAGGACGACGTGCACATCTGGGGCGACGGCAGCACGTTCAAGGGCAACGACATCGAGCGCTTCTATCGCTACGGCCTGCTCGCGAACCCGGGCCTGCGCATCTACAAGCCGTGGCTCGATGCGCGCTTCATCGACGAGCTCGGCGGGCGCAAGGAGATGTCGGCGTACCTCGCGCGCTCGGGATTCGAATATGGAACGAGCGCCGAGAAGGCGTACTCGACCGACTCGAACCTGCTCGGCGCCACGCACGAGGCGAAAGATCTCGAATTCCTCGACAAGGGCATCACCATCGTCGAGCCCATCATGGGAGCCGCATTCTGGCGCGACGACGTGGCGATCGCGCGCGAGCGCGTGTCGGTGCGATTCGACGAAGGCAGGCCGGTCGCGCTGAACGACGTCGCGTTCGACGATCCCGTCGCACTGTTGCTCGAAGCGAACGCGATCGGCGGCCGGCACGGGCTCGGAATGAGCGACCAGATCGAGAACCGGATCATCGAGGCGAAGAGTCGCGGCATCTACGAGGCGCCCGGCATGGCGCTGCTGCACATCGCATACGAGCGCCTCGTCACCGGCATCCACAACGAGGACACGATCGAGCAGTATCGCGACAACGGCCGGCGGCTCGGGCGGCTGCTCTACCAGGGCCGCTGGTTCGACCCGCAGGCGATGATGCTGCGCGAGACCGCGCAGCGTTGGGTCGCGCGCGCGGTGACCGGCGAGGTGACCCTCGAGTTGCGCCGCGGCAACGACTACTCGATCCTCGACACGGCGAGTCCGAACCTCACGTACAAGCCGGAGCGGCTGACGATGGAGAAGGAGCTGTCGGCGTTCTCGCCGCAGGATCGCATCGGCCAGCTCACGATGCGCAACCTCGACATCGCCGACACGCGCGAGAAGCTCGCGATCTACACGCGCGCCGGCGTGCTCACGTCGGCGAGCGACCCGCTGCTGCCGAAGCTCGCCGACGACGACATGGAGTCCTAATCGACTTTCGGAGTCCTAATCGACTTTCAGGCCGAGCTTCCTGATGACCGGCGCCCAGCGCGCCGTGTCGTCGACGATCAGCTTGCCGAATGCCTCGGGCGTTCCGCCGACGAGCTCGAAGCCCTGCGCATTGAGCTTCTGCACGACGTCGGGCTCCTTCAGGATTGCGTTGATCTCGCCGTTGAGCCGCGCA
>DASTIY010000274.1:0-7809 GCA_035717085.1 Casimicrobiaceae bacterium | reverse complement strand
TGAACCGGTCGGTCGGCGTCTTCGTGCACAACGCGAACCTGCTGAAGAAGGTGAACCTGCCGAAGCTCGCGCTGCCGACGATCGCCGCGCTGTCGGCGCTCGTCAACTTCGCCGTCGTGCTCGCGCTCTTCCTCGCGTTCCTCGCGATCGCCGGCGCGTTTCCGGGCGTCGCGGTGCTCGCGTTCATTCCCGTCGTCGCGCTGATCGTCGCGCTCGCGGTCGGGCTCGGCGTGCTGCTCGGGACGATCAACGTGTTCTACCGCGACGTCGAGCAGAGCATGGCGATGCTGATGCAGTTCTGGTTCTGGCTCACCCCGATCATCTATCCGGCCCGTACGCTTCCGGCCGGGTTCGCGGAGGTGCTTACTTGGAATCCGATGTGGCCGATCGTGCGCTTCGCGCAGTCGATCTTCCTCGACGGGCAGGTGCCGCCGTGGTCGACGTTGCTCTACCCGGCGATCGTCGCCGTCGCGCTGCTGCTGCTCGCGCTCGTCGCGTTCCGGCGGTTGTCCGGCGAGATCGTCGACGAGTTGTGACGATGGCGACGCGCGTGAACGGATCGCGTTGCCGACTGCGGTGAGCGATCGCCTGGACATCGACCGGCTGATGCGCGAGATCCGCGCCGAAGTCGGTGCGCGCCTGCCGACGCCCGGCCTCGGCGTGGAAAGCATGGTGACGGTCCCTGCTGCTCCGCGCACCGCGGCACCGCTGCCGCGCCTCGGTGCGTTCGCCGACGATTTGGCGAAGCAGCCACGTTACCGGCTCGCGGACTTCCTCGCGTACCACGACGAGGACTTCGTGCGCCAGGCGTACCGGCGCATCCTCGGACGCGAGCCCGATCGCGAAGGCGCGTCGCGTTACCTCGCGAAAATCCGCGCCGGGGCATTGTCGCGGATCGAAGTGCTCGGACGCATTCGGTACTCCGCGGAAGGCCGCGCCGCGGGCGTGCCGATCTCCGGTCTCGCGGCACCGTTCGCCATGCGGTCGATGCGCCGAGTGCCCGTCGTCGGACGGCTCGCGGGGATCGCGCAATACCTGTGGCGATTGCCGGATCTCGCGCGAAACCACGAAGCGCTCGAAAGCGCCGTGTTCGCGAATCGCACCGAACTGCGCGCGCAGGTCAACAACATCCTCGACGAATTCGAGCGACGGCTCGCCACGTTGGCTAGCGCGGCCGAGGTCGAGGCGCTCGGTGGTGAGGTGCGCAGCATCACCGCGCACGGTGAGCGTCTGGCATCGCGTCTCGCCGACGTCGAGCGCGACAAATCGAGTCGCGGCGAGCTCGAAACGCTGCGCAGCGACGTGCGCGCGAACGCCACGCGTGCGGACACTGCAGTGCAGCGCGTTCGTAGCGAGCTTCACGCGAACGTCGAACGCGGCGACGCCCGGTTCGACGCGATCGAGGGACGCGTTACGTCGGCGTTCACCCGACTGGACGAAGGCGATCGCGGGCGCGACGACGCGGCCCAACGCATCGCGGCGCTGCTCGAGGATCTCGTGCGTACCCGCCGCGCCGTCGACGCACTGCGCGACGGCAACCAGGCGCTGGCACAGCGCGTCGCGCAATTGCCGTCGCTCGAGGATCTCGCCGCCGCGCGCCATCGTGCCGAGGAGGTGCAAGGCGACACGCCGCCGTCGGGCGTACCGGCGACTTCGCGGCAGCCGGCGCAAGCCGCGTCGCCTTCGGTGCACGACGAGGGCTTCTACGTCGCCTTCGAGGATCGCTTCCGTGGCACGCGCGACGACATCAAGCAGCGCGTCGCGATCTACCTGCCGATCGTTCGCGCCGCGGGTGCGGGCATCGCCGACGCGCCGCTGCTCGACGTCGGTTGCGGTCGCGGCGAATGGCTCGAGCTCTTGCGCGAGGAGCAAGTGCAGGCGCGCGGCGTCGACATGAATCCGGTCGCCGTTGCAGGCTGCCAGGCGCGCGGACTCGACGTCGTCGCGGCCGACGTACTCGAATACCTGCACGGCCTTCCCGACGCGTCGCTCGGTGCGATCTCTGCGATTCATGTGATCGAGCACGTGCCGTTTGCGCGGCTAGTCGAGCTCTTCGACGAGGCGCGGCGCGTGTTGCGCCCGGGCGGCGTCGCGATCTTCGAGACGCCGAATCCCGAGAACCTCGTCGTCGGCGCCTGCAACTTCTACTTCGACCCGACGCACGAGCGGCCGCTGCCGCCCGAGCCGTTTCGCTTCATCCTCGAGTCGCGCGGCTTCGAGCGCGTGGAAATCATGCGGCTGCATCCGGACACCCGCGCACCCGACCTGAGCTTCCTTCCCGCGGAGCTCGCCGGCGTGCTGGCGCAGCGCCTCTTCGGGCCGCAGGACTACGCGCTCGTCGGGTATCGGCGCTAGCGTGCGCATCCTCGTCGCGAACTTTTTCCCGGCGTTCCATCCGCCGCGCAGCGGCGGCGAGCAGCGCTATTACGGGCTGTACCGGCATGTCGCCGAGCGCCACGATGTCACGCTGTTGTCGCCGACGTACTCGACGCAGCCGTTCGAGGAAGTGCGCTTCGGTCCCGCGTTTCGCGAGCTTCGCATTCCCAAGGCTCCCGTCTTCGACCGGCTGCACGCCGAGCTCGATGGGCAGGGCATCGGCCCCGAGTGTTCGGGTTACGTCGTGGCGCTCGCGGCGGGCGTCGAGGACGCGTTCGGCAAGCGCTTCATCGACGAGGTCGTGAACGCCGACGTCGTCGTCCACGAGTCGCCGTTCACGCTTCCGTACGACCGCACGTTCGCCAGCGACGGCAAGCCGCGCATCTACAACGCCTACAACGTCGAGCATCGGCTCGCGCGCGGCATGCTGCGCGGCACCGCGGGCGCCAAGGCGGCCGATTTCATCGCCGATCTCGAGTGCGCGCTGGTCACGCACGCCGCACGCGTGTTCGCAACCAGCGCCGAGGATCGCGACCTGCTCGCCGCCGATTTCGGCGTCCCGCGCGAGCGCATCCTGCTCGTGCCGAACGGATTCGAGCCGACCGTGCCGCAGCCGAGCGACGGAGGCTCGCGCGAGGAACGACGCGTGTTTTTCATCGGCAGCGCGCACCCGCCCAACGCCGAGGCGGTGCGCTTCATCGTCGAGCATCTCGCGCCCGCGCTGCCCGACGTCTCGTTTCGCATCGCCGGCTCCGCGGGCGACCGGGTCGAAGGCACGTTGCCGCCAAACGTTCGCCGCCTGGGCGTCGTCGACGACGCGGCGCGAGCCCACGAATTTGCGCGCTGCGCCGTCGCGATCAATCCGATGTTCTCCGGGTCGGGCACCAATCTGAAGGCGCTCGACTATTTGGCCGCAGGCGCGCCGATGCTCGCGACCCCCGTCGGCGCACGTGGGCTCGGCCTCGTCGACGGCGACACGGTCTTCATTTCGGCAGCCGACGCATTCGCGGCGCGGCTTGCGAGCGTGCTCGACGATGCGCCAGCGCGCCGGCGCGTCGGGGCAGCCGGACAAGCGTACGTGCACGCGAATTTCACATGGGCGTCGATCGCCGCCACCGTCGATGCCGCGCTCACCGAAGCGGCCGCGTCGCCGCGCCCGCTGCTCGTCGCGGTCAATGATTTTCCGGTTTCCGGCGCAAAAGGCGGCGGCGAAGCGCGCATCCTCGAGCTCCTGACCGAGCTCGCGCGAGATTTCGACGTGGTGCTGCTCGCGCTGACCGACGAAGCCCGCCGCAGCGAGTGGTCGCTCGGTCCGAGGCTGCGCGAAATCCGCGTTCCGAGAACGGCTGCACATCGCGATGCCGACGTCGCCTCCGCGCGCGGCGAACGCGTTTCGGTCAGCGATCTCGTCGCCTCGGAACATTGCCTCGACAACAACGAGCTCGTCGCGTTGTTCCGCGCCATCGCGTCGCGTGCGCAGGCGGTGATCTTCGAGCATCCGTATCTCGTGCCGCTTGCGCGGCTACTGCCCGCGTCGGCGCGCGTCGTCTATTCGTCGCTCAACGTGGAACGGCACCTGAAGGCCGACCTGTTGCGCTCGCGGCACGATGCAGCGCGCCGCATTGCGCAAACCGAGGCGCTCGAGCGCGAAATGCTGGCGCGCGCCGGCCTCGTCGTGTGCGTGTCCGACGCGGATCGACGCACGTTCGTCGCGGATGGCGTGCAATCGGAAGTCATCGTGATCGAGAACGGCGTACGCGTCGGGAACAGGCCGGTCGCACAGGCGCACACCGCGAGGAATCCGCGCATCCTCGCGATCTTCCTCGGCAGCGCGCATCCGCCGAACGTCGAAGCCGCGCGCTTTCTGATCGATCATGTCGCGCCGGCACTACCGGAGGTCGACATCGTCATCGCGGGCGGCGTCTGCTCGGGCGTCGGAACGCTCGCCTTGCCCGAAAACGTGCACTTGGCGGGTTCACTCTCCGCCGCCGAAAAGGACGCGCTGCTCGCGCGCGCCGACGTCGCGCTGAACCCGCTGTTCGGCGGTGGCGGCTCCAGCCTCAAGGTGCCCGACTTCTTCGCGGCAGGACTGCCGGTTGTGAGCACGGCGATCGGCGTGCGCGGCTACGACGTGCGCGAGGGCGTGCACTACGCGAAGGCGGGTCGCGACGACTTCGTCGCGCGCACGCGCGAGTTGGTCGCCGACGCGACCATGCGCGGCCAGTTCGCGCGCAACGCTCGCGAATACGCGGTGCGTCACCTCGACTGGTCGATCGTCGGGCGGCGCTACCGCCAGGCGATGCGTTCATTCGTCGGATTGCCGCGCCGTCCGCGCGTGCTCGCCGTCACGTATCGCTTCGCCGATCCGCCACCGGGGGGCGCCGAGACCTTCCTCGTCAATCTGCTGAAGGCGCTCGCGCAACGCGGCAATGTCGCGGTCGACGTCGCCGCGTGCGATGTCGGCGCGATCGCCGATCGCTGGCACTTCTCGGCGCAATACGCGCCTGCCACGTCGCCGTCGACGCCGGCCTATTGCGAGAATCTGTTTCGCTTTGCGGTGGATTCGGTCGACGAGCCGGCGGCGCTGGTCGCGTGCCGGCGTCTCTTTGCGTGCTGGATGGCGGAGACGCGCGCGCAGGCGCTCGAGCTCGGATACGACGCTGCTGCATGGCCGACCCTCCTCGGCGGCTGGAATTTCGTCGAGCGTCGCGACGGCGCCGCCGTTCGCTGGACGAGCGCGGAGACGCACGTCGCTGTGGGATCCCATGCGCGCGCGATGCGCATTCGTGCGCATGCACCGGCGCCGACGCGCGTCGAGGCGCGCTGCGGCGACGCCGTCGTTGCCTCGTGCAGCATCGCCGGGCGCCTCGACTGGTCGTTCGATGTCCCGATCGCCCTCGCCGTGGTCGCACTGCGCGTCGCCAAGCCGTTCACCGCCGAAGGCGACCCGCGCGAACTCGGCGTGCTCGTCGAGTCGATCGAGATCGATGAGGGTGCCGGCTGGCGAACGGTGCCGCTCGACGAGGATTTCGAGGACGCGGCGCGGCGCGACGACCTGTCGGCGTGGGTGGGCTCGCTGGTCGGCATCACCCAACGACGCGACCCGAGCGTCGACGCGCTGTTTCAACGCGTGCGCGGGCCCCATTCCGGGGAGCTCGCGATGTGGCTCGAGACCAACATCGACGACTACGACGTCGTGCTCGCGCACGGTACGCCGTTTTCGACGGCGGTCGTCGCGAGCGAGATCGCCAAACGGCACGGCGTTCCGGTCGTCGCGCTGCCGCACATGCACATGGAAGACCGCTACTACCACTGGCAGGCGTATTACGCGATGTTTCGCGACGCGCGACGTGTCATCGCCGCACCACCGTCGTCGAAGTCGCTGTTCTTCGATCGCATTGGCGCTGCGAGCGTCTCGCTTCCCGGCGGCGGCGTCGATGCGGACGAATTCTCGCCGGCGAGACTCCACCGCGCTCGCGAAGCCTTCGCGTCGCTGCATCGCGTGGACAGGCCGTTCGTGCTCGTCCTCGGTCGAAAGACCGCAGCGAAGCGCTACCGGATGGTCGTCGAAGCAGTCGACGCGCTGAATGCGCACGCGCACGTCGTCGACCTCGTCGTGATCGGCCCCGACGAGGACGGCCAGCCGATCGGCTCGCCGCACGCGTTCGCATACGGTTCGCAGCCACGCGACGTGGTTGTCGGCGCGCTATCGCGCGCGCTATGCCTCGTCAACATGAGCGAAAG
The DNA here is from genome assembly GCA_035717085.1 of Casimicrobiaceae bacterium. Lineage (GTDB taxonomy): Bacteria > Pseudomonadota > Gammaproteobacteria > Burkholderiales > Casimicrobiaceae > VBCG01. The sequence goes on along the minus strand of DASTIY010000274.1, from coordinate 1,689 downwards.
CGAGAGTTTCGGCATCGTGCTGCTCGAGGCTTGGCTCGCGGGGCGTCCCGTCGTCGCCGCGCGCAAGTGCGCAGCGTTCGCCGACCTCGTCGTGCACGGCGAGAATGGATTTCTCGCGGACACTGTCGACGACGTCGCTCGCGCGATCGAAACGTATCTGAGCGACGAGGCGACTGCACGGCATTACGCCGGCGCGGGACAGGCGCTCGCGCGCTCGTTCGAGTGGAGTCGACTGGCGGCGAGCGTCGAGGAGGTGCTGCTCGGCGCGATGATGCCGGCGCCCTGCGCGCCGGTGGAGGCGAAACTGCGGGTAACGTGACCGAAGTTTCCGCGAAGCACGATCGACCGCGAACCGGCGTCGGTCGTCGAGCGATCGATCGACGTTATCTGACGGTCATGCGCGCGCGTACCGGCGGGCGACGAACCACGCAGGTGGGCGCAAGATTGCACACGCCCGACCACTCGATCGCGTCGAGATTGCGGAGGACCGTGAAGGTCGCCACACCCTGCGCGCGGAACAGCGCTTCGCGGAACTGTCCTTCCAGCAAGGCCTCGTTGGCGATCCCGGCCGTGATCGAATACTCGCCCGGCGCGATCGCCATGCGCAGCTCGAAGCGCACTTCGACGTCGTCGCCGGCAACGACCGGGCCGATCGCCGCGCGCATGCCGTGCGTGTTGGTCATGAAGATCGGCTCGCCGCGCGCGTCGCGGATCTGGAAGCCGACGTGCGGATCCGCGAACGGCGCGTCGAACCGTGCGTGCACGAGGATGCTCGCAGCGCTTTCGCTGACCAGCGTCGTGACCGCGCGGTTGTCGTGCAGCACGGACACCGAGGTGATCGCCGCGCCGGGTTTCGCGTACGCGCCGATTGTCGTCGTCGCGCCCGCACGATCGGGATCGGCGCGCGCCGGCACGTCGGTCGGATCGGAGAGCACTTCATTGGAGGGACGTGCCGGCGTGGCTGCAGGAGGCGTTTCCGATTCCGTTACCGTCGACGGTGCATCTGAGGGTGCTTCTCCGGCGATGCGCAGCGACGACGCGTTCGGGTCGCGGGCACGAAGCGCGAGCGCGTTGTAGAGGTCGATGGCCTCCTTGGGCTTGCCGTCGATCGCGATGCCTCCGCCGTGGATCAGCAGCGCGCGATCGCAGAGTGCATAGACCGCGGGCATCGAATGCGACACGAACAGGAGCGTCGTCCCCGCGTCGCAGAACGTGCGAATGCGCTCGTAGCACTTCTGCTGGAACAAGACGTCGCCGACGGCGAGCGCCTCGTCGACGATCAGGATGTCCGGCCGCACGGCGGTCGCCACGCTGAACGCGAGGCGTACGGCCATGCCGCTCGAGTACACGCGAAGCGGCTGGTCGATGTAGTCGCCGATCCCGGCTAAGGCCTCGATGGCGGGCATTTCCGCCTCGACCTCGTCGCGGCCGAGGCCGCGCAATTGCCCGGCCATGAGTGCGTTTTCGCGCCCGGTGAAGTCGGGATGGAAGCCGATGCCGAGTTCGAGCAGCGCCGAGACGCGGCCTCCCACGTCGACGCGACCGGTCGTGGGCCGCGTCGTCCCGGCGATCATCTTGAGCAGCGTGCTCTTGCCCGCGCCGTTGAAACCGATGACGCCGACCGCTTCTCCGGGCGCCACGTCGAACGCGACGTCGCGCAGGATCCACGTGAGCTGATGACGGTCGCCG
>DASTIY010000273.1:0-2088 GCA_035717085.1 Casimicrobiaceae bacterium | reverse complement strand
ACGGCATCTCGCAGACGAAGGCGATCACGCGCGAGTTGTTCGGCGTCGTGCCGACGTGCACGTTCGGCGCGCAGCCTGATCTCGCGCTCGCGACGAACTATCAGGACCTGTGGTGGGCGGCGCCCGCCGGCAGCGAGTCGGGCTGGGGCATCAACCTGACGATGCAAAGCAACGTGATCTTCGCGACGTGGTTCACGTACGACGTGGACGGTACGCCGTTGTGGCTGTCGGTGACGGCGGCGAACGTATCGCCGGGCGTCTATTCGGGCCAGCTCGCACGGACGCGGGGCCCCGCCTTCGACGCCGTGCCGTTCGATCCGTCGAAGGTGACGCGCACGCCCGTCGGCACGGCGACGTTCACCTTCGCCGACGGCAATCACGCGACGTTCGCGTATACGGTGAACGGCGTCGCGCAAAGCAAGGCGATCGTGCGCGAGGTGTTCGTCGAGCCGGGTACCGTGTGTCGGTAGGCGACGGCTCGACGCGCCTGCGCCGCCTCGAGCGAGGAGAAATCATGATGACCGATCCCCGCGCCCTGCCGGTACTGGAGCGCCTCGGACTCATCGTCGGCGAGAACGGACATGTCGAGCGTCCGCTCGTACGTTCATCGCACGGCGAGCGCCTCGTATCGGTCAATCCCGCGAACGGCCTCGTGCTCGGCAGCGCGCCGACGACGACGAGCGCGACGCTCGAAGCGCTTCTCGGGCGGGCGGTGAATGCCGCGCGTGCATGGCGCGACGTGCCGGCGCCGAGGCGCGGCGAGGCCGTGCGCCGTTACGCCGCGTTGCTGCGCGAGCACAAGGACGCGCTCGGCACGCTGGTGTCGCTCGAAACCGGCAAGATCAAGGCCGAGGGCGACGGCGAAGTGCAGGAGATGATCGACATCGCCGATTTCGCCGTCGGTCAATCGCGCATGCTCTACGGCAAAACGATGCCGTCGGAGCGGCCGGCGCATCGCATGTACGAGCAATGGCATCCGCTCGGCGTCGTCGCCGTGATCACCGCCTTCAACTTTCCCGTCGCGGTGTGGGCGTGGAACGCGATGCTCGCGTGCGTCTGCGGAAACGCCGTCGTCTGGAAACCGTCGCCGAAAGCGCCGCTTTCGGCGCTCGCTGCATCGGCCCTCGCCGATCGCGTCATCGATGAATCGGGACTGCCGGCGATCTTCTCGCTCGCGATCGGCGACGACGCGCAGGCGCGGGCGATCGTCGCCGACCGGCGCGTCGATCTCGTCTCGTTCACCGGCTCGAGTCGCGTGGCGAGGCAGATTGCCGAGCAGGTGAGCGCTCGCTTCGGGAAGGTGCTGTTGGAGGGCGGCGGCAACAACGCGGTGATCGTCGCCGACGATGCGGACCTCGATCTCGTCGTCCCGGCGGTCGTGTTCGGCGCCGTGGGGACCGCCGGACAGCGCTGCACCACGACGCGACGGCTGATCGTGCACGAGCGGTGTTTCGACGAAGTCGTCGCGCGCGTCGCGAACGCGTACGCGCAAGTGAAGATCGGCGATCCGCTCGAACCGGCGACGCTGATGGGTCCGCTGATCGACCGCGCGGCCGTCGATGCGTACGTCGCCGCGATCGCCGAAGCGCGCGCCGCCGGCGCGACGATCGTTCGTGGCGGCCACGCGATCGAGCGCGACGGGCATTTCGTCGAGCCGGCGATCGTCACCGGTTTACGAAACGAGCACGCGCTGGTGCAGCGTGAAACGTTCGGGCCGATCCTCTACGTGATGCGTTACGCGACGATCGACGATGCGATCGCGCAGAACAACGCCGTGCCTCAGGGCCTCTCGTCGTCGATCTTCACGAACAGCGTACGGACCGCCGAAGCGTTCCTGGGCGCGGCCGGCAGCGATTGCGGCATCGCGAACGTCAACATCGGGACGTCGGGCGCCGAGATCGGGGGCGCGTTCGGCGGCGAGAAGGAAACCGGCGGCGGGCGCGAGTCCGGCTCCGATGCGTGGCGCGCCTACATGCGCCGCCAGACGAACACCATCAACTGGAGCCGCGAGCTGCCACTCGCACAGGGTATAGAGTTCAAAGTGGCGCCCTGAGCGACACGATGCCGCTCGCTTCGCGATCGCACTCG
>DASTIY010000272.1:0-2418 GCA_035717085.1 Casimicrobiaceae bacterium | reverse complement strand
CCAGAGTTCCGCTTATTGCTCTCTCTGGATTTGGGGTCGGAACCGGAGCCGGCGGTTCGAGCGGTCGCCCGGTAGCGATAGGTCGAGCCGGTTGACGTGCTCGAACAAGTGGTCGAATGCGGCGCGCTCGGCCACCGTCGCGGCAGGAACAAGATCGATGGTGATGGTTCGTCTTCCGACGCGAATTCGGCCCGGAGCAGCAAAGAGGCTGGCGAGGATCTTCTTGGCCTCCCTGGGCTTGGGGAGATGAGGAGCGAGCGCGGAAGCGAGGTCGGTCTCTACGTTGGCGCACGCGATTCGGATGCTGTCGATCACGTTCTTGACGGAGCCGTCGTGGCGCACGAGCTTGCCGGCGAGCTCGGTCTCGCAGAGCGGCGCATGGCTCGGAGTGCGAGCGCGTTCGATTCGGAGGTCGCGCTGCAACGCGATCGCTTCGTCGAGGTCGTGCCGGACGCGCTCGCGCCGCGGATCGTCGGCGGCGAGCTCGGCGAGCTTCCGACGAGCATCACCGTCGCGAATGCACGCCAGACGCAGCGCGCGATCGAGTCGACGCCGCGCCGGGTTGGGCACGACGGTGTCGGGCGGGTAGGCAACTGTGCGGCGTCGATCGAGCTGATTGATCCCCCATCGCTGCACGCCGTGCTTGAACGCGTTCTCCTGCCGCCATCGCCCACGCATGATCTCGATGAGTCGCTCGGCGGGCAGCGTCGAGATGGCGAGCAGGTTGACCTGATGCCCATCCGTCTCGCGGATCGCGATCCGCCTGACGCGACCGCGCCGCCGACCGAGGTTGGTCCGTGTCTCGGCGAACGTCACGAGCTCGTCGTCGAAGGTCGCGCGCTGCGTGAACGCAGACTCGGGCAGCAACCGGAACGGCCGACGCTCGTAGGTCACGAACTCGAAGCCCTCGCCACGGAGGTCGGCCATCGCTTCGGGGAAAGCGCCGGCTCGGTCGAACGCGACGAGAACGCGTTCCTCGCTGCCGACCGCCTTGCGCAACAGCGACGTGATCGGGCCGAGCCACTTGGTCAGCGAGTCGTGTGACGGCACATCGACGCGGAAGAGCGGCCGCCCATCCTCGTCGTGAACGTAGTAGTCGGAGATGCCCGGCCGCACGCGCTTGTCCTGCATGCGCCAGCCTCGCCGAACGACGCGCTTGCCGGTGTACGGCCGGAGGTGATTGTCGACGTAGAAGACTCCCTCGGCGTCCTCTCGACGTCCCACGTACGCGCTCAGCATCGTCAGCGGGATCGCCACCGCGCCGAAGTCGGCGGCCAGCTTCTTCATCGTGCTTCGCACGGCCCCTGGCGACGGGCAGTGGGCCGCGCGCAAGAGCACCGGCGCGGTTGGCGTCGCGATGCGGCGCACGCCTTCGACGCACGACTGTCCGAGCGTGAGCGCGATTGTCGTCGCGTCGAGCGCGACGCGCAGCGGTACCTCGGTGACGCGGCCGCCGGCGAGCTGCTCGGCGGTGCGGTGAAGCCCGAGCTTGGCGAGCATCGCGACCATCAACCAGGTCCCGGCGTGCTGCACGAACGCGTGGCTCTCGAGATCGACGGGCACGGCCTCGACCGCGGGTGAGCGCGGCCGTGCCGCTACGCGCTTGATGCCGGGCAACGACAAGGTCCCTTCGGCCGCCGGCGCTTCGCACTCCCGCTCGAGTCTCTCCTTCTCCTTGCGCTTGGCCCACGCCGTATGCACGTGGCCGACGGTGCTGTAGGCGAGGCCGCGCACCTTCGTGCGGGCCTCTGCGATCGTCGCCCCGCGATCGAACAGGGCCTCGAGCCGCTCGCGCTGCTTCGGCGTCACCTTCGGCGGGCGACCGTTGCGCGACGGCGTGACCAACGCGCGGTAGCCGCCCGCTTCGTACTTGCGCCGGAGCTGCCGAAGCCGCTCCGGCGACAGGCCGAAAGCCTTGGCGAGGTCGCCCAGGTGAGCCGCCGGATCCTGTGCGAGCGTCACGACGAGCAAATTGCGGCTCGACGGGTCGTCGGCGCTGAACCCGCCAACGAGCGTCCCGCCGACATGCACATCGCAGCGGCCATCCTCCCGCCACGTGACCGAACCCGTCCCGGAGAACCACCGAATCCCTCCGGTGGACCCGGCGGCGAGCTCGCCTTGCGACTTGCGCCTCTTACCCATGGCCCGTCTGACGCAGACGCTAGCCGAAAATTCACCACGCCTTCACAGAGTCGACGCGTCTGCCAACCCACCTTGATTTCACGCTCCCCGACGGTCGACGTCAGTCCCGCGCCACGAACTCTGGTGCCCCCGCTCTCCTGGACGATCGCGAAGACGATGGGGAGCCCCATTCCCATGCCGTCGCCTTGCCGCTTGGTCGTGAAGAACGGCTCGAAGAGCCGTTGCCGCGTCGCGTCGTCCATCCCTCTGCCCGTGTCGGTCACGGACAGGCAGACG
>DASTIY010000271.1:0-8927 GCA_035717085.1 Casimicrobiaceae bacterium | reverse complement strand
TCGGTGCCGAGCCGTGCTTCGGACCCGCCTGCCCGAAACGCGCGAGGTCCTGCGCGACCGAGAAGTCGCACGCCATGCCGATTTCCTGGCCGCCGCCGATGCGCATGCCGTTGACGCGGCAGACCACCGGCTTGTCGCAGGCCAGGATCGCCGAGACCATGTCGTTGAAGAGCCGCATGTACTGCCGGTATTCGAGCGGCCGTCCCGCGTAGTACTCGGCGTATTCCTTCGTGTTGCCGCCGGTGCAGAACGCCTTGTCGCCGGTGCCGGTGAAGACGACGCAATTCACGTCGCGCGCGTTCGACGCGGCGCGGAACGCGAGGATCACGGCCTTCACCATGTCCGTCGTGTACGAGTTGAACTGCGCCGGATTGTCGAGCGTGATCCAGGCGTTGTAGAGACCGGCGACGGTGCCGCCGTCCGGCTTGCGCGCGGCGCGCATTTCGTAGCGGACGCCGGGGGCGCCGACGGTGTCGACCAGATCGTGCGATTTCAGGATCGCGCGGGGCAGTTCGGGTGCGTTCATCGAAAGGGTCCTCGGCGTTTCGGGCAATCGTGCGACGCGCTCGCTGCAAACGGTTTGATCTGGATCATCCCGGCACGAGGACGGCGCGCTTGCGGATCTCGCGGTGATGCACGGCGTGGAAGACGTCGTTGATGTCGTCGAGCCGTCGCTCCTCGACGAAGGGCTTGACCGCGACCTTCCCGCTTAGGACGAGGTCGAGCGCCGCCGGGTAGTGCTCGGGCGGGCAGCCCCAATTGCCGAGCGCGCGCGCGTCGAACGCCATCAGGTTCGAAAGCCGCACCTCGACCTTGTCCATCGTGAAGCCGACGACCGACAGCGTCGCGCCGTGCACGAGGAGGCCAAACGCGGTCAGTTGGCCGGGCGCGCTCCCCGAGCACTCGAAGATGAACCACTCGGTCGCGGGCAGCTTTCGAGCGCGCGCGAATTCGACGATCGCGGCCTTCAAACTCTTCGGGTCGTGCGTGCGACTGTCGAGCGTCAGCGATGCGCCGTGCTGCGCGATCGCCGCGAGCTTCGTCTCGTCGACGTCGATGGCGACGACGATCGCGCCCATCGCCTTCGCGATCTGCACGCAGTAGCCGCCGACGCCCCCGACACCGACGACGATCGCGAGGCTTCCTGGCGTGACGCCGGCGCGTCGCACCGCCTGATAGGGCGTGGTGACGGCGTCGGCGACGATCGACACTTCCGCGAGCGTGAGGCCCGCTTTCGCGAGGCGCTCGACGTCGACCTCGCACAAGCCGCGCGCCGGCACGACGATGTGCGTCGCGAAGCCGCCGTGGATGTCGTTGCCGGGCATCTTCTGGTGCCGGCAGATCGTCGGCAGCCCGCGCCGGCAGTGATCGCATTCGCCGCACGGCAGCACCGCCGGCACGATCACCGCCTTGCCGAGCCACGCCTGCGCGCCACGTCCGGCCGCGACGACCGTTCCGCTGATCTCGTGACCGAGCGCGAGCGGCAGCGGCTGGTTCGTGCGCACGCCGTCGTAGAGGTAGCCGAGGTCGGTGTGGCACACGCCGCAGCCGGCGATCTTCACGACGACTTCGCCGTCGCCGGCCTCGAACGCGACGGACTCGCGCGCAAGCGGCGCGTTCACGGCGCTCATCTGCCAGCGGTGTCCTTCGATGCGCATCGTCCGCCTCCGAATTGCGGTACCGTAATACCGATTTGACGCATGTTCGACGCGTGCCCGCAGAGGTGCCTTGATCTGCATCAACGCACCCCGTGCGTTCCAAACGTCTACTGTCGGCATCGCCCGGCAGGAGGACGCGCATGGACATGGTGGTGGGAACGCAGGAACGCGCAACCGCGATCGCGCCTGCGCGGCGCGTGACGCCGGCGGCCGCGTCGAGCCTTTCGATCGCGATCGCAGGCAGCGGCGGCAGCGGCGTCATGACGGCAGGCACGCTGCTGCTCGAAGCTGCGGCCAGGGCCGGCCTCTACGGCTTGATGGTGCGCACGAGCGGCCCGCAGATCCGCGGGGGCGAGGCGGCTGCGCTCGTGCGGATCGCGCACGAGCCGGTCGCCGCGCTCGGCGACGCGTTCGACCTCTTGATCGCCGTCGACTGGCAGAACGTGCACCGCTTCGCCGACGAGATTCCGCTCGGCAACGCGAGCGTCGTCATCGGCGATGCGAACGAAGGCGACGTGCCCGAGGTGTTTCGCGCAAGCGGTGCGCGCGGCTTTCCGCTGCCGCTCAAGAAGATGGCGAAGGCGATTCCGGGCAGCTGGATCAACATGCTGGCGCTCGGACTCGCGGGCGCGCTGTCCGGCTTGCGGAGCGAGGTCCTGGAAACCGCGTTGCGCGATTCGTGGAAACGCGACGAGGCGGGACTCGAAGCCAATCTCGCCGCGCTGCGCGCGGGTATCGAGGCCGCACGCGACATCGACGGCTTCGCGCCGCTCGCACGCGCGAAGCCGGCGTCGACGAAGCGCTGGCTGCTGAGCGGCAACGAGGCGGCAGGCTACGGCGCATTGCGCGGCGGCGTGCGCTTCGTCGCCGCGTATCCGATCACGCCGGCGACGGAGCTGCTCGAATGGATGGCGCCGGCGCTCGCGAAAATCGGCGGCACGCTGGTGCAGGCCGAGGACGAGCTCGCGTCGGTCAACATGATCATCGGCGCCTCCTACGGCGGCGTGCCGTCGCTCACCGCGACCGCGGGACCGGGGCTCGCGCTGATGACCGAAGGCATCGGGCTCGCCGTCGCGTCCGAGACGCCGATCGTCGTCGTCGACGTCATGCGCGGCGGGCCGTCGACCGGCATTCCCGCGAAGAGCGAGCAAAGCGATCTTTCGTTCGCGGTGTCCGGATTGCACGGCGATGCGCCACGCATCGTCGTCGCGCCGACGTCGATCGCCGACTGCCTCGCGACGACGCAGTGGGCAGTGCATCTCGCCGAAGCGCTCCAGGCGCCGGCGCTGGTGCTCTCCGACCAGTTCATGGGTCAGTCGCGCGCGATCGTCGACGTGCCTGCGCAAAACGCGTGGACGGCGCGGCGGCTGACCGCTGCGCCCAACGTTCCCGATTACAAGCGCTACCGCGACACCGAAAGCGGCATTTCGCCGATGGCGATTCCCGGCACGCCGGGCGTCGTATACACGGCCGATGGGCTCGAGCACGGCGAAGGCGGCATTCCGAGCAGCCAGGCGCGCGATCACGCGCGGCAACTCGACAAGCGACTGCGCAAGCTGGTCGAGCACGACTACGGTGACATGTGGGCGGACATGGAGGGCGAGGGCGAGCGCGCGATCGTCACGTTCGGGTCGTCGGCATCGCCCGTGCGTGAAGCACTCGCGCGCCTGCGCGCCAACGGCATCGACGTGCGGCTCCTCGCACTGCGGTTGCTCGCGCCGTTGTCGCAGGAGCGGTTCGACGACGCCCTCGCGGGCGTGTCGCAGGTTCTCGTCGTCGAGCAGAACCACGGTGCGCAGCTCTATCGCTACCTGCGCGCGATGATCGACCTTCCGGGGCGGGCGCAGAGCTTCCATCGTCCGGGACCGCTGCCGCTTCGCCCCGGTGAACTCGTCGACGCCATCCTCGCCTGGAGCACACGATGAACGACGTCGCCATCAGCGCGCCGCGCACGGCGCAAACGTACAAGTCCGCGTACAAACCGATCTGGTGTCCGGGGTGCGGCGACTACGCGGTGCTGAGCTCCGTCACCAAGGCGCTCGCCACGCTCGACATCCCGCCCGAGGACGTCGTCGTCGTGTCCGGCATCGGTTGTTCGTCGCGGATTCCGGCGTACACGAATTGCTATGGCTTCCACGGCGTGCACGGCCGTTCGCTTGCCGCGGCGACCGGCCTCAAGGTCGCGCGGCCCGAGCTCACCGTGCTCGTCGCCGGCGGCGACGGCGACGGCTACTCGATCGGCGGCAACCACTTCCTGCATGCGTGCCGGCGCAACGTGGACCTCACGTACATCGTGATGGACAACCACGTGTACGGCATGACGAAGGGACAGCCGTCGCCGACGACCGAGCCGGACTGGGACTCGAAGCTCTCGCCCGGGGGCACGAAGCTCCGCGTGTTCCACCCGCTCGTGGTCGCGCTCGCATCGGGCGCGAACTTCATCGCGCGCGCGTTTTCCGGCGATCCGAACGGCACCGCCGACATCCTCGCGCAGGCGATCCGTCATCCTGGCTTCTCGTTCGTCGAGATCCTCTCGCCGTGCGTGACGTTCCGCCCCGAGCAGCGCGAGTGGAAGACGCACGTGCGCCCGGCCCCGGTCGAGCCGACGACCGACGCGTCGCGCGCGGCGCGCCGGCTGATGACCGATGACGGATTCAACATCGGCGTGCTGTACGTCGGCGACCGGCCCACGTGCCCGCTCGGGCCGAGCGAGCCGGTCGCGCGCGTCGAGGACCTCGAAGCGGAGTTTGCGCTATGAACGCGGCGATGCAGGCGGTGGGAGCGACGATCGAGTACGAGGCGCCGAGAAACCTGGCCGAGTTCATGTCGCTCGCGCTGGCGATGGAGAGCGAGGCCGCGCAGCGAGACTCGGAACTGGCCGACGCGATGGAGACGGCGAACAACGTCGAAGTGGCCGAGCTCTTCCGCAAGATGGCGAACATCGAGACCGGGCACGCGCGCGCGATCATGGCGCAGATGCGATGGCGCGACTACGCGCCGCCGCGGCGCGCGTCGGCGTTCGGGGCGAGCGAAGGGCCGGAAACGCCGGCAGGCGACACCGTCCATTACCTGATGCAGCCGTATCACGCGCTCGAGATCGCGCTCGCGTGCGAGGAGCGCGCCGAGGCGTTCTATGCGGAGCTCGCGTTGTCGGCCGACGATGCCGACGTGCGCGAGGCCGCGCGCGATCTCGAAGCCGAAGAGCGCGAGCACGTCGTGCTCGTGCGCGAGTGGATGGGGCGCGTCGAAAAGCCCGCCGACAACTGGATGGACGATCCGGATCCGCCGCGGTATACGGATTGAGTTGCGTTCACGTCCTTCTTGACCATACTAAGCGTGAGCGGCGGGGGAGGGTCAGCGCAGGCTCCGCGTCCGTAACCTCGACGGCGTCACGGCGGGCGTCATGGTTTCGCGCCACTTGGTGAATTTGGTACAATGAGCGTACCAATAACCACAGAGCGGACGTGATGCGCGCTGCGGAGATTCGTACGACGACGCCGGCGATCGACCCCGGCAGCCGCGAGGCGCGCACGCGCCTCGCGCGGATGATCACGACGCTCTTCGAGCACTGGAAGCTCTCGACGGCGGAGCAGGCCGCGGCGCTGGGCATCTCGGCGGGAAGCCGCAGCACGCTCGTGCGCTATCGTGCGGGCGAGCCGCTCGCCGACGATCGCGACCTGCTCGACCGCGTGTCGCACCTCCTCGGCATCCACAAGTCGCTGCGCATCCTGTTCCCGCACGATCGCGATCTCGCGCACGCATGGATGACGACGAGCAATCGGCGCCTGGGCGCACGGCCGATCGACCTCGTCGTGCGCCACGGCTTCGAAGGCCTGCTCGCGCTGCGGCGCTATCTCGATTTCCAGCGCGGCGAGTAGGTGGCCGGCAAGGCGCAGCCGCGCGCGTCCTCGTTCACCGATCTCGTCGCGGCGAACGTCGACTTCCACGGCGATCTCGTCCGCAACATTCCCGGCATCCGCACGTCGCAGCATCTGTTCGACGACCTGTCGCGCGATCCGGCCGACTGGGACGTCGCCATCGCCGCCGAAGCGCTGCAGCGTCCGCCGACCGACGCGGCGCTGATCACGCGGCCGTTCGACTACGGCACGGTCATCAGCTACAACTTCGACAGCGCGCACTGGCAGGCGACGCGCTTTTCGGACGGGACGCGCTACGGCGTGTGGTACGGCTCGCTCGAAATGGAGACGACCGTCTACGAGACCGCGTGGCACTGGTACCGGTTCGTGCGCGACAGTTACGCGGCGCTCGACCGCGAAGTCGTGACCGAGCGGCGCGTGTTCGACGTGCGCTGCGATGCGCTTCTCATCGATCTGCGCGGCAGGGAGGCGAAGCATCTCGAGCTCGTCGACCGGTCGAGCTACGCGTTCACGCAGGCGTTGGGCAGCTACCTGTACGAGCAGGACCAGAACGGACTGCTCGTGCGGTCGGCGAGGTGCGAGGGCGTCAACGCCGCAATCTTCAAGGCGTCGCGATTGTCAGAGCCGCGCCACCGCGCCTGGCTCACTTATCGGCTGAACGCATCCCGCGACCGCTTCGTTGCTGAGCGGCCGCGCGGCAAGCGCTGGATCGACATCCGGCCGAGCGCGCTGGGCTGATTCGAGTCGTCAGTTCGCGGCGTGCGCGAGCCGGACGGCGACGTGGACGAGCGTCGCGAGCAACAACGCCGCGACGAGGTTGTGCGCGAGGACGACGGGCAGCGGCAACCGAAGGATGGCCGAGCTGGCGCCGAGCGCGAGTTCGACGATCACCGGGGCGAGGACGAACGCGGCGAGTGCTCGCAGCCTTGCGCGCACGAAGGCGATCGCGAGCGCGATCGCGGCGAACAGCACGAGGTGCGCGCCCACACGGTGCGCCCACTGCAACGACGCGAGTTCGGGCGTTCGCACGACGGTATTGGTCGCGTCGACGACGAGCGGTGCGAACGGATCGAGCAGCGCCGGAAGCGAGGCGGCCGACACCTCGACTCCGCACAGCGGAAAGGTCGGACAGGCGAGGCCCGCGAAACGGGCGCTGACGAAGCCGCCGAGGACGACCTGCGCGGCGATTGCGCCGAGCGCGACGAACGCGAGGATGCCCACCCGCTTCGACACGGCGATCGGCGGCCGCGTCGACGCATGAACGCCGGCCACGAGCGCGAGCAGCACGAAGCCGCCGAGAAGATTCGCGAGCGTGACCGCAGGCAACAGCGGACCGGCTGCGTTTAGTTTGGGCGTGGCGATGCCGAGGATCGCGAGCGCCACGACGACGATGAAGACGCCCGACGCGAGCGTTACGGTCGCAGCGCGTCGCGGTCGCGCGACCCACGCGAGGACGGGGAGCGCGAGCGCGATCGCCGCAACCGCCGTCGCGGCGATGCGGTGCGCGATGCGCGCGACGCGCTCCCACGCCGAAGTTTCGCTCGCCGCGACGATACGTCCGTAGCATGCGGGCCAGTCGCTGCACGACAGTCCCGCTGCCGACAGCCGCAGATAGGCGCTGGCGACGACGATGACGACGACGAGGAGACCACCGGCAAGCGCGAGTGCGCGCAGCGCGTGTCGTGCGGACGATGCATCCGGCGAAGCGTCCGGCGTTACGTCGGCGCCGGCAACGGTGCCTGACCGATTCATCGGGCGAGGCCGAGCGGCGACGCATGCGCGCGATAGCGCATTGCTCGAATCATCGCGACGACGAACAGAATCCCGCCGATCACCGCGATCAGTCCGCCGATGCCCATGAGGCCCATCCCCGCGATCTCCTGCGTCGTGCGCAGCACCTGCTCGCTGCCCGCGACCTTGCGCTGCACGCCGTAGCCGCCGGACCAGACGAGGCCGACGATGTGCAGCAACTGGCCGCCGCCATAGATGTACGGCTGCCAGGTCGCAAGACGCGTCGACGGTCGCGCGTAGCCGAGCGCGGGAAGCAGCAGGTACGCGAGCCCCATGAGCGCGATCGTCACGCCGACGATGCAGCCGTGGTAATGCGCGGGGATCTTCACGTTGCTCCCCGAGATCAGGAAGCCGATCAACCCCCCGGCGCCGAACAGCGCGAGCGAGGCGATCAGCGACGCGCGCAGCGGCTTGGCGTCGTCGGCCACGTCGCGCTTCCGCGCGAGCGCCAGCACGACCGCTGCCGCGATCGGTGGGATCGCGAGCCCGCCCCCGAAGCGCATCAGCCACGTGAGCAGCCGATGGTGCTCGATCGAGCCGACGTCGTACGCGAGGTAGATGATCGGCGTCGCGAACACCGACACGAGCCCGATGCCGAAGAGAAGCGTCACCACCCGCGGCGACAGCGGCACGCGGGCGCCGGTCGCGTCGGCGAGCCACAGCCAGGCGACGAGCATCAAGAGCGTCCACGTGAACTGCAGTACGTGGCCACCCCCCCAGAACAGCAGCTCGTAGTAGGCCTTCGGCGCGAGCGACGCAGGCACGGCGGCGAACGACGCGGCGAACGCGAGCAACGCGACGGCGGTCGCGACGAGCGACGCGTTGAGCCCGAAGCGCAGCGCGTCGCTGCCGTCGAGGCGCAAGCGGACACGCAGCGACGTCGACATGCCGCGCACCACGACGACCGCGACGCCGACGCCGAGCACGACGAGGCCGCCGAGGAAGATCGGCTCGTCGAGCACGGGGATGTAATTCGCCATCACCGGACGGCCGGCCCCGGCGAACGGCGCCAGCGCCATCGCGGCGGTGCCGATCGCGGCGAGCGCAAAGCCCCACCTCGCGAAGCGCAGGCCGCGCGGCGCGCTGTTCAACGTCCACAGCATGCCGGCGAACGCGCAAAACCAGACGAGCACCGACAAGTCGACGTGCGCGACGAGCGCGACTTGGAAGAAGTCGGCGATCGGCAGCAGCCGTGAAATCCCGGGCGTGCGCGACAGTACGAGGAGGATCGAGAGCACGCCCGCCGCGATCAGCGCGGCGAGCCCGAGACCGAGCCAGCGCTGCGCGAGCGTGCGGCGTGCGCCTGCCGGAATCTCGAGCCGATAACGAGGCGCCGCGGCGGCGTTCGCATGCGCCGTGCGATACGCCCCCAGGCGGCGCAGCGGGTCATGCAGCGACGATTCATGCATGGCTTGTCACCTTGCGTTTGATCGAGCCGCGCGCCCGATCGGGCGAAAGCGCGCGCAAGTCGGCACGAAAGCGAGCGATCGAGGCGCGCAGCGCGGGCGTGTCGAAGCGCCCCGACCACGCGATGCGAACCCGCTCGCGCGTGACGTTCTCGCGCAAATGCGGCGCGCGCTGGCCGGCGAAACGCTCGACG
>DASTIY010000270.1:0-7825 GCA_035717085.1 Casimicrobiaceae bacterium | reverse complement strand
GTGCGAGCGCGCTCGTCGGCACGTATGTCTGCCAATGCATGACCGCGTTCGACCCGGGCGGGACGTCGGCAAGGACACGATCGAGCTCGCTTCGCGAAGCGACTTTCAGGAATTCGTCCGCGTCGATGGGAAAGACGAAGTCGGCACATTGCTGCGCGAAGAGTTGACGCGCGAGAGCCGTCATGCGCTCGGCCTGGAAAAATGCGGGCGCCAAATCGCGGAGGATCGTGAGGGGCAATCCTTCGGCGCAAAGCGCCTGAAGGATCTCGTGCGTACCGTCGACCGAGGCGTGTTCGACCGCGACGAGACCGTCGAGAATCGACAGGTTGTGCCGAACGAAGGCTTCGACGATGTCGGCCTCGTTGCGCAACATGGTAATGCCGATCAGCCGCATCCAATGCACCGCGAGCTCGATCAGGCCGCCGCGACGCGAGCCGCGCGCGACCGGGAATCGTGATGCTACGCAGGCAGGAGCCGCACCGCCAGCAGGCGCGCGTCTTCGACCTCGGCGAGCCCGAGGAAGCGCCCTGCCGGGCCATAGACGCGATAGCGACCGGGCGATGCATCGGTCGTCGACGGCCGCCCGCATACGAGGTCGGAAGCGACGCCGGCAGTAAGGTCCAGACGCGGAACGCCGGCGAGCAGATCGTCGACGGGACGAAGCGGAGCGAGCCGCGCGGTTTCATCCATCCGCTCGATGGCGTCGAGCGTGACCGCGTCGGCGACGTCGAACGAGCCCGTTGCGGTCCTCCGCAGGCTGAACAGGTGGGCGCCACAGCCCAACTCCTCGCCGAGATCCGCTGCGAAGCTGCGCACGTACGTGCCCTTGCTGCATTCGATGTCGACCGTCGCATCGGGCGGGGACCAATCGAGCAGCTCCAGCGAGTGAATCTCGATTGGCCGCGGTGTACGCTCGATCTCGATGCCCGCGCGCGCATACGCATAGTAGGGCCGGCCGTCGCGCTTGAGCGCCGAATGGGCGGGAGGCGTCTGCCGCTGTGGCCCGACGCGGCGCGCGAGCGCCGCACGCAGTTCGGAAGCCGCAAAGGTGGCGTCGCGTGAGGCGACGACCTCGCCTTCGGCGTCCTGCGTCGTCGTCGCGATGCCGAAGCGCACGGTGGCGACGTAACGCTTCCGCGCGTCGAGAAGCGCGCCCGCGAAACGCGTGGCAGCGCCAAGGCAAATGGGCAGCAATCCGGTGGCGAGCGGGTCGAGCGTTCCCGTGTGCCCGCCCTTTTGCGCGCGAAAGGCGCGCTTGACGCGCCCCAGCGCGGCGTTCGACGTGATGCCGAACGGCTTGTCGAGCAGCAGAACGCCGTCGATGCGGCGGCGTGCGATACGCTCCGGCACCGGATTCAGTCGTGCGGGTGCAGCTTGTCCGACGCGATCGCCTCGTCGATCAGCTTCGACATGCGCATGCCGGACTCGATCGAATCGTCGTAGACGAAGCGCAGCTCCGGCACCGAGTACAGGTTCAGGCGCCGCGAAAGCTCGCTGCGCAGGAACCCGGCGGTGCGCGCGAGCGCCTTCGTCACGTCGCGCGATGCGTCCTTGCCGGCGAGGCTCGAAAAGCGCACCGTCGCGTGCGACAGATCGGCGGAAACGTCGACGCCGGTGACCGTCACCTGCCCGACGCGCGGATCCTTCACCTCGTTCTTGAGGAGGTCGGCGAGCTCGCGCTGGATCTGGTCGCCGATGCGATGCGCGCGTTGCGAGGGACGTTTCATTGCTCCACAAATCCCTGCGATCAAAGCGTCCTGGTGACTTCGACGATTTCGTACACCTCGAGCTGGTCCTTCTGCTGGATGTCGTTGTAGTTCTTGATCGACAACCCGCACTCGAACCCGGCCTTGACCTCGCGCACGTCGTCCTTGAAGCGCTTCAGTGAATCGAGCTCGCCGTCGTGCACGACCACGTTGTCGCGCAGCACGCGCACTTTCGCGCCGCGCCGTACGACGCCTTCGAGCACGTAGCAGCCGGCGACGGTGCCCACCTTCGAGATCCGATAGACCTCGCGCACTTCGACGAGGCCGAGCCGGCTCTCCTTCTGCTCGGGCGCCAGCATGCCGGACATCGCCGCCTTCACGTCGTCGACCGCTTCGTAAATGATGTCGTAGTAGCGGATCTCGACGCCGCTCGTCTCGGCGAGCTTTCGCGCCTGCGCGTCGGCACGCACGTTGAAGCCGATGACGACCGCCTTCGACGCGAGCGCGAGGTTGATGTCGGACTCGGTGATGCCGCCGACGCCCGCGTGAACAATGTTCACCTTCACCTCGTCGGTCGAAAGCTTCGTCAGCGCCTGCTGCAACGCCTCGTAGCTGCCCTGCACGTCGGCCTTGATGATGAGCGTGAGCGTCTTCACGCCCGACTCGCCCATCTGCTCGAACATGTTCTCGAGCTTCGCCGCCTGCTGCTTGGCGAGCTTCACGTCGCGGAACTTGCCCTGCCGGAACAGCGCGATCTCGCGCGCCTTGCGCTCGTCGCCCAGCGCGAGGACCTCCTCGCCGGCGAGCGGCACGTCGGACAGGCCCTGGATCTCCACCGGGATCGCGGGTCCCGCTTCGGCGACCGGCTTGCCGTTCTCGTCGGTCATCGCACGAACGCGGCCGAACACCGCGCCCGCGAGCACGACGTCGCCTCGCTTCAGCGTGCCCGAATGCACGAGCACGGTCGCGACGGGACCGCGACCCTTGTCGAGCCGCGATTCGATCACGATGCCTTTCGCCGGCGCGTCCTTCGGCGCCTTGAGCTCGAGCACTTCCGCCTGCAGCAATACCGCGTCGAGCAAATCGTCGATGCCCTGCCCCGTCTTCGCGGACACGGGCACGAACTGCACGTCGCCGCCGTACTCTTCCGGCAGCACGCTTTCCGCGACGAGCTCCTGCTTGACCCGATCGGGATTCGCGTCCGGCTTGTCGATCTTGTTCATCGCGACGACGAGCGGCACGTTGCCGGCCTTCGCGTGCGCGATCGCTTCCTTCGTCTGCGGCATGACGCCGTCGTCGGCCGCGACGACGAGGACGACGATATCGGTGACCTTCGCGCCGCGCGCGCGCATCGCCGTGAAGGCCTCGTGGCCCGGCGTGTCGAGGAACGTGATCGTGCCCTTCGGCGTGTCGACGTGATACGCGCCGATGTGCTGCGTGATGCCGCCCGCTTCGCCACTCGCGACGCGCGCGCGGCGGATGGTGTCGAGCAGCGACGTCTTGCCGTGATCGACGTGGCCCATCACCGTGACGACCGGGGGACGCGGCAGCGCCTCGGCGTCGTGCGTCTGCTCGGCTTCGACGAGCAAAGCATCCGGATCGTCGAGCTTCGCGGCCTTCGCCTTGTGGCCCATCTCCTCGACGACGATCATCGCCGTTTCCTGGTCGATCACCTGGTTGATCGTGACCATCGTGCCGAGCTTCATCAAGGCCTTGATGACCTCGGCCGCCTTCACCGACATCTTGTGCGCGAGGTCGCCGACGGTGATCGTCTCGGGCACGAAGATCTCGCGCACGATCGGCGCCGTCGAAAGACCTGCGCCCTCGCCCGCCTCGTCCTCGCGGCCGTGCCGGCCGCCCTTCGGACCGCGCCAGCCGGTCGCGGTCGCGCCGGTATCGCCACGAAGGCGCAGCGCGCGACGGCGCGCCGCCTCTTCCTGGAATACCTGGCCGGGCGCCTTCTTCGTCGTCTTCTCGCGCTTCTCGCCCGGCTTGCCAGCGGGCCGATGCAGCGTGCCCGACGGCTTCGCTGCAGGCTTCGCCGTCGTCGTAGCGGCCGCGGCGGCTTCGGCCGCAGCCTTCGCTTCGGCCGCCGCCTTGGCTTCGGCGGCCGCACGCGCGGCGGCTTCCTCGGCCTCGCGTTCCTTTTTCGTCTTGCGCTTCGCCGCCTCTTCCTGCTTCTTCTGCAGATCTTCCTGCTGGCGAGCGATCAACTCCTGCGCCTTGCGCTCTTCCTCGGCGCGCGCGGCGATCTCGTCGGCGGAAAGCACCGGCGTCGCAACGGCCGGCGGCGCCTCTTCGACGACGGGTACCGCAATGACCGCCTCTTCCTCGCGGCGCACGAGCACGCGCTTCTTGCGCACCTCGACCTGGATGGTGCGCGCCTTGCCGCTCGAGTCGGACGCCTTGATCTCGGAGGTCTGCTTGCGCGTGAGCGTGATGCGCTTCTTGCCGTCGCCGCCCGCGCCGTGCTGGCGGCGCAGGTAGTCGAGCAGGCGCGTCTTGTCCTGCTCGGTGAGCCGGTCGCCTTCCTTCTTGCCCGGGACGCCGGCCGCGGAAAGCTGCTCCAGCAACGCGACGGCCGGCATCTTCAAGTCGGTTGCGAATTGTTCGATCGTGGTTTGCGCCATGCGCTTCTCCCGTACTGCCTGTTCCTGCCGCCCGCGCGGGTTACGCCGCCGCGCCGGTGTGCGTCGATTCCGTCGCCGGTTCGAACCAGTGCGCGCGCGCCTTCATGATGAGGTCCTGCGCCTTGCCGGCGTCCATGCCGGTCAGCTCGACGAGCTCGTCGCCGGCGAGGTCGGCGAGCGCATCGCGCGTCGTGATGCCGTTTGCCGCGAGCTTGCCCGCGATGTCGACGTCCATGCCCTCGAGCGCGAGCATCGCTTCCTCGACGTTCTCGACGCTCTCCTCGCGCGCGATCGCGTCGGTCAAAAGCGCGTTGCGGGCGCGCGAGCGGAGCTCGTTCACCGTGTCCTCGTCGAAGGCCTCGATTTCGAGCATCTCGGTGATCGGGACGTACGCCACTTCCTCGAGCGACGTGAAGCCCTCGGCGATCAGGATGTCGGCGACTTCCTCGTCGACGTCGAGCTTGTCGATGAAGAGCGCGCGAAGGCGCGTCGTTTCCGCCTCCTGCTTCTGCTGCGATTCCTCGACGCTCATCAGGTTGAGCTCCCAACCGGTCATCTCGGATGCGAGACGCACGTTCTGGCCGCTGCGCCCGATGGCGATCGCGAGGTTCTCCTCGTCGACGACGACGTCCATCGCGTGCCGCTCCTCGTCGACGATGATGCTTTGCACTTCGGCGGGCGCGAGCGCGTTGATGACGAGCTTCGCCGGATCGTCGGACCACAGCACGATGTCGACGCGCTCGCCGGCGAGCTCGTTGGTCACCGCGGTGACGCGCGAGCCGCGCATGCCGATGCACGTGCCCTGCGGATCGAGGCGCGGGTCGTTCGATTTGACGGCGATCTTGGCGCGGATGCCGGGATCGCGCGCGGCCGCCTTGATCTCGATGAGGCCCTCTTCGATTTCCGGCACTTCGAGCTCGAAGAGCCGCATGATGAATTCGGGCGCGACGCGTGACAGGATCAGCTGCGGACCCTTCGCGGTGCGGTCGATCTTCATCACGTAGGCGCGGATGCGATCGCCGACGCGCAGCATCTCCTTGGGGATCAGCTGGTCGCGCGGGATCACGCCTTCGATGCGGCCGGATTCGATGATCACGTTGCCGCGCTCGATGCGCTTCACGGTGCCCGACAACAGGTTGTCGTCGCGCTCGAGGAAGTCGTTCAGGATCTGCTCGCGCTCGGCGTCGCGGATCTTCTGCAGGATGACCTGCTTGGCGGCCTGCGCGCCGATGCGGCCGAACTCCACCGGCTCGAGCGGCTCCTCGACGACATCGCCGAGTGCGAGCGCGGGGTCGCGCTGCGCCGCGTCGGTGATCGCGATCTGATGCGCGGGCTCCTCGTGCTCCTCGTCGGGCACGACGGTCCAGCGGCGAAACGTCTCGTAATCGCCGGTCTCGCGGTCGATCGACACGCGCGCGTCGATGTTGTCGGCGTACTTCTTCTTCGTCGCCGAGGCGAGCGCTGCCTCGAGCGCCGAGAAGACGATTTCCTTCGGCACGTTCTTCTCGCGCGACAGCGCGTCGACGAGCAGCAGGAGTTCCCGATTCATGATTCTTTTCTCCACGTTATCCGGGGCACGAGCCGCGCCCGCGCGATCGTCCCGAACGGGAACGACTTCACGCCGGCGGCGGTCTCGACGAGGACGTCGTCGCCCTCGGTGCCGCGCAAAATGCCCTTGATGCGTTTCGCGCCGTCCACCGGCGCGTTCAGTGTCACCTGGGCCTCGTGACCGGCGAAGCGCGCGAAGTCCGCAAGCCGCTTGACGGGACGGTCGAGACCCGGCGACGAAACCTCGAGTCGCTCGAAATCGACGTCCTCGACGGTGAAGAGACGCGTCAGGTGGTTAGATACCTTCGCGCAATCCTCGACGTCGACGCCGTTCGGCTTGTCGATGAAGACGCGGATCTGCTTCGTCCGCGGCGACATCTCGAAGTCGACGAGCTCGTAACCGAGCGCCGGAACCGTCCGCTCGAGAAGATCACCGAGGCCCATGGTCGACACTGAAAGCCAAAAAAAAATGGGCTGCGCCCAGCCCATTTCTGATCCTTGCTTATTCGGACCGCGATTATAGCACCCGCCGGTCCGTTTTCGCCATCCCCGGCCGGACGCCCCCGGGGGGGCGGCGCCCGCCGTCGATCACCCGGCGCGCCGTTTCAGGAACGCGAGCGAGACGTCGTTGAACGCCGCAACGTCCTCGTAGATGGGGGCGTGCGAGCAGTTTTCGAAGACGTGCAGTTCCGAGCCCGTGATGCCCGACTGCAGGCGGGCGGCGAACCGGGTCGACGTGATGGCATCGTGCCGGCCGAACGTGATCTGCGCGGGCGCGTCGATCGCCGCGAGCCGCGCCTCGACGTCGTGCGCGATCACGGCTTCGGACTGTCGGATGAAAGCGTCGACGCTCGGCGCCGGACGCCCGCGCACGAAGTCCGCGAGCGCTTCGACGTACTCGGGACGCTGCGCGTAGAGCTCCGGCGTGAAGCACCAGGGAAAGATGCCTCGAATCGTCATTTCGGGAACGCTGTTCAGTGCGCGGGCCGTGACTTGCCATCCGCTTACGACGGTTCGCGCGTACGCGTCGGTGGCCGGCCACGTGCTGTGGATCGACAGCGATTTGACGAGGTGCGGATATTTCGCGGCGAGCCACATCGCGGTGGCGCCGCCGAGCGAGAGCCCGAAGACGTGCGCCTTGTCGATGCCCAGCGCCTGCATGAAGGCCGCGACGTCGTCGGCGAGCGTTTCGGTCGTATACGCGTCGCCCGGCTCGCTCGATTCTCCGGTGCCGCGCAGATCGATCGAAATGCACGTGAAGTGCTTCGCGTACTCCGCGACCTGGAATGCATAGCAGGCGTGGTCGGCGGCGAGATAGGGAACCAGAATCAGCGGCTCGCCGCTACCCTGTCGCTCGTAGTTCATCCGGATGCTGCCGGCGTTGACGCTGGGCATGATCTCCTCGCGTTGAGCAATTCGCCAACGGAGCGAGCGGTGGCCCGGGCCTCCGGTGACGCGGAGTGCCAAGCAAGACAGGATACGCCGTCGCGGCGGCACGGAGATCGGCGGGAGGTCGCGACCTGCGATCGTGCATCGCCAGTCCTCCCGCTACACTTCGCAGGCATACCGAAAGGAGCGTCCATGCCCGACCCTCTGCCGATCGCCAGGCACGGCGATCTCGAGTTGGATCTGCTGCCGAAGTTCGCCAACCGCCACGGCCTCATCACGGGCGCGACGGGCACCGGCAAGACCGTTACGCTGCAGGTGATCGCCGAGCGTATGAGCGGCATCGGTGTGCCGGTGTTCATGGCCGACGTCAAGGGCGACTTGGCCGGCATGAGCCAACCGGGCACGCTGACTCCGAAACTCAAGGCACACCTCGACGCCATCGGCGCGAAGGTCCCCACGTTCGCGGCAATGCCGGTCGTCTTCTGGGACGTGTTCGGCGAGCAGGGGCATCCGTTGCGCGCGACCGTGAGCGACATGGGGCCGCTGCTGCTC
>DASTIY010000269.1:0-15258 GCA_035717085.1 Casimicrobiaceae bacterium | reverse complement strand
CGCATGTAGGTCGTCGCCGCGGCGAGATCGTCCGCGCCGTTGGCGACGTCGCACGGGATGTCGCGACGCTTGTCGGAGCGGCCGTAGCCCTCCATGTCGAGGGTCCAGCACGCGAAGCCGCGGCGGGCGAACCAGTCCATCACCGACGAATCGGGCCGGCCGGGGACGCTCAGGTCGAACGTCGGCTGCGACGCCATCGACGAACCATGGACGAAGAGCACGACGGGCTTGCCGCGCGGCTCGCCGACGAACTTCTCCCACAGGAAAAGCCGGACGTCGTTCTTCCGCGTGTGATGCTCGACGCCTTGTACGCAATCGCGCGTGGCGGTGCTCGCGCGCGTCTCGTGCGTGTGCGTCGCAGGCTGATTCGCTGCGTTCATTCGATGTGTGCGCCGGTGTCGTGGATCACTTTCGCCCACAGCGATTTCTCGTTGGCGAAGAACGTGCCGAAGTCGGAGGGCGACGAGCCGACGATCTCGATCCCCGCGTTCGCCATGTACTGCCTGACGGCACCTTCGCGCAGCGCGGCGAGCGTCTCGCGATTCAGTCGCTCGACGATGGGCGCCGGCGTGCCTTTCGGCGCGAACAGGCCCATCCACACGTACGCTTCGTAGCCCGGCACGCCGGATTCGATCACCGTCGGCACGTCGGGCAGTTGCGGCGAGCGCATCGCGCCCGTGACTGCGAGCGCGCGAAGCTTCCCCGCCTTGATGTGCCCGACCATCCCCGCCGTGCCGGGAATGGCCATGCTGACCACACCGGCGAGGAGGTCGGTCGTCGCCTGTCCGCTGCCACGGTACGGCACGTGGTTCATCTTCATGCCGGTGCGCGAGGCGAGCAGGGCGGCGAAGAGGTGCTGCCCGCTGCCGTTGCCCGACGAGGCGAAATTCACTTCGCCGGGATGCGCCTTCACGTACGCGATGAACTCCTGCAGCGTCTTCGCCGGCACCGACGGATTCACGACGACGACGCCCGGCTCGCGCCCGATCAGCGTGATCGGCGTGAAGTCGCCGACCGGATCGTACGGGAGCTTCGCATACAGCGTCGCACTGATCGCATTGGTTTGCGAGGCGAGGAGCAGCGTGTAACCGTCCGGCGCCGCTTTCGCGACGATGTCGGTGCCGATCGTGGCCCCGGCGCCCGGCTTGTTCTCGACGACGACCGGTTGCCCGAGCCGTTTGCCGAGTTCCTGCGCGATCAGGCGCATCGGGCCGTCGACCGCGCCACCGGGCGAGAACGGGACGACGACGTGGATCGGCCGCGATGGATAGTCGTCGCCGTAGGCGCGCGTGGCGAACGACAGCGCGAGCACGCTGACCGCGAGCAGGCGTAACAGGATCAACGCGGCTCCGAGGGCGGAAGAACGGGCGTGCATTGTCGGGGCAACGTCGATCCCCTGTAAAGGACGTGTAGGACGCGAAGGTAGGACGCGGCTCACAGGCGTAAGCGGAATCCGCCGCTCGGCGCGATCGTCGCGATTGCCTACATTAGCGCGACGCCGCGACGCGCCGGTCCATGCGCGTGCCGTTTCTCACCTTCCCACGGGGGATCTACATGAAGACGATCGTAGGCTCGTTCGACAGCTTCGACGAAGCGAACCAGGTGGCACGCGAACTGATGGACGAAGGGTTTCGCGACAGCGACGTGAGCGTCGTCGCGAGCAACATCCAAAGCCGCGTGCACAGCGGTACCGGTACGTCGAGCGGTGCGGCGCTGAACGCGCCGGCGGACACGTCGACCGGCGTCGCCGGCACCGGCACGATGCTCGGGACGACGGGAACGCGCACGTCCACCGGGTTCACCGACGACGCCGGCACGGGGACCATGCCGGGCATGGGGGCCGACACGATGCGGCGCGTCGACGCGACGACGACCCACGAGCATTACACGCGCACCGCTGCGGACAACGCGCTGACCGAGGACGGCGCGGGACTCACCGATGCCGTGCGCGATCGTGACGGACGTGTCGACGATGCGAGCGGCGCGGCGGCCGGCGCGGTGACCGGCGGCGTCGTCGGCGGCGCGGCGGGCCTCGCCGCCAGCCTCATGGGCCTCGCGATCCCGGGCATCGGCCCGATCATCGCGGCCGGTCCGATCGTGTCGTTGCTGACCGGCGCGGGCGTTGGTGCGGTTGCCGGCGGCTTGATCGGCGGTCTCACCGACATGGGCGTGTCCGAATCGGATGCGCAGTACTACGCCGAGGCGGTTCGCCGCGGCGGAGCGCTCGTCACGGTGCGTGCCGACGACGCGCGTGCCGAGCGCGCGGCCGACATCATGCGCGCGCACGGCGCGGTCGACATCGAGCGGCGTGCCGAGCAGTGGCGCGAGCACGGCTGGACGGGCTTCGACGAGAACGCGCAGCCGTACACTACAGACCAGATCGATCGCGAGCGCGATTGGTATCGCGAACGGACGCAGGGCGTCCTGACCGGCGGTCCGACGACGGCGGGTCCGGGCGGCGAAATCGCCGATCGTGCGACCGCCGGCTCGACCGCTGACCGCGGCACACCGCGGCGCAGCGGCGCGCGGACGTACTGAGCGAAGAAGCGGCGGCCGGAGGCACCGGTCGCCGCTTCTCGGATTCGTGGACCAACGTTCCTCTCGCAACGCGGTCGGCGTGTACGACCGGCCGCCGGCTTGGCGTACCCGCAAGGTCGTCGTGCCGGTGGCGATCTTCGTCGTGGTCGCGATCGCGTACGCGCTCTACTTCCTGCTCTAAACATGAGGGTCAGGGTTGTAAGTATCGACGTTCGGCCGATCTGACGGCTCTGACCCCCGCTCGCAGATGTTCGACGAATCCTTAGAGCTCTGACTCCCAAGGCGTCATGCCGCGCGGCGCTCCTTCGCCGCCGCATCGAGCTTCGCGAACGCATCGCGAAGCGCCGTGCGCAGCCCTTCCTCGACGACCGGATGGTAGAACGGCAGCGCCAGCATCTCGGCGATCGTGAGATCGAGCTGGCGCGCCCACGCGAGAAGGTGCGCGAGGTGCTCCGCGTCGGGGCCGATCATTTCGGCTCCGAGGAACGCCCCGGTGCCGATCTCGGCGTACACGTGCAGCCGCCCGCGATTGCGTTGCATGACGCGCGCACGACCCTGGTCGTCGAACGACACCGCACCCGTCACGTGCCGCGTCGCCTGCGCCGCGCGATAACCGCCGCCGACGACGGCGATCTGCGGATCGCTGAACACGATGCCGAGGCCTGCGCGGCGAACACCCGGACGGACGTTCGGAAAGCGCGCCGCGTTCTCGCCGGCGATGCGCCCCTCGTCCGCCGCCTCGTGCAGCAGCGGCACGTCGGCGTTCGCGTCGCCCGCAACGAAGATCGGTGAATGCCCGGATTGCATCGTCGCGCGGTCGAACAGCGGCACGCCGCCGGCGTCGCGTGCGATGCCGGTGTTCTCGAGGCCTAGCTTGGCGACGTTCGGCACGCGTCCCGTCGCAGCGAGCAGATAGTCGAAATGCTCGACGACGACGTCGCCGCTTGGCTTGCGGTGCCGCACGGCGACGCGATCGCCTTCGCGCCACACTTCGGCGGCAGGGTCGGTATCGAGTTCGAACTCCGCAGCGAAGATGCGGTGCGCCTCGTCGACGAGCACGGGATCGGATAACGGACCGATGTGACCGCTGCGCCCGAACACCTCGACGCGCACGCCCAGGCGATGCAGCGCCTGACCAAGTTCGAGGCCGATGACGCCCGGGCCGAAGACCGCGACGCTCTCCGGCAGGTCGGTCCACTCGAAGATCGTCTCGTTGGTGACGATGCGATCGCCGAGCGACGCCCACGCCGCCGGGTAGACCGGCGACGAGCCGGTCGCGATGACGGTCGCCTTTGCGGTGACGGTCGAATGCTCGCCGACGACGAGCGTGTGCTCGTCCTCGAAGCGCGCATAGCCGACGAGCTTGTCAGCGGCCGGTATGCCCTCGACGCCCTGGACGACGAAGCCGACGAAGCGATCGCGCTCGCTGCGCACGCGCGCCATCACCGCCTTTCCGTCGACCTTCACGTCACCGTCGACGCGCAGGCCGAAGCCGGGGAAGCGCTCGAGCGCGTGCAGCGCCTCGGCGGGCGCAATCAGCAGCTTGCTCGGCATGCAGCCGACGCGCGCGCACGTCGTCCCGTAGACGCCGCCTTCGATCAGCAGCGCCGTACGGCCCGCGGCCTTCGCGGCGCGGTACGCCGCGAGGCCGGCGGTGCCCGCGCCGATGACTGCAACGTCGGTCGCCCGGCTGCGCACGGTCACGCCGCCTTTCGCAGGAAGGCTTCGAGCTCGTTCGTGCCGCCGACGAGGCGTCCGTTGACGAACACCTGCGGCACGGTCTGGGCACCCGCGATCGCGCCGACCGCCTTCGTTCGGATCGTGTGCGCCAGCGGGACCTCGACGAAATCGTAGCCGGCGTCCGCGAGGCGTTGCTTGGCCTTCGCGCAGAACGAGCAGCCTTCGCGCGTCAGGATCGCGATCTGGTCGGGCTTTCTCGCCTTCGGGTTGATGTAGCGCAGCATCGTGTCGGCGTCGGAGACCTTGAACGGGTCGCCCGGCTCCTGCGGCTCGACGAACATCTTCTCGATCGTGCCGTCGCGCACGAGCATCGAGTAACGCCACGAGCGCTTGCCGAAGTTCAGGTCCGATTTGTCGACGAGCATGCCCATCTTCTCGGTGAATTCGCCGTTGCCGTCGGGGATCAGCACGACATTCTCCGCTTCCTGGTCCTTCGCCCATTCTTCCATGACGAACGGGTCGTTGACCGAGATGCAGACGATCGTATCGATGCCTTCGTCGCGGAACACGGGCGCGAGCTCGTTGTAGCGGGGCAGGTGCGTCGACGAGCAGGTCGGCGTGAAGGCGCCCGGCAGCGAGAAGACGACGACGTTCTTGCCGTCGAAGAGCTCGCGCGATGTCACGGTCGCCCAGTCGCCGTTGCGGCGGATGCGGAACGCGACCTCGGGGACGCGCTTGCCTTCGCGGATAGCCAGTTGTTGAGCCATGGCAATAACTCCTCTCGAGTCTTTGGGTTGATCGGTACTCGTATCGTGGGGTTCCGATCACCATAAATCAAGTTTAATTATTTCATCATTTGCATAATAGGAAGCTATGGCATCGCAAGCCACCTCTGACACGTGTCAGAGGCGTGTCAGAGGTGAGGGCGTCGCTGTATCAGCGCAGCGCGGCAGAGCCTGCCCGCGACTCGGAGCCCGGGCAGTCTCTGCCGCGCTGCCAGGCACGACGATGGTGATGGAACGACTATGCAGCACCCGCCACGGCGCGCTTCTGACCGCGCCGCACCGAGCGGATGCCTCCGAACGGCGCCGGCTTCGCGATCGCGTAGCCCTGCGCGTAGTCGACGCCGATCGCGCGCAGCGCGCGCACGGTATTGCGATCTTCGACCGATTCCGCGATCGTCCGCTTGCCCATCAGATGACCGATGCGATGAATCGCCTCGACCATCGCGTAATCGACGGGATCGTCGAGCATGCCCTTCACGAAGCTGCCGTCGATCTTCAGGTAATCGACCGGCAGATGCTTGAGGTACGTGAACGACGAGACACCGACGCCGAAATCGTCGAGCGCGAACCGGCAGCCGAGCGCGCGCAACGTGCTCATGAACTCGGTCGCCTTCGCCAGCGAGGCGACCGCCGTCGTCTCCGTGATCTCGAAGCACACGCTCGCGTGCGGCACGCCGGCGCGCCCGAACTCCGCCTGCACGAATTCGAGGAACCCATCGTCGCCGATCGACGCGCCGGACACGTTGATCGCAAATACCCCGAGCGGCGACGCTGCAGACTCGAGCTGCCGCGCGATCG
This sequence comes from Casimicrobiaceae bacterium, assembly GCA_035717085.1. GTDB lineage: Bacteria > Pseudomonadota > Gammaproteobacteria > Burkholderiales > Casimicrobiaceae > VBCG01. The sequence goes on along the minus strand of DASTIY010000269.1, from coordinate 9,457 downwards.
TCGCGAACGCCGAGCGGATCACGAAGCGGTCGATCGCCGGCATCAGGTGATACCGCTCGGCAGCGGGGATGAACGCGGTCGGCGGCACGAGGCCTCCGTCGTCGTCGCGCAGGCGCAGCAGGATCTCGACGTACGGGGCGAACTCGTCGCCGCCGGACGTGCCTTCGACCGGTTGCGCGTAGAGGCAGAACCGGTCGTCGGCGAGCGCGTGATGAATCCGGTTGACCCATTCCATCTCGCCCTTGCGCAGCGTCACCTCGTCGCTCTCGGGGCTGTACACCTGCACGCGATTGCGACCCTTGTCCTTCGCCATGTAGCACGCCGCGTCGGCGGCCGCGAGCACGCCCGCAAGCGTGTGCGGACCGCCGGCGATGTCGACGACACCGATGCTCGCGCCGATCTTGAATGGCCGCTGGTTCCACACGAACGAGTATTCGCCGATCGCGGTGCGCAGACCTTCGGCGATCGCGAGCGCCGGCGCGGGTGCGCAATGCTCCAGCAGGACGCCGAACTCGTCGCCGCCGAGGCGCGCCAGCGTGTCGCCTTCGCGCAGCCGCGGCCGCAGCAGCGCCCCGATCTGGCGCAGCAGTTCGTCGCCCGCCGCGTGCCCGCACGTGTCGTTGACGACCTTGAACTCGTCGAGGTCGATGTAGAGGATCGCGTGCTGGTTCGAGGCGTACTGGCTCTCGACGAGCGCCATCGTGACGCGCCGCTCGAACTCGCGCCGGTTGAGCAGGCCCGTCAGCGGATCGTGGCTCGCGAGATGCGCAAGTCGCGTCGCGTATTGCCGCTCGCGGCTCATGTCGTGGAAGACCAGCACCACGCCGACGATCGTTCGCCCATGGTCGCGAATCGGTGCGGCGGCAAAATCGATGGCGATCGGCGCGTCGTGCCGCCGCCGCAACGACACGTTGCTTTCGGACTGCACCGTCGCGCCGTCGCGAAACGCGCGTGCGACCGGATCGGGCACGTCGACGCCGGTCGCTTCGTCGACGACGCCGAATACGCGCGTCAACGGAACGTGGCGCGCCTCCGCCGCCGTCCAGCCCGTCAGGCGCTCGGCCACCGGGTTCATGTACTCGACGTTGCCGGCGAGATCGACGGTGATGACCGCATCGGCGATCGACGCCAGCGTGACTTCGGCGCGCTCCTTCTGCTCGCGCGTCTCGCGCTCGGCGTGCTTGCGATCCGAGATGTCGGCGATCGACCCCGCGATGCGCTGCGGTTTCGTGCCTTCGCCGAACACGGAGCGTCCGCGCATGCGAAACCAGCGAAACGAGTCGTCGGCGGTGCGCAGCCGGAACTCGATGTCGAAGGGCTCGCCGTTCGCGAGATGACGTCGCAGCGCCGCGAGCGTCGCGAGGCGGTCGTCGTGGTGCACGCGACGCACGAACGACGCCGCCGTTTCGCGCAGCGTGCCGGGCCGGTAGCCGACGAGTTCCTCGAAGCGTGGCGACACGTAGAGCTCGCGCTGATCGAAGCGCCAGTCGAAGATGCCGTCGTTCGTGCCGCTGATGACGTAGTCGTAGCGCTGCTGGCTGGCGCGTAGCGCCGCGAGATACGTGTCCTCCTTGCGCACGAGCCGGTGCGTGCGCAAGGCGGCAATCGCGACGAGCGCGAGCGCGATCACGAGCGTTGCGAACGTCAGCACGAATTCGACGCCGCGCGAGGCTTGCGCGAGCGTCGCCGAGAACGCGCGCTCGACGACGGTGAGCTCGCGGTCGAGCGTGCGGATCGCGACGAGCGAAGGCTGCAGGTCGGACGTCTGGCCGCGGCCACCGCGCACCGCCGCGTGGATCGCCTGCGCGTGCTCGTCGATCTGCGCGAAGAGCGCGTCGGCACGCGTCCACAACGTGATCGCCTGCGTCATGAACGCCATGCGTCGAAAGCGCCGGAACAGGTCGATCATGCCTTCGATATCCGCGGGGTGATTGCGCGCGGCAAGCAGGCCGCGACGCGCCTTGGCGAAATCGGGGAACGGCTTGTCGAGCTCGATGCGCGCATTGCGCGCGCCCGCCAGCACGCTCGCTTCCTCGACGTACCGATCGAAGTGATCCTCGTTGCGCGTCTGCGCGTATAGCTCGAGCGCCTCGACCGCCGCTTTCTGCGCGTTCGACCAGACGCTTTCGGCGCCGATATAGGCGCGCACGCCGCGAATGACCGAGAGGCTTGCCGTCCCCAGCGCGAGCAGCAGCACGACGATCGCCACGAACGGCCACACGAGCCGCAACACGCGGAAGACCGAGGGATGGCGGATTGTCGGCGTGATGTTGTGCATGACAGACGCGCGCGTTTGCGTTCGGCGCGCGACGAGTGGGCGGCAAAAAAGCAAGCGATGGACCACGACGACGCATTGGGCGCGTCATTTGCTTTGCTGCGCGGCGAGGCTTAGAGGGAGACCGGGCCATGACAAGGAAAACCGCGATCGCAACGCCGCTTCCCGTCGGCGGGGGCGGCCGAACATGAAATGTCGAATGTGCAGCCGGCCGCTGACCCGCGTCGGCAGGCTGTGCCGCGAATGCGAACACGAGATCGCGCGCCTGCAGCAGGGCGCGCCTGCGCTCGACGGCGTCGAGACGATCGTTCCGGAATCGCGCGGCACCGAGCCGGCGCGGCGGCGCCCGCGGCTACGCGCGCGCAACGTCGTCGTGCTCGCCTTCTGCGCGGGAATTCTCGGCGCCGCCGCGTTGCGCTTCGCGCTCGAAGACAATCATCGGGCGCCGACGCGCTCGATCATGCTCGACGGCGCCTGGTCGACGCAGGCGAGCGCGAACAACAGCGAAGCACGGCGCGCAGCGGTTACGCCGCGTTGATCCAGCCGTTGACGGTGAAGCGCGCGTCTTCGAACGCGCGCGAAGGTACGCGCACCGTCGTGACCTCGTGCATCGTCTTCGCCCAGAAGAACACGATGCGGTTGTGCAAGGGCTCGACGACGTGGAACGAGTCGGCGCGCGCGAGCTTGCCGTTTCGGATGACGTCGTCGTAGACGCGCAGGTCGCCGCCGCTGAACACGTTCGGCGCGCGCTGGAAGTAATAGACGTACGTCAACACGCGCTTTTGCGCCATCGCGCCGGCGTCGGTGTGCACGTTGAAGAAGCTGCCGTCGACGCTCGCCGTGACTTGCGCTTCCACCGTGCCGATCGGTGACGTCGGCAGTCGCAATCGGGCAACGACGGCCGGTGCGAGCGAGCGCACCTTGGCGACGACCGGCTCGACGAGCGACGAGGGCGGATTGAGCACCAGCGATTGCCGATAGTCCGCGCGCTTATCGTGCGTCGCCGACGGAACGAATGCGCGCTGCTGCGCGAGCACCTCCGCGAGCAGCGCGCGCCACTCGGCTTCCGACAGGAAGTCGTCGATCACGACGACGGCGTGGCGGACGATGCGCTGGGGAGCTGGCGAAGCGGCGGGCGACTGCACGAGACGGCGCAACGGCGACGGGCGACGGCGAGGGCGTATTGTATGCGCGCGGCTTGCCTCCGCGATGCCGCGTCCCCAAGTTCGAAAGACGTCGCCCACGCGACGCCTCCCGATGCCACCCGTCACCACCGCGCTGATCGTCGCCAACGTCGCGATCTACCTGCTGCAAGGGCTCGTGCCGCAGCTCGTCGTGCCGTTCGCGCTCTGGCCGATCGCATCGGGCGCCAATGGCGGCGCGCCGTTCGCGCCGTGGCAGCTCGTCACGTACGCGTTTCTGCACGGCGGCCTGCTCCATCTGTTCTTCAACATGTTCGCGCTCTACATGTTCGGCAGCGCGATCGAGCAGGTCTTCGGCACGCGCCGGTACGTCGTCTTCTACTTCGTGTCGGTGCTGTCGGCCGCGATCACCCAGTTGATCGTCGCGGCGCTCACCGAGGCGATCTACCCGACGATCGGCGCGTCGGGCGCGGTGTTCGGCCTGCTGCTCGCCTACGGGATGTATTTCCCGCACAACCGCGTGATGCTGCTGTTCCCGCCGATCCCGATGCGCGCGCGCGTGTTCGTGGTCGTGTATGCGGTGCTCGAGCTCTTCCTCGGCGTCACCGGCTCGCAGCCGGGCGTCGCGCATTTCGCGCACCTCGGCGGGATGGCGGGTGCGTGGCTTCTCATGCGCTTCTGGCGCGGCGGCGTTCGTCGGCCGCTGCGTTGACACGCGCGGGGCGTCCGCGCACAGTGTGATCCGGGGTCGCAGAAAGCGCACGACGCGCGCGCTTCGCCGTGGCCCCGATGGCAGAGATCTTGCAAGAATACGATCGTTGCCGGTTGCAGCAACAACCCCGCACCGGGATTTACAACGCTGTAACCGCCGCCGCGAAGCGCATGGAGGCGCGCAATGAAATCCATCCTCGATCCCACCTTCCGTTACACCTCGAGCGCGAACACCGACCTGCGCAAGACGTTCGCGCGCATTCGCCGTGAATCGCGCCGTCAGGCGCAGGGAGCAAGCGGGCGCGAGGAAGCCGACGCCGTGAAGAAGGTCACGCCGATCTTCCGCGGCCAGCGTCCGGCCGCCTGACAGCGGGCGCCTAAGTACCGAAACATCCGCGGTTCTGCGGACGTTTCCTTTCGGCAAGAGCGTTCTCCGTCACCGGAAAAAATTGCCGAGCCGCGATTCCCCGCGGCGTCGCGGCGTGGTAAAACGTTGCGGCGAAGTGTCGGGGAGTCGCGATGCACCGCGTGCAGTGTCACCACGGATGCTCGATCCTTCCGCCGGATCTGCTGCGGCGCATCGCGCAGCACGGTGATCGCCGGCAGCGCGAAGCGGCGCTCGACACGCTCGGTCTCGACCACACGCTGCGCCTGGGCCGCGCGACGCTGCAACTGCTCGGCCCGCCCGGGCATCGCGGCCTGTTCGGCCTCGCCGGCGTACAGAAGCAGCGCACCATCTACGATGCACACGGCACCGAGACGCTTCCCGGCCGGGTCGTGCGCAACGAAGGCGACACCCGCGCGAGCGACGTCGAAGTCGACGAGGCCTATGACGGCCTCGGCGCGACGTTCGATTTCTTTGCCGAGGTGTTCGACCGCAACTCGATCGACGACGAGGGCCTGCATCTCGACGCGACCGTGCACTACGGCCGCCGTTACGACAACGCCTTCTGGAACGGCCGGCAGATGGTGTTCGGGGACGGCGACGGCGATCTCTTCAACCGCTTCACGATTTCGCTCGACGTCATCGGTCACGAGCTCGCGCACGGCGTCACCGGCGACGAGGCGCAGCTCGTGTATCTCGGGCAGGCCGGTGCACTCAACGAGTCGCTGTCGGACGTGTTCGGCTCGCTCGTCAAGCAGTATTCGCGAAAGCAGTCCGCCGAGCAGGCCGACTGGCTGATCGGCGAGGGGCTCTTCACCGCGAAGGTGCACGGCGTCGCGCTGCGCTCGCTGAAGGCGCCCGGCACCGCGTTCGACGATCCGCTGCTCGGCCGCGACCCGCAGCCTGCGGCGATGAGCGGCTACGTCAGGACGACGTCGGACAATGGCGGCGTCCACACCAATTCCGGCATTCCGAATCACGCGTTCTATCTCGTGGCGATCGCGCTCGGCGGCTTCGCGTGGGAGAAGGCGGGACGCATCTGGTACGACACGCTGCGCGATCGCCGGCTGAAGCAGAACGCGACGTTCCGGCAGTTCGCCCGCCTCACCGTGCAGAACGCCGAGCACGCCTACGGAACGCACGAGCGCGACGCGGTCGCGGCCGCGTGGGCCGAGGTCGGCGTGCGCGCGCGCGGCTAGTCCCCGATGCGCATCGACTTCCGCATGGAAGGCGGCATCGCCGCGCTGCCCGGCCTGGCGGCGCCGTTGACGATCCAGTGCGATGCGCTGCCGCCGGATAAGCAGGCGCAATGGCGCGCGCTGCTGCAGCGCGCGAATTTCTTCGCGCGACCGGAAGACGAGCCATCGCCGTCCCATCCGGACGCGCGCTCCTATACGATCGTCGTCGACGACGGCGCGAACTGCCGCAGCATCACGGTGCACGAGCCGATCCAGGACCCGGCGCTGCAGAGCCTCGTCGAGGCGTTGCGCGAGCGCGCCGCCGCGCTCCGCGCGAAGCGATGAAGCGCGCGTTCTTCGCGGCCGTCGTCGCGTTGCCGCTCCTCGCCGGTTGCGCGAACGTCCCGTCGCCGGCGATCGTCGGCAAGCCATTGCCGGAGTTCTTCGACGAGCTCAAGGCCGAGCTTCGCGCCGTGCATTGGCGCATGCGCAGCACGCAGCCGGCGTGCGGCACGCCCGACCTGCGCGAAATCGATCTGCGCAATGCGCAGGTGACCCTCGAGCTCTCGCGCATCGGCAGCGTCGACGTCGACGGACAGGTGCGCCTCGTCGCGATTCCGCTTGGAACGTTCGCGGTCGTGCCGTCGTTCTCCGCGAGCGCCGGGCGCAAGTGGACGCACGAGATGGCGCTCAAGTTCGACGTGACGGGGCCGTCGCGCATCTACGATGTCGGCGCGGCGACGAGCGAGGGTGGCGCCGTCGCGCGCAGCGTGAACGAGGCGATCGACGCCTTCATGCGCTCGAGCGCGGACGAGCCGTGCGTGCGCCTCACGTCGCTGCGGCTCACCCTCGTCATCGACGTCGAGCGGGGTGCGGGCGGCGGCTTCCGGCTGGTGGTGCCCGCGGCCGACGTCGGCCTCGATCTCGCACGCCGCGACGTCAACACGCTGACGCTGCATTGGGACAAGGTCGTCTCGAACGCGATCAGGTAGTGCCGGGCCCGCTTTCGAGCACCGCGCGCAGCGAGGCGAGCGTGTCCGCGTCGTCGACCGCGTGTTCCGGCAGGCGGCGTACGAACCGCGGTGCACGCAGCGCGAGCCCCGATTTGTGGCGCGACGAACGCTCGATCGCGTCGAACGCGATCTCGCAGACCAGCGTGGGCGTGACGCCGCGTACCGGTCCGAACCGCTCGCTCGTCGTGCGCCGCACGATCGCTTCGAGCGCTGCGCGCTCGTCGTCCGCGTCGATGTCGAGCTTGGCGACGGGCGTCAGGCGTCGGTTGCCGTCGCGCTCGTCCCAGACGGCGAAGGTGTACTTGCCGAGCCGATAGCCTTTCGGTGTCGCCCGCTCGGCGTAGACCAGCACGGCAGCGATGCAGTGCGAGGCGTCGCCGACCGCATTCGCGGCAACCGGTTGCGATGGCGCTGTCGCTTCGGGGACGCCGATAGGCTCGCCGCCGGCCAGGCTCGCCAACGCCCGCGCGACGAGGGGAGCCGTCACCGGCGAACGAAACGTGCCCGCGACGAGGTGCGTGTGGACGATGCGCGCCGGGACATCGAGCGCGCGCCAGTCGGCGACGATTCGCGCCGCCACCTCGTCGGGCGCAAGGCGCGAGAGCGGAAGCACGCGCTCGCGCAGCCACGACGCGAGCGATGGCGACGAGGGCAGACGTGCAACCGGCAGCACGAGCGCGATGGTCTCGACGAGATTGCCGGCTTCGCGGTGACTGGCGTCGAAGAGCCACCGTGGCAGTCCGGACGCGCGTAACGCCACGTCGCGCAATTGCGCACGGCTGATCGCGCGCGGCGGCCGGTTACCGCCGAGGAGCCACGCCGCCGCCGATGCCTCGTCGGCGTCGACGTCGCGCAGGTAGGCGCGAAGGCGCGCGAGTCGTTCGGCCTCGTCGGCTGCGTCCGCCAGTTCCTCGCAAAGGCGCGCGAAGCGTTCCACGGTCAACGGGAAAGGCGATCTACGTCTCGGGCTCGCCTTCGTCGGCGAATTCGGTCGTGAGCGTGTCCGCTGCCAGGCCTCGCTCGCGCAGCCATTGCACGACGATCGACGCATCCCCGTGGGTGACCAGCACGCGCGAGGCGCCGCTGGCGTCGATTGCGGTCTCGAGGCCGGGCCAATCGACGTGGTCCGACAACACGAAGCCGCGGTCCACGCCGCGCCGCCGCCGCGCGGCGCGCACCTGCATCCAGCCCGAGGCGAAGGCGGTCGAAAAGTCGCCGAAGCGACGCAGCCACGGCGTGCCGGCAGCCGACGGCGGCGCCAGCACGAGGGCGCGCGCGGCGAGTTCCGGCGCGAGCCTGCTCGCGTGCACGATCGTCGGCAGCGCGACGCCCGACGCGCGATACGCATCGTTGAGCGCGACCATGGCGCCATGGCAGGCGAGCGGACCGATCGCCTCGGCACCGAGCTCGGCGACGAGCGCCGCGATGCGCTGCGCCTTGCCGAACGCGTAGCAGAACAGCAGGCTCGCGCGGCCCGCCTCCGCGTTGCCGCGCCACCATTGCACGATTTCCGCCGCGACGACGGCCGGGTCCCGCCAGCGGTAGATCGGCAGGCCGAACGTCGACTCGGTGACGAACGCGTGCGCGGAAAGCGGCTCGAACGGGCTGCAGGTCGGGTCGTGCTGCAATTTGTAGTCGCCCGACACGACCCAGACCTCGCCGCGATGCTCGATGCGCACCTGCGCGGAGCCGAGCACGTGACCCGCGGGGTGCAGCGAGACCGTGACGCCGCCCTGCACGACGCGTTCCCCGTACGCGAGGGTGTCGATCGTCGCGTCGGGCAGGCGCACGCGCAGCACGTGCTCGCCTTCGCGCGTCGCGAGGTAGTGCGCGCTGCCGGGCCGCGCATGGTCGCCGTGCGCGTGCGTGACGACGGCGCGAGCCACCGGTCGCCAGGGATCGATGTGAAAGTCGCCGGGCGGGCAATAGAGTCCCTCCGGTCGCGCTTCGATCAGGTCCATTCGGGCCCGCCGGTCCTACACGGTTTCGCGTCTTGCGCCGATACCGCGCGCGCAATGGCGCGACGACACTCGGGTTGCTCGTCGCAAATGCTTCCCCCGCTTCGCTTCCATGCGTGAAAGACTCCTGAATCGCACGACGCTGGACGTCCTGCTCGTCGTCCTGCTGATCGTGTGGTCGATCCAACCGACGCTGTTCTAGACGTCGCGCTAGCAATCCCGCGCGCACGCGGCGACGCGAAGCGTCGCCAGCACCGGATTGTGATCCGACGACGTGACCGGAACGGCCGAAGCGCTCGTCGTCACCAGGCCGCGTACATAGATGCGGTCCACCTCACGGCCAAAAAAGCGGGTGCGGCGATCCGTCGGCATCGAAACCTCGGTGAGCCCGAGGCGTCGGGCCACCTCGCGCAGCGCGTCCTCGCGCGCCTTTGACCACGTATTGAAGTCACCCGCGACAATCAGCGGTCCGGCGTGTGCACTCAGCGTCGCGGCGAGCGCGTCGAGTTGTGCGCGATAGGCGGGCAGCGAAAGCGAGAAGTTGATCGCGTGGACGTTCGCGACCGCCAGCCGCTCGGAGCGGCCGCGCACCGCGAACCACGAAACGACGGCGGATTTCGGGATTCCGAGGAGCGGCTCGGTCGCGCGCGTCGTGCAGGTGGCGGCGGGTGGCACGCGCGCCGCGGTGATCACCCCGACGTCGCGGCCGGCATAGCCGAACGAGCTCGCCATGATCCAGTCGAGACCCTGGCCATCGATCAGCTCACGCAGTGTGGGCTCGAGGACCGCTTCCTG
>DASTIY010000268.1:0-6014 GCA_035717085.1 Casimicrobiaceae bacterium | reverse complement strand
TACAGCCATGGCCCGTACTCGACGGCGAGCCGCGCGAGCGTCTGGTCGAGCGCGAGGACCGCGCCGACCAGCGAAGCGAGCGCTTCGAGCACGACGTGCTACGGGAGGATCTTCTCGCCCTCGGGGCCCTTGCGGCGCTCGGGCTTCACGAGGTCTTCGCGCGACACGCCGAGCCACATCACGAGCGAAGCCATGACGAGCGCCGACGAGTAGATGCCGAAGCAGATGCCGATCGCGAGCGCGAGCGAGAAGTGGTGCAGCGTCTCGCCGCCGAAGAAGAAGATCGACAGCACCATGAGGAGCGTCGATCCGTGCGTGATGATGGTTCGGGAGAGCGTGCGCGTGATCGCGTTGTCGATCACGTGCGTCACGGTCGCCTTGCGCATCTTGCGAAAGTTTTCCCGGATCCGATCCGCGATCACCACCGACTCGTTCACCGAGTAGCCGAGGACCGCGAGCACGGCGGCGAGCACCGGCAGCGAGAACTCCCACTGGAACAGCGCGAAGAACCCGAGGATGATCACGACGTCGTGCAGGTTGGCGACGATCGCGGCGACCGCGAAGCGCCACTCGAAGCGCAGCGCGAGATAGATGACGATGCCGATCGACACCAGCAGCAGCGCGAGCGCGCCGTTCTGGTAGAGCTCCTTGCCGACCTGCGGTCCGACGAACTCGACACGCTGCTGGTTCGCCGACGGGTCGTCGGCCTTGAGCACGCCCATCACCTTTTCGGAGAGCTGCGCGCTCGACAGGCCTTCCTTCAGCGGCAGGCGAATGAGCGCCGTCTCGGAGCTGCCGAAGCTTTGGACCGAGAATTCGCCGAGGTTCAGCTTGTCGATGGCGCTTCGCACGCGTGCGAAGTCGACTGCGTGCCCGTAGTTGACCTCGATGACCGTGCCGCCGCGGAAGTCGACGCCGAGATTGAGCCCGAAGATTGCGAGGAACACGACGGCCGCGACGAACGTGATGATCGAGATCACGTTGAACACGAGCGCGTACCGCATGAACGGGATGTCGCGCGAGATGCGGAAGAACTCCATGGCTTATCCGAGCGGGTTGCTTGAAATGTTCAGGACTTGAGCGCCGCCAACGCCTCCGGCTCCGGGTGCCACGCCTGGCCCACCGAGACGTGGTCGAGCTTGCGCCGGTTGCCGTAGATCAGGGCGACGATGCCGCGCGAGACGAACACCGCGGAGAACATCGACGTCAGGATGCCGAGCACGTGGACGACCGCGAAGCCGCGCACCGGTCCCGAGCCGAAGGCGAGGAGGGCGATGCCCGCGATCATCGTCGTTACGTTGGAGTCGAGAATCGTCCCCCACGCGCGCTCGTAGCCCGCCTGGATCGCCGCATGCGGGGTCGCGCCCCAACGCAGTTCCTCGCGGATGCGCTCGTTGATCAGCACGTTGGCGTCGATCGCCATGCCGAGCGTGAGCGCGATCGCCGCCATGCCGGGCAACGTCAACGTCGCCTGCAGCAGCGACAGGATCGCGACCAGCAGCATCAGGTTGATCACGAGCGCGATCGTCGAGATGACCCCCATCAGCATGTAATAGACGGAGATGAAGATCGCCAGCACGACGAAGCCGTACTTCACCGAGTCGAAGCCCTTCTCGATGTTCTCCTTGCCGAGCGACGGGCCGACGGTGCGCTCCTCGACGATCTCCATCGGCGCCGCGAGCGCACCGGCGCGCATCAGCAGCGCGATGTCGTTGGCTTCCCGCGTGTTCATGCGCCCGCTGATCTGCACGCGGCCGCCGCCGATCTCCTCGCGGATCACCGGCGCGGTGATCACCTCCGATTTGCCCTTCTCGACGAGGAGGATCGCCATGCGCTTGCCGACGTTCTCGCGGGTGACTTCCTTGAAGATGCGCGCGCCCGTGCCGTCGAGGGTGACGTGCACCGCGGGCTCGTTGGTGCGCGAATCGAAGCCGGCCTGCGCGTCGCTGATGCGATCGCCGGTCAGCACGACCTGGCGCTTCACGAGGATCGGCTCGCCGTTCCGGTCGGTGTAAAGGTCGCTGCCGAACGGGACCGAGCCCTGGCGTGCCTGCTCGATCGCGGCCGGGTCGTCGTTGACCATGCGGATCTCGAGCGTCGCCGTGCGGCCGAGAATGTCCTTCGCGCGCGCGGTGTCCTGCACGCCGGGGAGCTGGACGACCACGCGGTCGGCGCCCTGCTGCTGGATGATCGGCTCGGCCACGCCGAGCTCGTTCACGCGGTTGCGCAGGATCGTCATGTTCTGCTGCACCGCGCCTTCGCTGATGCGCGTCTGCGCCTCGGGCTTCAGTCCCGCGACGAGCCGCGACTCGCCGCCGGCTGCGTCCTGCTCGCGCACCTGGAGATCGGGAAACGCGTTCAGGATCGCGACACGCGCTTTCGTGCGCTCGCCGTCGTCCTTGAAGCGAAGCACGACGTTCGAGCCCTCGCGGCCGACGCCCGAATAGAGCACCTTCTTCTCGCGCATCAGCGACCGGATGTCGGTCGTGAAGCGGTCGGCGGCCTTGTCGAGCGCGCCTTTCATGTCGACTTGCAGCAGGAAGTAGACGCCGCCGCGCAGGTCGAGGCCGAGGTACATCGGCAGCGCGCCGACCGACGCGAGCCAGCGCGGCGACGACGACAGCAGGTTCAGCGCGACGATGTAGTTGTCGCCGAGCTTCTGCTGCAGCACGGTCTTCGCGTGCACCTGCGTGTCGAGGTCGGGCAGGCGGATCTTGATGCCGACCGCATCGAGCTCGGCGCCGCGGTACGGAACGTTCGCCGCCTTGAGATCGTTCTCGATCTGGTCGAGCAGCGCGGTGTCGATCTTGACGCCGGACTTGGACGACGAAATCTGCACCGCCGGCACGTCGGGGAAGAAGTTAGGCAGCGTGTACAGGATGCCGAACAGCAGCGCGACGCCGATGACGATGAATTTCCAGAGGGGGTAGCGGTTCATTTCAGAGCGCCTTGATCGTCCCCTTCGGCAGCAACTGCGAGATCGCCCCGCGCTGGACGACCATCTGCACGTTCGGCGCGACCTCGACGGTCACGTACTGCTCGTCGAGCTTGACGATGCGCCCGAGCACGCCCCCGGCGGTCACCACCTCGTTCCCCTTCTCGAGCGCTTCCAGCATCGCGCGCGCTTCCTTCTGCTTCTTCTGCTGCGGCCGGATCAGCAGGAAATAGAACACCACGAAGATCGCGAGCATCGGCAGGAACGTCAGGAACGTGTTCTCTTGCGCGGCGCCTGCCGCCTGCGCGAAAGCGGGGGAAATCAGCACGAAGGAGTCTCCGGGTTGTGTTGGAAAACCGCGCGGCAGCCGGTTCGCGCGAGCGCCGGTAGACGGCGCCAGAGGCGCCCGGGACGGAAAGCCCGGGCGGTCTCGTTCAACCCGCTATTCTAGCAGCGCGGACCCGTACTCGGGGCTGCCCGCGGCGCTCCTTTGCGACGCGAACCGCGCGACGAAATCGGGCAACGCGTCGGCTTCGATCGCCGCACGCAACTCGCGCATCAGCGTCAGGTAATAGTGCAGGTTGTGGATCGTGGCGAGCCGCGCGCCGAGAATCTCGTTGATGCGCTGCAGATGGTGCAGGTACGCGCGCGAGAAGTTCCGGCAGGTATAGCAGTCGCACGTGGCGTCGAGCGGCCGCGTGTCGTGCCGGTGCACGGCGTTGCGGATGCGGATGTCGCCGAACCGTGTGTAGAGCCAGCCGTTGCGCGCGTTGCGCGTAGGCAGCACGCAGTCGAACATGTCGATGCCCGCGACGACGCCCTCGACGATGTCCTCCGGCGTGCCGACGCCCATCAGGTAACGTGGCTTGTCGGCAGGCAGCCGCGGCGCCGTATAGCGCAGCACGCGGAGCATCTCGTCCTTCGGCTCGCCCACCGAGAGCCCGCCGATCGCGTAGCCGTCGAAGCCGAGCGAAACGAGGCCCTCGCGCGAGCGATCGCGCAAGTCCTCGTACATCCCGCCCTGCACGATGCCGAAGAGCGCGTTGCGATTGCCGGCATGGGCGACCTGCGAGCGCGCGGCCCAGCGCAGCGAGCGTTCCATCGACGCGGCGGCCTCGTCGTGCGTCGCCGGAAACGGCGTGCATTCGTCGAACACCATCACGATGTCGGAGTCGAGCGCGCGCTGGATCTCCATCGACTTCTCCGGCGTCAGCAGCAGGCGGTCGCCGTTGATGGGCGAGGCGAACGTGACGCCTTCCTCGCGCACCTTGCGCAGCGCGCCGAGGCTCCACACCTGGAAGCCGCCGGAGTCGGTCAGGATCGGCGCGTCCCAGCCGATGAACCGATGCAGCCCGCCGTGCGCGGCGACGACGTCGGTCCCCGGACGCAGCCAGAGGTGGAACGTGTTGCCGAGAACGATCTGCGCGCCGAGGTCGTGCAGTTCGGCGGGCGACATCGCCTTGACGGTGCCGTAGGTTCCGACCGGCATGAAGACGGGCGTTTCGACGACGCCGTGCACGAGCGCGAGCCGCCCGCGGCGCGCAGCGCCGCAGCGCGCGAGGACGTCGAACGCCATGGCGGAAATCAGCCCAGGCCGATGCTGCCGTCGGGCCGCGTTTGCAATCGCAGCGAGGGGCCGAAGCCGGATTGCAGGAGCGCTCCGTCGAGCACGATCGCGAAGTCGAATCCCGTGCGCCAGGCATCGAATTCCGCCCGGCTCGCGAAGCCCTTCGCGAGCTGACCGAGGTCGCCGGGAATGATGGGCGTGACCTTGCAATCGGCGGCAGCGAAATCGAACGCGTTCGCCCACGCACGATAGAAGTCGCCGGCGAAGTCGGTGCCGTAGGTGTTGAACCTCGGCAACACCGCGTACTGCGGCGCGATGGCGACGTGAATCACGCAAGCCTTGCCGGTCACGCGGTAAGCGATCGCAGGATCGATGCCGCCGCGAGCATTGGGCTGCGCCCATGCCGCGACGACGATCGTGCCGGGCTTCGCCTGATTGCCGCCGGCGTACGGCCCGGGGCTCCCGCGCAGCGCGGCAAGACTTCGCACGCCGCGCGTGAGGGGAGACGCGACGATGCTCGATGCGGCGAGCGTTCGCACCGCGTACGCGGTGCCGTTCCCGTCCGTCGTATTCGGATCGATCGCTTCGAGCGCGCCCCAGCCATGCGGAAGCGCGGTGCCGGTCGTCGTATCGCTGCGGTCCTGGTCGTAAAACGTGCCGAGCACCACCCCACCGCCGGCGTTCGCGAATTCGGCGACGCGATTGCCCACCGCCGTCGCGTTGACGAACACGGTGTCCTCGAACAGCAGGATCGCGTCGTAGTTCGCAAGCAGCGTATCGAGCGTGGGCACGCTCGACGAAACGTCGATGCCGGTGAAGGCATGCCCGACGATCTTCGCGTTGAAGTCGGCGGCGGTCTCCGCGGACCACGCGTTGGACAGGATCGCGATCCGTGCGGCGTGCGCGTCGAACGCGAGCGCGAACCAGACGAGCGCGACCGCGAGCCTGCGGATCGATGCCATCGGCGAAACGAAACCGTCGAGAAATCGAAGACGGCCGGATTCAGGATGCGCGAAGGGTACCGGAACGGCCACGTTTCGCCTAGCGAAAGCTGTGGAAAACGGCCGTGCGGTTCCCGCTTTCGTTGCGTTTCCGACGGCGCACCGACCTATTGTCTCCAAACGGCGACGTTTTAAGCAGTTCGCCGGACGCGCGCGAGGCACGCAGCCATCGATTTCGGCAAATGTCAGCGCGTAGCTCCGTCGGCGCGCGTCAGGAGCATCGCGTCGCCATAGCTCATGAATCGGTAGCGCTTCTCGATCGCATGCGCATAAGCGGCTCGGATCGCATCGTAACCGGCGAAAGCGCAGACGAGCATCAGCAGCGTCGACCTGGGCAAGTGGAAGTTCGTGACGAGGCACTCGACGACGCGAAAGCGATAGCCGGGCGTGATGTAGAGCGACGTTTCGGCGGCACCGGCACCGACGTGGCCGCGCTCGTCCGCGGCCGCTTCGAGGGCGCGCAGGCTGGTCGTGCCGACGGCGACGATACGCCCGCCGGTGGCGCGCGTGT
>DASTIY010000267.1:0-4144 GCA_035717085.1 Casimicrobiaceae bacterium | reverse complement strand
CCGCCTGCGGTGGATACGCGGAAAAAACGCGCGACGAGCGACGCGCGTTTCGATCAAGAGGACACAAATGTTAGCACGAACCGCTTGCAGTCTCAGGCGAAACCCAGTAGCGCGAGCGCGGCGGAATCGAAATGCGCCGCCTCGTGTTGCGTGAAAGCCGCGATGGGGCGCGACCCGAGTCGCCACGCGATCGTGTCGACATTGCCGTCGCGATGCTCCATTCCCGGCGGCAACTCGTTCGCGACCCAGCCGGCGAGGACGAGCCCGCGCGCCCGAATCGCAAGGACCGACAACAGTGCGTGGTTGAGGCAGCCGAGCCGCATGCCGACGACGAGCAGCACGGGGAGTCGCAAGGCGCCGGCGACGTCGAGCATGTCGCGCTGCGCGTCGAGCGGCACGAGCACGCCCCCCGCGCCTTCGACGACGATGGCATCCGCGCGAAGCGCGAGCCGCGCGTAGGCCGACGCGATGGTGCCGACGTCGATCGTGGCGTGCGCGGCCGCTGCCGCGAGATGCGGTGCCACCGGTTCGGCAAACGCGTAGGGATTGCGATCGGCGAGGGACGCATCGACGTTGCCCGCGAAGGCGAGTGCGCGCACGTCGTCGTTGACGCCGATGGCCGGATCGATCCCGGCGGCGATCGGCTTCATGCCAACGGCGTTCACGCCCGACGCGACGAGCGCGCGCAGCAGTGCACACGCGACCACGCTCTTGCCCACACCGGTGTCGGTGCCGGTGACGAAGATGCCGTGGGCGGGCACCTTATTCGCGCCTTCTCGGATGCAGCCGCACGATCGCGTGCCCCTCGGGCGTCGTGCGCGGCTCGCCTTTCCACGCGTGCCCGTACACGACCTCGAACGTCGCCGGGATGCGACCTTCCTTCCGCAGCCGCTCGAGCTGCTCGAGGACGCGCACGAAGCGCGCGCGTCCCATGAGGCCAGGCGGACGGCCGCGCGTGCGGTTCGTCGCGCCGATCGCCTTCAACTCGGCGAGGAGCGCGCGCGGCGTCTCGTAGGTGAGCGTGACGTATTCCATGTCCATCACCGGATCCGCGAACCCGGCGTGCACGAGCATGTCGCCGATGTCGTGCATGTCGACGAAGCGATTGGTGTGCGTGCGCGCGTCGACGCCGGCAAAGGCCGACCGCAGCTCGCGCAGCGTATCGGGCCCGAACGTCGTGAACGACAGCAGCCCGCCGACCTTCAGCACGCGCCGGAACTCGGCGAAGGCGCGCGGAAGATCGTTCACCCACTGCAGCGCGAGATTGCTCCAGACGAGGTCGAAAGCGACGCCTGCGAACGGCAGCGCGACGATGTCCGCGCAAACGAACGTCGCGTCGGCGGCGCCGCGCGCCGCGAACGGCCGCAACAAGCGCGACAGCGCGGTACGCCGCACCTGCGAACGCGCGCGAGCGCGCTCGACCATCGGCAGCGCGACGTCGAACGCGACGACGCGTGCCGCGG
This sequence comes from Casimicrobiaceae bacterium, assembly GCA_035717085.1. Taxonomy (GTDB): domain Bacteria; phylum Pseudomonadota; class Gammaproteobacteria; order Burkholderiales; family Casimicrobiaceae; genus VBCG01. Next base: position 2,681 of record DASTIY010000267.1, on the reverse strand, counting down.
GGTAGCGCGCGGCGAGCTCGCCCACGGCGTCGCCGGTGCCGCAGCCGGCGTCGAGCACGGCGGCCGGTGCGAGCTTCACGTACTCGAGGCGCTCGTTCATGCGTGCCCCGATCTCGCGCTGCAGCGCCGCCGCATCGTCGTACGTCGGCGCCGCGCGGGCGAAGCCGCGCCGAACCGCACGCGGGTCGACGTCGCGGGGATCGGGAGCGGGATAGCGCGGCTCACTCATCGAGATACGCCCGCACGAGGTCGGCGAACGCGCCGGTGTGCGAGAGAAACGGCGCGTGCGCAGCGCCGGCGATCGTCGCGTGCCGGGCGTTCGGAAGCGCGGCCGCAAGACGCCGCGTGGCTTCGATCGGCACGATGGCGTCGCGGTCCCCGCCGATGACGAGCGCCGGCGTCGCGATCGACGCGAGCCTTTCGCGCAGGTCGGTTTCGCGGAGCAGCCCGAGCGCCGCCGCGAGTACCGCCGGTGCCGGCTCCCCGCGGTCCAAGAGCCGTGTCCGGAGCATCGCGAGCGTCGCACGTCCCTCGTCGCTGCCGTGCACCTGCAGCGCGAGAAAGCGCGCGAGCGTCAGCCGGAAGTCGACGCGAAGCTCGTCGCCGAACCGCGCGAGCGTGAGCGCACTCATCGCGTGCGGCCAGCCTTCGCGCCCGACGAACGACGGCGTCGTCGCGACCAGCACGAGCTTGCGAATGCGTGCACGACGAACGCGCGCCCATTCGAGCGCAACCTGGCCGCCGAGTGACCAGCCCACGACGTCGAGTGGTATGTCCGTCGCGATCGCTGCGTCGACCGCACCGACGAGTGCGTCGAGGGTGAACGTCGGGGCTGGCGCAGAACGGCCGTGGCCGGGAAGGTCGACGACGAGAACGCGGCGATGCGCAGCGAGTGCGTCGACAAGGGGCGCGAACAATCCGCCATGCATCGCGAAGCCGTGGAGCAGCACGAGCGGTGCGCCGGCACCCACGCTGTCGACGTGCAACGCGCGCGTTCCCGCGCTCGGATCGATCGTAACGTCGGCTTCACGCATCGGCAGCAACGCGCCCGAGCGCGCGGGTGAGCGCCCGCACGTCGTCGTGCGCGTGCGCGGCGGACAACGAGACCCGAAGCCGCGACGTGCCGGCAGGCACGGTCGGAGGACGAATCGCGGGCACGAGCAGACCTTCCCTCTCGAGCGAGCGCGAGATCCGAACGGTCGTGGCCGCATCGCCGACGACGAGCGGCTGGATCGGCGTCGCCGACGGGAGCAGCGACCACGGCAATTCGCGCGCGGCTTCGCGAAACGCCGCGACGAGCGACGCGAGATGGGCACGCTCGCGCGCGCCATCGCGCACCAGCGTGAGCGCGCCGCGCAGCGCGTGCGCGAGCAATGCCGGCGCCGCGGTCGTGTAGATGTAGGGCCGCGCGGTCTGCACGATCGATTCGATGACCGCCGGGTGCGCCGCGACGAACGCGCCCGCGACACCCGCGGCCTTGCCGAGCGTGCCCATGTAGACGATGCGCTCGGAAGCGATGCCGAAATGCGCGAGGCTGCCCCGGCCTTCGCCCAGTACGCCGAAGCCGTGTGCGTCGTCGACGACGAGCCACGCATCGCACGCGTCCGCGAGCGCGAGCAGATCGGGCAACGGTGCGAGGTCGCCGTCCATGCTGAATACCGCGTCGGTCGCCAGCACGCGCCGTCCCGGCGCCGCGGCGAGTGCGCGTTCCGCGGCGCGCAGATCGAGATGCGGATAGCGGACGAGCTTCGCGCGCGCGAGCAGCGCGCCGTCGACCAGGCACGCGTGGTTGAGGCGGTCGGCGACGATCGTGTCGTGGCGGCCGGCGAGCGCCGTGAGGATCGCGAGGTTGGCGAGATAGCCGCTCGAGAACGTGACGGCTCGCGCTCCGGCGCATGGCGCGACGAATTGCGCGAGTTCCTGCTCGAGCGCCTCGTGCGGTTCCTGGTGCCCGACGACCAGATGCGAGGCGCCGGCGCCGACGCCAAAGCGACGCGCGCCAGCGCACGCCGCCTCGACCAGCTCGGGCCGATTCGCGAGGCCGAGGTAATCGTTGCTCGCGAACGACACGTACTCGCGATCGCGGATGCGGACGCGCGCGCCCTGCGCGCTGTCGAGTACGCGGCGCTCGCGCCACAGGTGCTGCGCGCGACGCTTGCGAAGCGATTCTTCGAGCTCCGCGAGCATCTCGCGGCAATGCGTCGCGCCGCGCGCGTTACGCGGCGACGAGCCCGAGCTTGTCGAAGAGCGCGCGATCGGCGTCGACGTCGGGGTTGCCGGTGGTGAGCAGGCGCTCGCCGTAGAAGATCGAGTTCGCGCCGGCGAGGTAGCAAAGCGCCTGCACTGCATCGCCGAGCTCGCGGCGCCCCGCCGAAAGGCGGATCATCGCGCGCGGCATCATGATCCGCGCCACGGCGATCGTGCGCACGAACTCGAGCGGATCGAGCATCGCCTCGCCGTCGAAGCGCGCGTGGAGCGGCGTGCCTTCCACCTGCACGAGGTGGTTGAGCGGCACCGACTCGGGCGCGAGCCGCGCGAGCTGCGCGATCAGCGCGGCGCGATCGCGCCGTGATTCGCCCATGCCGACGATGCCGCCGCAGCAGACGCGCAGGCCTGCCTCGCGCACCCGCTCGAGCGTCTCCAGACGGTCGGTGTAATCACGCGTCGAGACGATGTCGCGG
>DASTIY010000266.1:0-12982 GCA_035717085.1 Casimicrobiaceae bacterium | reverse complement strand
GCCGAGCTTCACGAACGTCGGGCCCATCGCCTCGAGGTCGTCCGCGAGCTGGTCGGGCGACACGCTCGCGGGGATGGCGGCCTTCGCCTGCTCGGGGTCGAACGCCTCCTGCATGCGCAGCGCGCTGACCAGATCGCCGCGCCCGTACTTGAGGAGGAGGGCGGCGATTTCCCGGTAGCGCTTTAGGTGGCTGGCGGAGAGTTTCACGAGGCGCGCACACTCGATGTTGTCGCTCCGGACAACGCCGGAGCACCAAGCGATGCAATTTGCGCGCCTTCACAGCTTGTTCACAGATCCCTGGTGCAGCGGAACGACGCCGTCGTCGGGCGGGACGACGTCGAGGTCGACGACGCGGTTGCCGACGAGCGCGATCGAGCCGTTACGCCGGTTGTGACCGGTGTCGCTGTATTGGAAGCGATAGGTCCAGCGCAGGCGCACGCGTCCTTCGTCGTCGCGCACGGGCCTCGCCGATTCGAGTGAAACGGTGTCGTCGAGGAAGTAGAGCCGGCGCAGCTCGCACGCGCGACGCATCGCGGCGTTCGCCGTCTCGCGCGCCTTCAACGTGCTCCAAACGATCCACGCGACGAGGGCGACGACGCCGATCGCCGCGATCTGCGGCAGCTCGATCAAGCGCCGTGCATGACTACATGCCGATCGCGACCGCGAGCATCGAGATCGATCCGCCGTCGAACCCGGAGACCGGAAACGTCACCCGATCGCCATCGCGGAACTGCGCGAGGACGTACACGAGCGGCAGATAGTGATCGGGCGTCGGCGCCGACAGGTGCGCGTCGCGACCGAGCGACGGGTAGTCGACCAGCGGCGCGAAGTCGTGTGCTTCCAGCAGCTGTCGCGCCCTCGCTTCGAAACGCGCCGCCCAATCGTAGGGGCCGAGCTTCGGATTGCCCCATGCATAGGTGTGCAGGTTGTGCACGAGATTGCCGCTTCCCATCACGAGCACGCCTTCGTCGCGCAGCGGCGAAAGCTGCTTGGCGATTTCGTAGTGCCACGCCGGGTCGCGCGTCTCGTCGATGCTGAGCTGCACGACCGGGATATCGGCGTTCGGGTAGACATGCACGAGCACCGACCACGTGCCGTGGTCGAGGCCCCAGCGCGTGTCGAAGTGCACGTCGATCGGCGCGAGCAGCTCCGCGACGCGCCTTGCGAGCTCGCGCGAGCCCGGCGCAGGATATTCCACGGCGAACAGCTCGGCGGGGAAGCCGCCGAAGTCGTGAATCGTGCGCGGTGCGTCCGCCAACGTGACCGCCGTCGCGGGCACGTACCAGTGCGCGGATATGCCGAGGATCGCACGCGGCCGCGGAATCGTGCGGCCGATCGCCGACCACCCTTCGGTGAACGCGTTCGTCGCGAGCGCGTTCATCGGATTGCCGTGCCCGAAGAAGACCGCCGGCATGCGTGCGCCCATGACGCATCATAGACCGAAAACCGTACGTCACAGCGCGCGCAGCACGGGCTCCTCCGTGATGCCGATGAAGCGCGATACGCGTATCGGCACGCCGGGTCGCTGCAGCGCCGCGGCCGCCTGCTGCAACTGGCTGTCGGCCATCGTCATCCGCGAGCGCAGGCGCACGTATTCGGCCCACGACGCGATCACGTAGCGCTCGACGTAGCGACCTTCCTCGCCGAGGTCGCGAAAGATGCGCCAGCTCGTCGCGCCGTTGCGCCGGCGCGTCGGACCGACGCTTTGCATCGCCTTCAGGAATTCATCGCGGTTCGCCGGATCGATCCGGTATTCGAGCTGGATCAGCACGGGCCCGTCGTCGGGCGAAGGCTCCGACGCGATGGCGAGCTCCGGCAGGCGCGCACCGGGCACGACGTCGGCCTCGACGCCCATTTCGACGCGTACGCGCCGATACACGTATTGCAGCACGACGACCGACGCGGCCGAGAACCCGAGCGCCCAGTGCGTGCCGATGGCGGTCGCGAGCGCGCCCCACACCGCGCTGCCGATGGCAAGGCAGCCCTGCGTCGTGACGAGGTTCATCGAGACCGCACGTGCGCGCACCCAGCCCGGCGCACTGCTCTGCGTGCCCGCCGACAACGTCGCGAACACGTAGACCCACGCCATGCCCGCGCAAAACGCGCCGAGGAGCGCGAGCGCGGTGATGTTGGTCAACGCGACGATCAGGATCGCGCATGCCCAGAGGATTCCGCCCTGCGTGACGATGACGTTCATTGGCTGCTGGGCGAGGAGCCGCGGAATCGAGATCGCGCCCAGGATCGCGCCGATGCCGAAGCTCGCCGAGAGAAGGCCGAAGCCGCCTGCGCCGAGGCCGAGCTGGTCGCGCGCGATCACCGGCAGCAGCGCCCAGAACGCGCTCGCGCATACGCTGAACGTCAGGTTGCGCAGCACGAACGCGCGCATGGGCGCCGAGTGGCGCACGAAGCGCAGCCCGATCATCATGCCGGAGATGAGGCGCTCGGGGACACCCGGCAGTGGCGCTTCGCGCAGACGTATCCGCTTCATCGCGACGAACATCGGCACGAAGAAGAACGCGGCGGCGACGAGCGTCGCGCCCGACGACAACGCCGCGGCGAGCGCGCCGGCGGCGGCGGGGCCGATGGCGCGAGCGACGTTGAAGGCGACCGAGCCGAGCGCGATCGCGCGCGGCAGCTCGCTGCGCGGCACGAGCTCGTTGATGCTCGCCTGCTGCGCGGGCAGGTAGAACGTGAAGCCCACGCCGACGGCGAACGTGAGGAAGAGGAGCGAGACGGGCCCGACGATCGACGCCAGCGCGGAGAGGCCGAGCAGAAGCGTCGCGGTGAAGAGCACGAGCTGCGTGCCGAGAATCACGTGGCGCCGATCGACGATGTCGGCGAGCGTGCCCGCGAAGAGCCCGAACAGCAGCGTCGGCGCAGTGCTCGCGCTTTGCACCAGTGCGACCATCAGCGCCGACGGCGTCAGCGTGGCCATCAGCCACGCCGAGATCGTCGCCTGCATCGTGTAGCCGAGCGCGGCCCCGATCGAGCCGATGTAGAAGTTGCGAAACGTCGCGCCCGCGAGCGGCGACGACGCGAACGTGCGGGCGACGAGCGAAGGCAGGCGCGCGGTCACGCGCGAAGTGTAGCCGCCTCGATGCCGCGACCGCGACCGCGCGGCGCGCGCTACACTTGCAGCAACGTGCGTTTCGTCGAAAGGAGCAACCGATGAGCCGAGAGAGCGAACTGCAGGACACCATCGCGAAGATCGTCGCGCCCGGCAAAGGCATCCTCGCCGCCGACGAGAGCACGCCGACGATCACCAAGCGCTTCGATGCCGTCGGCATCGCGTCGACTGCGGAGATGCGGCGCGCGTATCGCATGCTGCTCTTCGGCGCGCCGCAGGCCGCCGAGTATCTGGCCGGCGTCATCCTGTTCGAGGAGACGCTCGGCCAAAAGGACGACGCGGGCGTGCCGCTGCCGCAACTGCTCGAGCGGCGCGGCATCGTGCCGGGCATCAAGGTCGACAAGGGCACGACGCCGCTCGTGGGCGCGCCGGGCGATCTGGTGACGCAGGGACTCGACGGGCTCGCCGAGCGGCTCGCCACGTACAAGACGCAGGGCGCGCGCTTCGCCAAGTGGCGCGAGGTGTACCCGATCACGCCGCAAAATCCGACGCCGCTCGGCATTCACACGAACGCCGAAGTGCTCGCGCGTTACGCCGCGATCTGCCAGTCGCAGGGCATCGTGCCGATCGTCGAGCCCGAAGTGCTGATCGACGGCGATCACACGCAGGCGCGATGCTACGAGGTGTCCGAGGCCGTGCTGCACGAAGTGTTCGAGGCGCTCTATCGGCACGACGTGCTGCTCGAGGGAATGATCCTCAAGCCCTCGATGGTGCTGCCGGGCAAGGCGAATCCGAACAAGGCGGCGCCCGACGCCGTGGCGCAGGCGACGCTCGAAGTGCTGAAGCGTACCGTGCCCGCCGCCGTGCCGACGATCAATTTCCTCTCGGGCGGGCAGGGACCCGAGCAAGCGACCGCGAATCTGGATGCGATGAATCGCCGCGATCCGCACGCGCCATGGGTGCTGTCCTTCTCCTATGCGCGCGCGTTGCAGGATCCGGTCATGCAGGCGTGGCGCGGCGATGAGCAGAACGCGCGTGCAGCGCAAGCGATCTTCGATCACCGGTTGCGCATGAACAGCCTCGCGCGCGAAGGCCGCTGGACCGAAGCGGCGGAGCGCAAGGCGGCGTAGGACACTTCATCTACGACATCGGGTTGGCCGGTGCCGGCGGATCCGGCGGCAACGGAATGAATTCCTGATCGTCGCGCACCGGCAGCTTCATGCGGCCGGCGCGCCAATCGGCCTTCGCCTGCGCGATGCGTTCTTTCGACGACGATACGAAATTCCATTCGACGAAGCGCTCGCCGATCGGCTCGCCGCCGAGCAGCATGACCGTGCACGGCGTCTCCGCCTTGAACGTGACCGGTGAGCCGGGCGCGAACACGAGCATGCGTCCGGCGCCGAATCGCTGTCCGTCGACTTCGACGTTGCCGCTCGCGACGAACGCCGCGCGTTCGGGATATTCGGCGGGCAATTGCGCGGACGCACCGGCATCCAGTTGCCAGTGTACGTAGAACATCGGTGAATGCGTCGGAACGCCGCTGTGCGCCCCGAATGCAGAGCCCGCGACGAGACGCGCGAACAGTCCCGGAACCTCGTACGTCGGCAACGCGTCGCCCTGCAGATGCGCGAACGACGGCTCGATTTCCTCGTCCTCGACCGGCAGCGCGACCCACGCCTGGATGCCGTGCATCGGTCCCCCCTCGGCGCGCGCGCGCTCGAAGCGCTCCGAATGCGTGATGCCACGGCCCGCCGTCATCCAGTTCACCTCGCCCGGACGGATCGGCTGCTCGGAGCCGACGCTGTCGCGGTGCATGATCTCGCCTTCGAACAGGTACGAGAGCGTCGACAATCCGATGTGCGGATGCGGCCGGACATCGACGCTCTTCGGAATGTCGCGCGGAAGGAACAGCGGACCGAAATGATCGAAGAACACGAACGGACCGACCATGCGGCGCTGCGCGAACGGCAGCACGCGGCCGACGATGAAGCCGCCCAAGTCGCGGCTGCGCGCTTCGATGACGAGTTCGATCATGATGTCCTCCGTTGGCGACGGCCAAGTATGACAAATCGCAGATGAGTGCCCCTCACCCCGACTTTCTCCCCGCAATCGGGGCGAGGGAGTCGAGCCCCGCCAGTCGCCTCGCGCGACGGCTCGGGCTTTTCGACGCCGTGACGATCGGGCTCGGCGCGATGATCGGCGCCGGCATCTTCGCCGCGCTCGCGCCTGCGGCGCGTGCCGCCGGATCGGGTCTGCTTGCCGGTCTCGCCATCGCCGGGTTCGTTGCCTATTGCAACGCGACGTCCTCGGCTGCGCTCGCCGCGCGCTATCCGGAATCGGGCGGTACGTACGCGTACGGACGGCATCGCCTCGGGCCGTTCTGGGGTTTTCTCGCGGGTTGGGGCTTCGTCATCGGGAAGCTCGCGAGCTGTGCCGCAATGGCGTTGACGTTCGCGTATTACGCGGCACCGGCGTTCGCACGGCCGCTGGCGTTCATCGCGGTCGTCGCAATGACGGCGATCAACGCCTTCGGCATCGCCAAGACCGCGCTCGCGACGCGGCTCATCGTCGCGTTCGTGCTCGCGTGCCTCGCCGTCGTCGTATTGGCTGCGGCGTTCGGCGGCCATGCCGACGCTTCGCGGCTCGTGCCCGCTGCGCTGGACGCGCACGGCGTCCTGCAGGCGGCGGGCTTCCTCTTCTTCGCGTTCGCCGGCTACGCGCGCATCGCGACGCTCGGCGAGGAGGTCGTCGACCCCGCACGTACGATTCCGCGTGCGATTCCGCTCGCGCTCGGGCTGACGCTCGTCGTGTACGCGCTCGTCGCGGTGACCGCGCTCGTCGCCGTCGGACCCCGTGCGCTCGCGGAATCGCCGGCACCGCTCGCGGCCGCCGTCGAGTCGGGTCGCTTCGCCGCGTTCTCGCCGGTCGTGCGGATCGGCGCGACGGTCGCCTCGCTCGGCGTGCTGCTGTCGCTGCTCGCCGGCATCGGCCGTACGGCGTTCGCGATGGCGAGCCGACGCGACCTGCCGGCGTTTCTCGCTGCGGTGCACCCGCGCCATCGCGTGCCGCTACGCGCCGAAATCACGATCGGCGCGATCGTTGCCATCATCGTGCTCGTCGCCGACGTGCGCGGTGCGATCGGCTTCAGCTCGTTCGCGGTACTCGTCTACTACGCGATCGCGAACGCGTCGGCATTCACGTTGAGCGCGAGCGAGCGGCGTTGGCCGCGTGCGCTCACCGTCGCGGGTGTCGCCGGTTGCGCGCTGCTCGCACTGAGCCTGCCGCTTGCGTCGGTCATCGGCGGTGCGGTTGTCCTGGCGGCAGGCGCGATCGTCTACGCGCTGCGTCATCGACAGTAAACAGGGTCGGGCCCGGGGTCGGATTCGGCTTCCTGCTTCGTGTCGCCAAAAGTAGGTCAGACCCTATTGTTGACGGAGTCATCCCCCGATGCGCGCTTCGCCGATGCCGGGGAAACGCGCCCTGACGCTCGCACCCTGCGACGCGATCGCGAGCCCGGTCCACGAACCGGTCGTCACGATCATGCCTTCCGTGAGTCCGCCGCAACGTGCCGCCGCATGATTGGCGAGCCACGCGACCAGGCGAAACGGATCGCCGGCCGGGTTGCTTCCACGATCGCAAAGCGTCGCGGCGCCGTCGATATCCAGTTCCACGGCTTGCTGCTGTACGTCGAACGCTTCCGGCACCGTGATGGCGGGTCCGACGACGAGCGCGCCGTGCGAAACGAAATCGGCGAGCCGCGACAGCGCGTCGACACCATTGAAGTCGACGAAGCGCGATTCGACGACCTCGATCACCGGATGCACCGACGCGATGCTCGCGGCGATCTCGTCCGTCGTGTATCGCGCGTCACGCGGAGGCAGGTCGCGCGCGAGCGTGAAGGCGAGTTCGGCTTCGATGCCGTTCAGTGCGAAGCTGCCGGTCGCGAAGCGTGCAGGCGACCGGTGCACCCACGCGGCACAGATCGGCGCGCATTGCGGTTCGTCGCGCGGCGACTTCGCGCCGACCTTCCACGCGGCGATCGGGCCCGTCGCGGCGACGATCGCGTCCTGGATCGCGTACGCCTCGTCGACGCTTTGCGGCGTCGCCTGCGCGGGCAGCGATGCCAGTCGCGTTCGCGTCGCACGCGCGTCGAGCAACAACCCGGCGGCATTCGCGACGCGGTCGATCGAGTTCATCACGGGCTCGGTCGGCAGAATGGGAGGGAACCAGTCTCGATGGTACGCGACTCCAACGCGAGGGGTGGTATCGTCGGCGGTGACCGTGGTGACGGTGCCGGCCCGCATACGAAGAAGGAGCGACGATGGAACGACAAAAGCTCGGACGCACGCCATTCGAAGTCGCGCCGCTCGCGTTCGGCGGCAACGTGTTCGGCTGGACCGCCGACGAGAAGACGTCGTTCGAACTGCTCGACGCGTTCGTCGATGCCGGCGGCAATCTGATCGACACGGCCAATTCGTATTCGCGCTGGGTGCCCGGGCATGCCGGCGGCGAGTCGGAGACGATCATCGGCCGCTGGGTCGCGCGCCGCGGCCATCACCGCGACGTGGTCATCGCGACGAAGGTCGGCTCCGACATGGGGCAAGGGCACAAGTGCCTGCGCAAGGATTACATCCTGCAGGAAGCGGACGCTTCGCTCGCGCGCTTGCGCGTCGACGCGATCGATCTGTATCAATCGCACTGGGACGACGAGACGACGCCGTTCGAGGAGACGCTCGAGGCGTACGCGCGGCTGCTCGAGCAGGGCAAGGTGAAGGCGATCGGCGCATCGAACCTCAACGCGGATCGGCTCGCACAGGCACTCGACGTCAGCGCGCGCGAAGGATTGCCGCGCTACCAGACGCTGCAGCCGCTCTACAACCTGTACGACCGGGATACGTTCGAGGGCCCGCTGCGCGATCTTTGCCTGCGCGAGGACATCGGCGTCATCACGTATTTTTCGCTCGCCGCCGGCTTTCTCACCGGCAAGTATCGAAGCGACAAGGATTACGCGAAGAGCGCGCGCGGGCCGGGCATGAAGAAGTATTTGAACACGCGCGGCCTGCGCATCCTCGATGCGCTCGACGACGTTGCCGGGCGCATGCGCGCGACACCCGTGCAGGTGGCGCTCGCGTGGCTGATGGCGCAACCCGGCGTCACCGCGGCGATCGCAAGCGCGACATCCGTTACGCAACTGCGCGAACTGCTGAGCGCCCCGCGCTTGACGCTCGACGAGCTCGACCGCCAGCAGCTCGACGAGGCGAGCCGGCCCTGAGCTGCAGACGAGCGCCAACCGTCACGTGGTCAGGCGGCGAGCGCGACGCGTCCAAGCGAGCGGCGCAGCAGCCACGCGGCGATCGACACGTTGACGAGATTCCACGCCAGGCCGTGGATGAATGCGGCCCGGTACGAGCCGGTGAAATCGTAGATCACGCCCGACAGATAGCCGCCGAGCGCCATGCCGACGAGCGTCGCCGTCAGCACCATCGAGACGCGCGTGCCGGCCTCGCGGCGGTCGAAATATTCGCGGACGATGATCGCGTAGGACGGAACGATGCCGCCCTGGAACAGCCCGAAGAGCGCCGAGATCACGTACAGCGAGACGAGCCCGTCGAACGGCAGGAACAACGTGAGCGCGATGCCCTGCAGCATCGAGCCGAGCAACAGCGTACGCAGGCCGCCGATGCGGTCGCAGATCACGCCGAACGCGAGCCGGCTGACGATGCCGCAGGCGAGCATCAGCGACAGCATCTGCGCGCCGCGCGCCGGTCCGTAGCCGAGATCGCTGCAGTACGCGACGAGGTGCACCTGCGGCATCGACATCGCGATACAGCAGGCGATGCCGGCGACGATCAGGACGGCTTGCAACGCGTTCGGGGCGAGGCCGAGCGCGTGCGGCGATGCGATCGGCTTCGCCGTCTCGACAGGATCGACCGCGGGCGGCGGACGGCGCAGCAGCAAAGTCAGCGGCATCATCGTCACGAAGCAGAAGACGCCGATGCCGAGCGACGTGGCGCGCCAACCGACGATGCCGATGAAGTGCTCGACGATCGGCGGCCATACGGCACCCGCGAGGTAGTTGCCGCTCGCGATGATGGCGACCGCGATGCCGCGCCGACGCGTGAACCACAACGACGTGTGCGCGAGCAGCGGCGCGAACGTCGCGGTGCTTCCCGCGCCGATCAAGACACCTTGTGCGAGCGCGTACCAGACGAGACTCGGCGCGTACGCCGCGGCGACATAGCCGAGCGCGAGGAGCACCGTGCCGAGCGCGATCGGCGTGACGATGCCGTAACGATCCGACAGCTTGCCCATGCCGACGCTTGCGGCACCGAAGCCCAGCATCGTGAGCGTGTAGGGAAGCGACGCCGCGGCGCGCGCGACGTGGAACTCGGCCTGGACTGCGGGCAGCGCCACGACGACCGACCACATGCCGACGCCGCCGAGCGTCGACAACACGAGCGCGACCGCGAGACGCAGCCACGCCTGCGGCGATTCGGATTCGCCGGGCGGCAAGCGGGAGGTTCGAGGGAGTACGCGCGACGCGCCGGGCATGACACGCCTTGACCGGCGCGGATTGGCAAGCGCGAATGGTACACGCGCGCGATCGTCATCCGCGGCGCGTCGTAATGGCACGCGCGTCAACGCGTTTCGGCGTGGCGGCGGAAGAGCGCGAGGAACAGCAGGTCGTAGACGATCTTCAACGCGCCGGCGACGATCAGCGGCCAACCGAAGGCGGTGACGCCCAGCAGGTACCCGGCGACAAGCGGACTCGTCGCGGCGGCGAGGCTTCGCGGCACCGACGTCACGCTGGCGGCCGCCGCACGCTCGTGCGCCGGAACGACCGCCATGACGAACGAGCTTCGCGTCGGAACGTCCATCTGCGACAGCGCGCTTCGCGCGAGCAGCAACGCGATGGCGGTCGCGAGATCGGGTGCGAACGGCACGAGGATCAGCAGCACGCTCGACGGCAGATGCGTGAACACCATCGTGTACACGAGCCCGATGCGTGACGCGATGCGTGCGGCGACGAGATACGAGAACGCCGACAGCAAGCCGGTCCAGAAAAAGATCGTCGCCGCGGTGATCGTCGACAGGTCGAAGCGCTGGAAGAGCCACAAGACGAGCAGCGACTGCACGATGAACCCGCCGGCGAACGCGTCGAGACTGAAGAGTGCGGCGAGCAGGTAGACGATCCGCCGCGCGTCGCGAAGCGGCGGCGTGGGCGTTGACGACGCAATTGCCGGCGGCGATCGCGGAAGCCGTCGATAGGCGAGAGCCGAGGCGATACCGAACGCGCCATAGAGCACGAACATCGCCTGCAGCGCGGCGCGCAACGAGACTGGCAGGGTGTGCGCGATGAGATCGGGTGCGCCCGCGAAGAACGCCCCCACCGCCGCGGCGAGCGACCCGACGAGGCTGTAGCGCGCGAACCACCGTGTGCGTAGCCGACCCGGCGCGAGCCGCGCGAGGAGCGCGTGCTCGAGCGGCAGGAACACGCTCGCATCGCCGCTCGAAGGATTCAGTGTCCCGACGATCGCGACGACGAAGAGCGGCCAGAACTGCATGAACGCGGCGAAGCCGACGCCGGTCGCCGCCATGAGCGCCGCCGCGGCCAGCAACAAGCGGCGATCGTCATGTCGCGCCGCGTGGCGGCCGACGACGAGCGTGAGCACCCCCGAACCGAGCAGCGTCGCGGTGGCGAGGACGCCGACCTGAAATGGGGAAAGCCCGATCTCGAGCAGGTAGACGGGCAGCAGCAGGCTGACGAAGCCGTCCGCGAATGCGCGGAGTCCCCGCGCGGCGAGAAGCGCGCGCAAGGCGCCGCGGCGCCTCCCGGCCCGTATGCCGCGGGGAACGGCTGTCGTGGCAACGACGGGAATCTTCGCGTGCACCGTCCGGTCGAACGTACCCTTGCGGGGAGGAGATCGCGATCATGGAGAAATCGGCTGCGCAACGCCACTCCGAGCAGGAGGTGCTCGCGCGCGTCCAGACGCTCGTCGCCGAGGAGCACCGGTTGCTCGAGCAGAGCGCGCGCAGCGACGCCGAGCACGACCGTCTCGCCCGGGTGCAGGTCGAACTCGATCAGTGCTGGGATCTGTTGCGGCAGCGGCGCGCGCTGCGCGAAACGGGTGGCGATCCCGATCAGGCGCAGGTGCGCCCGCCGGAGGTCGTCGAGAAATACGTCGGGTAGAAGGCCTGGCGCGCGCCGACCCGCTTCACGCACGCCCCTCCACTCCAACCGTCTACCCGCGTGCGGGGAGAGGGTTGGGTGAGGGGCGTCTCGACTACTTCGTGCGCGTCGCGACCACGGTCGCGCGGGTATCGGCCACTTTGCTCGCATCCACCGCGTTCGCGTGATTGCCCCACGCGTTCCGCAAGTACGTCGCGAGGTCGGCGACCTGCGCGTTATCGAGCTTCCAGGCGAACGCCGGCATCGCGAGTCCCGTCGGATTTTTCTTCGTCGTCGCGGTCTTCGCACCGCTCAGGATGATGTGCACCATCGTGCCTGGATCGCTCGCCTGCACGACGTTGTTGCCTTTTAGCGGTGGGAAGACGCCCGCGATGCCTTCGCCGTTCTCCATATGGCATCCGGCGCACTGGTCGATGTAGTAGCCGTGCCCGCGCGCGAACCGGTTCTGATCGACGCTGGTCTTCGTCGCGTTCGCCGCCGTCGTCGAATCGTTCGAAGGACCACCCGTCGGGTTCGATTTCGCGTCGCCCGGCAGATCCTTCAAATAGACCGCGATCGCATGCAGATCGTCGTCGTCGAGGTACTGCGTGGAGTCGTGCACGACCTCGGCCATCGGACCGAACGCCGCGGCACGCCGGTTCACGCCGGTCTTCAGATATCGCACGATATCCTGCTCGGTCCACTCGCCGAGGCCGTCGCGCACGTCACCCACGAGGCTCGTCGCGTACCAGTTCTCGCCGAAGCCGCCTTCGAACGCCTTGCCGCGCTTGGGTGCACCGGCGAAATTCTTCGGGCTGTGGCACGCGCCACAGTGCCCGAGGCCCTGGACGAGATACGCGCCGAGATTCCATTCGGCCGATTTCTGCGGGTTCGGCTGGAACGTGCCGGCCTTGAAATACAGCGCGTTCCACCCGGCCATCGCTTCGCGCATGCTGAAGGGCCACGGCAGCCCGGTCGGCTTGTTCGCCTGATGCACGGGCTTCAACGTCTGCAAATAGGCGCGGATCGCATCGACGTCGTTGCGTGAGAGCTTCGTGTACCACGGATAGGGAAACGCGGGATACAGGTGGCGATTGCCGGGCGCCATGCCCTCGTGCATCGCCTTGTAGAAATCGTCGGACGTCCAGTTGCCGATCCCCGTTTCCTTGTCCGGCGTGATGTTCGTCGAGTAGATCGTGCCGAACGGTGTGGGCACCGGATAGCCGCCAGCAAACGGTTGTCCGCCTTCGTCGGTATGGCAGGCCGCGCAATCGCCGGCTTTCACGAGGTATGCACCGCGTGCGAGCTCCGCGTGCGAGCTTTCGCGGGCCATGAGCGTCGGCGCGAGCGACGCGAGCGTTCCCGCGGCGAGCGCTACGGTGACACCGAGAAAAAGTCGCTTTCGATTCATGTTCGGTCGGGAAGGGCCGCCCCGACCGACTGACGCCCTCTCGGGGGGCGGCGCGCGGGGCGAGCGTGGGGGGTGGTCATCATGCCGACATGAGAGGACCGGGCTTCTTCAGGTATTGCGCGCGCAGCGCATGCGCAGCCCAGTACGCGAGCGCGCCGACGGTGCCTGTCGGGTTGTAGCCTGCGTTCTGCGGGAACGCGCAGGAACCGACGACGAACACGTTCGGCACGTCCCACGATTGCAGGTAGCGGTTGACCACGCTCGTGCGCGGATCGACGCCCATCACCGCGCCACCGGTGTTGTGCGTCGTCTGGTACGGGATGATCGTGTAATG
>DASTIY010000265.1:0-13241 GCA_035717085.1 Casimicrobiaceae bacterium | reverse complement strand
CGAGCTTCGCGAGGTAATCGTTCACCTGCGCGGCGCTCTTCGCATCGAGCGGTGCGCCCTTCTGGATGATCGCGAGGATGATGTCGCCCGGCTGCACGTTGCCGCGCACGACGCCGACGACGTCCTCGACGAGCACGCCGCCACTCTTCTGGTCGATCTCCTTGCGCTGCTCGTCGCTCAGGTCCGACAGCACGAGCCCGAGCTTGTTGGGCTTCGCCTTCTCCTTCGGCGCGCCGCCGCCCTTGCTGCTGCGCCGTTGCGTCGCGTTCGCCTGATCCTCCTTGATCTCGGCGACGACCACCGGCACCTCCTTCGTCGTGCCCTTGCGGAACACCGTCAGCGTGATCTTCGTTCCCGGCCGGATTGCCGTGATGATCCGCGGCAACTCGGTCGACGAGCGCACGTCGCGGCTGTCGACCTTCAGGATGATGTCGCCGGTCTCGATGCCCGCCTTCGCGGCCGGACCGTCGCGCTCGACGCCGTTGACGAGCGCGCCGTTCGCCTGCTTGAGCCCGAACGCCTCGGCCGCTTCCTTCGACAGTTCCTGGATCTGCACGCCGATGCGCCCGCGCGTGACGTGCCCCTTCTCGCGCAGTTGATTGACGGCGTTCATCGCGACGTCGATCGGCACGGCGAACGCGAGGCCCATGTAGCCGCCGGTACGCGAATAGATCAGCGAATTGATGCCGACCACTTCGCCTTTCATGTTGAAGAGCGGTCCGCCGGAATTGCCGGGGTTGATCGCCACGTCCGTCTGGATGAACGGCACGAGGTTCTCCTGCGGCAGGTCGCGTCCCTTAGCGCTCACGATCCCGGCCGTCATCGTGTTCTCGAGGCCGAACGGCTTGCCGATGGCGACGACCCACTCGCCGACGCGAAGCTTGTCCGGATCGCCGATCGCCACGCGCGGCAGGTCCTTGGCGTCGATCTTCAGGAGCGACACATCGGTGCGCGCATCGCTGCCGACGACCTTGGCGACGAATTCGCGCTTGTCGGACAGGCGCACCGTCACCTCGCTCGCGTCGTCGACGACGTGGGCGTTGGTCACGATGTAGCCGTCGGGCGAGATGATGAAGCCCGAACCGGTCGACTGCTGCTCGAACTCGCGGCCGCCGCCGGGACCGTTGCGCGGAATCTGCCCGAAGCGGCGAAAGAATTCGTAGAACGGATCGTCTTCCGACAGTTCGGGCAGCCGCGGCCGCTTCGCCTTCTGCGTGACGTCGACCGACACCACGGTCGCGCCTTGCCGCTCGTAGAGGTCGGTGAAATCGGGCAGGCCCGCGCGACCCTGCGCGAGCGCGGGAATCGGCGCGACGAACGACGCCGACGCGAGCAGCACGCTCGCGAGCGCGAGCGACTTCAAGGACGGGAACATGGTTTCCTCGTGGAGGGGAAAGGTTGGCGGCGCGCGGCCGTCAGCGATGCACGACCGACGTCGCGATCTGGCGAATCGTGGCCGGCGGCGCTTCGCCCAGGACGGTGATCAGCCGGTCGTCCTGCCGGACGCTGTAAGCGTTGAGCCCGGCCTGCTGCAATGCGCCGGCGGGCAACGACGAGGCGGTCACGGGTGCGACGAACACGCTGATCGAAACGAGACCGTCGGAAAATACCAGATGCGCGACCGGCCCCGCGCGTCCGCGCAACTTGCGCCAGCCTTCCATGATCTTCGCGAAGCCCGGCGGTACGCGCGTGACGCTCCATCCGGTGTCCTGCGGCACGACGTCGCCTGCCGCGCTTTCGAGCACCTGCCAGTCGGCGGGCACCGTGGGCCACGTCGGCGCGACCATCGACGGGTCGATCGTCGCGTTGATCGTGAGCTCGCTGAAGGAGAACTGCTCGACGGCCTCGCCGCGCTCGTTCATGACGCGCGCCTTCAAGAGGAGCCCGGTCTTCGCGTCCGACCAGAATCGGTGCTCGTAGCGATAATCGTCCTTCGGCTCGAACACGACCTCCTGCACGGGTCGTCCGCCGACGCGATCCTCGCCCAGCACCTTGAAGCGGTAGTAGCGCGACAGCGATTGCTGCTGCTCGGGCAGGAGCGAGGGGAACACGTTGCGAAACGTCGCCGGCACGACGCGCATCAGCTTCGCGTCGGGGTAGTAGGAGCGCAGCTCCGCACCGTCGCGCACGACCTCGCGCGCCGGTCCGTCGAGGTTCACGAGCTTCGCGTGCTCGCGATGGTCGGCGAAGAGGTGCACGATGCGCGCCGACTTCACCTGCGGCCCGGTCTGGTAGACGATCGTGCCGACGTAGTCGAGCTCGCGCGCCGCCTGGGCCGCCCGCGCGAGCCACGACATCGCGTCGTCGGCGTGCGCACTGGCTGCGGCGAACGCAAGTACAAATACGGCCGGGATGACCCGGCCGGAAAGAACGCGAAAACGACGTGCTGCGTGCTGCATCGGTGATGTTCGACAGGCTTTCAGGTGACGCCGAACGTCATTCTCCGACGGCGGCGCGCACCGGGGTGCTCGCCGCGACGTCGCGCAGATAGGGCCCGACGCCCTGCAACGCATTGGCCGGGGCGTATTCCTGGTGCGCGAGCAAATAGTCGGCCGGCAGCGACGCCACCGGACGCATGCGCGCGGCGCTGATCGTGCTGGCCTCGCGCATTTTCGCGAAGCCGGCGGGCGTCGCATCGACCATCGAGTATGCGGTCCAGCCGACGACCGTCACCGCGGCGAGCGTCGCCACCGCGGCGAGCGCCCACGACTCCGGTCGCGACACCGTGCGCGCAGGCGCAGCCACGATGGCGGGCTCGCTCGCGAGCCGTTGTCCGACGGGCGTCACGATGCTGCGTGTCGCCGCCGTCTCGCCCCGCAGCGCGTCGCCGATCACGTGATAACAGTTCCACGTCGCCATTGCGGCGTCGCCCTTGAGCGCCTTGAAGACGACGTCCATGTCCGTCGCGTCGATCTCACCATCCATCAGGCGCGAAATTTTCTCGTTCATCACCATCTCCGATTCTCATCCGTGCCGAGCAACGGCCGCAGTTCGGCCGCGATCGACTCCCGAGCGCGAAAAATGCGCGATCGCACGGTGCCGATCGGGCAATTCATCACGGTCGCAATTTCCTCGTAACTCAGGCCCTCGATCTCGCGCAGCGTGATCGCCGTGCGCAGGTCGTCGGGCAACTGCTCCATCGCGCGATTGACGGTGGCAGCAATCTGCTTGCCCAGCAGCTCCGCCTCCGGCGTCGCGGAGTCGCGCAATTGTTCCGCATCCTCGAAGCTCTCCGCATCCTCGTGATCGAATCCCGTCGAGGTCGGCGCCCGCCGCCCCATCGCGACCAGATAATTCTTGGCCGTGTTGATCGCGATCCGATACAGCCACGTGTAAAACGCGCTGTCCCCGCGAAAGCTCGGAAGCGCGCGATAGGCCTTGATGAAGGCCTCCTGCGTCACGTCCTCGACCTCGGCGGGGTCGCGCACCAACCGGGACAGGAGTCGCCCCAGCTTGCGCTGGTATTTGGCGACCAGGAGCTCGAATGCGCGCTTGTCACCTCGTTGCGCGCGCACGACGAGCTCCTGATCGACTTCGCGATCACCCATCCGCGGGCAGTCCCTGATTCGTGTCGTTGTTATGCCCGCCGAACGACGGGCGCTGCGGCCGATGACCCGTCGCGAGGCCCCGGGGGGGCGCATCGAGGCGAGCGTGGCGCAAGCTTGGAGCAACAGACCGTTGCCGGCTGGGCAAGTTCAGCGGCTCAACCATGGGGAAGCGCCGATAGTTGCGGGCGGAATTGCTCCAGCTCAACCACGGCGCGGATCTCGCCGGTTTCGAGACCGCGATAGTTGCGCACGACCCGGCGTCCCCAGGGGGCGAGGATGGCCCGGGCCGCGGCGTCGACGAGTCCCAACTGCTCGAGAACGGCGACGATCGCCGGGTAGAGGCCGCGCTTCTGGCCGTCGGCGACCTTGAGTGCGATCCCGATGCCCCGGCTGCGCACGCCGATGGCCTGGACGCCCTCGGCGCCGATCTTGGTCACCCAATCGCCGCGCCCGCCCTGCATCAGCGCGAGGTCGCTGCGATGCTCGCCCGAGACCATCTCGGGATGCGCCATCATCGCGTCGGCGAGGCTGCGCGGGGCGACCCCGTAGTCGGGGTCGACCTCGGCGCTCGCGAGTCGAGCGAAGGCACGCGCGAGCGCCGCGAGGGGAACTGCGTAGTTGGGGGCCGAGCAGCCGTCGATGCCCGCGACGAGTCGCTCCTCGGCAACCCCCGTGAACGTCGATACCGACGTGCGGATCGCACGCTGCAGCGGGTGGTCGAACGCGAGATAGTCCGCCGTGGGCTGCTTGTGGTGCACACAGTAGGCGAGCATGCCCGCGTGCTTGCCGGAACAGTTGTGCTGAAGCGGTGAATAGGGCGGGGGCGGCGGCAGCTCGCCGCGCGCGTCGTAGAAGCCGGGTGCGTGCGTCCCGCATTGCAAGTCGCGCGCCGAGCAGCCGCAGCGCTTCAGCATGTCGGCGACGGCTTCGACGTGCCGCGGCTCGCCGGAGTGGCTCGCGCACATCAGCGCGACCTGCGCCTGCGAGAAACCGAAGCGCTCGACGCCGCCGCCGGCTACGAACGGCAGCGCCTGCAGCGGCTTCAGCGAGCTGCGCGTGAACGCGAGCGTATGCGGATCGCCGGCATGCAAAAGCACGTTGCCGTCGCGATCGACGACTGCGACCGCGCCGTAATGCACGCTCTCGACAGCGCCGCCGCGCACGACCTCGGCAAGCGGAACGTGCGCATCCGCAACGGCAGTGTCGGGCATTCGGGCGAACGAGGACAAACCGACATTATCGCCCAACGTCGCGCATGCCCGCGCCGGCGGCGTTCGCTCGCCGGAGCGCGCCCGTCAAGGCCCGGGTCGCCCGCCTTCGCGTTCGAGACGTTGCAATCGCTCGCCGAGGCGGGCGAGTTCGGTCGCCTGCGCCGCGATCGCGCGCTGCTGCGCTTCGATCTCGCGCTGCTGCGCGGTGATGGTCGCCTCCCGGTCCTGCACGCGTCGGTGCAAACCCTGGATCGCCGCGAGCGCGACGCCCCGCGCGTCGAGGTCGGCGATCGTCTGCGGGCCATAGCCGACGCCGAACGCCGCATGAAAATCCTCGGCCATCGGCCCGATGTGCCGCACGGCGCCCTCGCCTTCCCTGTAACGCCACGTCGTGATCGGAAGCTCGGCCACCTTCGCCAGCACCTGCTGCACGTCCACGGGTGCGAAATCGGTCTTGTGCGATTTCGCCGATGATGCGTTCACCCAGACACCGGCGTCGCTCAGAAATGCGCCTGTCCAGGTGGAAATCGTCTGGTTCGCGAAAATGTTGCCGATCGCGACCCATCGCGTCCCGCCCCCGTCCGCCCGCGCGCTCCCGTAGTCGACCGACAATCCGTGGTTCATGATGAAGCGGGCGATATTCGTGACGTTCAGACAGTTCGCGGCCGAACCCGAATAGGAATTCCAGTTGGCGAAGAGGAAGCACTGATTCTGGTCGGCATTCGCATGCCAGCCCGCCGCGAAGCTGTAGCTGCCGCTGGCGGTATTGCCCTCTCCTCCGGGGAGCATGGCGAAAGTTCCGCTGGCGACATTGTTGAGCCCGCCGGCGACGGTGCTGTAATCGCCGCTCGCGGTATTGTTCGAGCCGCCGCCGTCGGTTGCACCGATGCCGCCGACGACATGCGCATCGACATAATTGCCGGGCCGCTTGAAATACCCGACGACGTCGATCGCGAGGTGCGCGCCGCCGCCGCGCACCTGCACGCTGATCTGGTTGTTCGCCGGATTGATCCGCGCCGCGGTCGACACGGTGTTGAACGCGATGCTGCCGACGTAAACCATCGTCGCGGTCGCACCGAACGTCGAGCCCTGCGGCAGGATCTCGATGTCGCCCGAGGCCGCCGTCGTCGGCATGCCGAACACCTGCAGCTGCACGGCGCTCGCCCCAAGGCCAACGGGCAGTTGCGACAGGCATACGCCGTTGCCGCCTTGCACGGCGTAGGTGCGGATTTCGTTTGAAGTGAACGGCACCGGAGTATGCGAGGCCGTTCCGTTGCCCTGGTACACCGCGCCGAAGACGCCACGCGTCTCGACGAGGCGGCACGGCGTGACCGGCGTGTAGACGCTGTCGATCGTCGTGTCGCCGAGCGCCTTCGTCTGCCGCAACGAAGGCTTCGCCGTCGACGCGGCGACCATGGCGTTGGCCAGCACGTCGCGCACGCCGTCGAGCGTGCCGGCGAGGCTTGCCGCACGCAGCTGATCGGCACGCAGCATCTCAAGCATCGAGCGCAACTCGTCGACCGGCATCTGCGCGTCCGATCGTGCGATGGGCGCGGCCCACTTCGAGACGATTCGCTCGATCACCCCCGGGCGGTCCTGGTCGATGGCCAGGAGCGCATCATTCCCGGTCGCTCCAACGGAAACGGCGCTACCCAAGGTTGCACACACGAACGACACGACCGCGAACCGACGGATAGGCGGCACTGCCGATGAAAAGTGCATGGCATCCCCCTCTTCGACCGGCGCGCCGCCGGACGCGCAAACGCTACCGCGTTGCGCAGGGAACGGTCAATGAAGCTCGGTGAAATCGACGAAGCGGAACGGGATGCCGACTACGATCCGGTGCCGCGCAGACCGTCGACGGCATGCTTCAACCGCTCGAGCTCTCGCTGTTGCGATGCCAGTCGCTCGTGCTGCGCCGCCATTTCCGCTTCGAGGGCAGCAATGCGCCCGTCCTTCTTGTGCAACAGTTCGTGCAATCCCTGGATGGCCGCGAGCGCCACCCCGCCCTCGTCGATCGTTCCGATCGTCTTGTCGTCGGAGCCCAAACCAAACGACGCAAAGAAGTCCTGCGCCATCGGCCCGAGATGTCGCGTGCCGGACGGCTCGTCGATGTGCCGCCAGGTCGAGATCGGCAATGCCGTCACGCGCGCCAGAATGTCGTTCGAATCGACGGGCGACACGTCGCGCTTCGAATTGCGGTCGGACTTGTCGTGCCACATGCCATCGGTGCCGAGATAGGCTCCAGTCGAGGTTGCGATTCCCTGGCCAGGGAAGGCACTCCCGATCAGCACCCACGACGTGCCGCCGCCGTCGATGCGACGTGACCCGTACTCGATCGAAAGTCCGTTCTCGCCGTGCATCTGGAAGCTGTTCGGGCGGAAGCTGCCCGCGATTCCACTGGACCAGCCATTCCACACGAATGCGTTGTCGTGAGAAGCGATCGCGTCGTGCCCGGCCACAACGCTGAGATCGTGCGCGGCGGAGTTATGACTGCCTCCGAGCACCGCGCTGCCGAAACCGATCGCCGTATTGGCATACCCACCGGGGATGCTCGATGCCGAGCCATAGGCACTATTGGAGATGCCGCCCGCGACGGTGGCGTAATCAGTGGCTCGATTCCCGCTGCCGCCGCCGATAGTGGCGAAAATACCGGTGGTCGCGTTGGTGCAAGGCCGTGACCCGGATGTCGGCGGGTCGTCGCAAACCGCCGTGCCGCCGCCGCCGGCAATCGTCTGGCCGCCCTGTGACGAAACGGCGGTGTTGCCCTCGTAACCACCGACGACGTTGGGATAGACATTTCGCTCGAAGCGCATGACGCGCTGCCCGTTGACGACGATATTCATCGCATCGCCCTGGCTCGACGACTTGAAATAGCCGACGACGTCGATCGCGACGTGCGCGCCGCCGCCGCGCACCTGCACGCTGATCTGATTGTTGGCCGGATTGATCCGCGCGGCCGTCGACACCGTGTTGAATGCGATGCTGCCGACGTACACCATCGTCGCCGTCGTGCCGAACGCCGCGCCCTGCGGCAGGATCTCGATGTCGCCCGACGCGGAGCTCGTCGGCATGCCGAACACCTGCAATTGCACGGCGCTAGGCGCGAGCCCGCCCGGCAATTGCGAGAGGCACACGCCGTTGCCGCCCTGGATCGTGTACGTGCGTATCTCGTTGGGGCCGAACGGCAAAGGTGTATGCGCGGCCGTTCCATTCCCCTGATACACGGCGGAGAACGCACCTCTCGTTTCAACGAGGCGGCACGGCGTGACCGGCGTGTAGACGCTGTCGATCGTCTTGTCGCCGAGCGCCTTCGTCTGCCGCAGCGACGGCTTCGTCGTGGACGATGCAACCATCGCATTGGCCAGCACGTCGCGCACGCCGTCGAGCGTACCGGCGAGGCTCGCGGCGAGCAGATGATCGGCGCGCAGCCCCTCGAGCAGCGAGCGCAGCTCGTCGATCGAAATCGCGGCGCTGGATTGCGCGAGCGGCGCACCCCACGCCGCGACGATGCGCTCGACGACACTCGCCCGATGCTGATCGATCGCGAGCAGCGGATCCGGCGCGCCGACGGCACGTGCAGATCCGGCAAACGTTGCACACGCGAGCAAAACGACCGCAAGCCGACCGACCGTCGGCACCGCCGATGGAACGTGCATCGCTTCCTCCCTGGTCGCGCGTTCGACGCAACGCCGAACTCGCGAAACGCTACGCCGGCGTGGAGGAAACCGTCAATGGCGGCCCGTCAGGGCCGCCCGTCACGTCGCCGATGCCGAACGCGACGAAGCAAGCGCGTCGCGAATCTGCGCCAACGCAGCCGGGTCCTCGATCGTCGTCAGGTCGCCCGGATCGCGCGCTTCCGCGATCGCCTGGATCGAGCGGCGCAAAAGCTTGCCCGAGCGCGTCTTCGGCAAAAGGGTGACGAAATGCACCTGCGCCGGACGCGCGATGGCGCCGAGCTCGCGATCGACCGTCTGCATCACCTCGCGCGACATCGCCGCGCGGCCGGCGTCGTCGGCGACGCGACTCGCGTCCTTCGCCACCGCGAACGCGACCGGCACCTGCCCCTTGAGCTCGTCGTGCACGCCGACCACGGCGACCTCGGCGACACCCGGATGCGCCTGCACCGCCTCCTCGATCTCGCGCGTGCCGATGCGATGTCCGGCGACGTTGATCACGTCGTCGGTGCGTCCGAGCACGAAGTAATACCCGTCGGCGTCGCGCGTCGCCCAGTCGAACGTCGAATAGAGCATGCGTCCGGGAATCGTCTCGAAGTACGTCGACACGAAGCGCGCGTCGTTGCCCCACACGGTCGTCATGCAACCGGGCGGCAGCGGCGGCTCGATGGCGATGACGCCCTTCTCGTCGACGCCGACGTCCTTCCCGGTCAGCGTGTCGACGAGCTTCACGTCGTAGCCGTAGACGGGGAACGACGGCGAGCCGAACTTGCGCGGCGTGTCTTCGACGCCCAGTTGCGCGGCGAGGATCGGCCAGCCCGTCTCGGTCTGCCAGTAGTTGTCGACGATCGCGACGCCGAGCGCCTCGTTGGCCCAGCGTGCGGTCGGCTCGTCGAGCGGCTCGCCGGCGAGGAACAAATAGCGCAGCGACGACAGGTCGTGCCGCTTCATGTACGAGACGTCCTGCTTCTTCAGCACGCGCGACGCGGTCGGCGAGCTGAACATCGTCTTGACCTTGTGCTCCTCGACGATCTTCCACCAGATGCCGGGATCGGGCTGGATCGGCAGGCCTTCGTACATGATCGTCGGCGAGCCGTTGATCAGCGGCCCGTAGACGATGTACGAATGGCCGACGACCCAGCCGATGTCGCTCGTCGTGAACATCGTCTCGCCGGCTTGCAGACAAAAGATGCGCCGCATCGATGACGCGAGCGCCACCGCATGGCCGCCGGTGTCGCGCTGCACGCCCTTCGGTTGCCCGGTGGTGCCCGACGTGAACAGGATGTACGACGGCTCCGACGATTCGAGCCATTCACACGGCACGCGCGCACCCTCGTGCTCTTCGCGCAGCGTCCTGGCGTCGAGGTCGCGGCCCTCGGCCCGCTTGAACGCAACGAGGCCCCGATCGACGAGGATCACCTTCTTCGGTGGATGGCGTGCGATCGACAGCGCCTCGTCGACGAGCGGCTTGTAGGGAATGACCTTGCCGGCGCGCATGCCGGCATCGGCGCTGATCAGCACGACCGGCTTCGCGTCGTCGATCCGCGTCGCGAGGCTCGCCGGCGCGAAGCCGCCGAATACGACCGAATGGATGGCGCCGATGCGCGCGCATGCGAGCATCGCGAACACCGCTTCGGCGATCATCGGCATGTAGAGCAGGACCCGCTCGCCGCGGCGCACGCCCTGCGCCTGCAGCATCGCGGCCCATGCGTTCACCTCGTCGTGCAATTGCCGGTACGTATACGTCCGCTGCTGCCCGGTCTCCGTCGAGATATAGATCAGCGCCGGCTGGTCCGCGCGCGTTTCGAGATGACGATCGACGGCGTTGTGGCAGAGGTTCGTGCGGCCGCCCACGAACCACTTCGCAAACGGCGGACGCGAGTAATCGAGTACCTGCGTAAACGGCGTCTGCCAGTCGACGAGCTTCGCCTCGTCGCGCCAGAAACCGTCGGGATCGTCGATGCTGCGGCGGTGGAATTGCGGGTATGTGTTCATAGCGAGGTCGCGATCGGGCAAGGGGCCAGGATCCAGGATTCAGGGACCAGAAAGAATCGCGTCTTGCGACGGTTGGGGCAACGTTGCGCAACCGATTGAGAATTGCGAGCCACCGAAGCCGGCATGGCACCGCTCATGCCTGGCCCCTGGATCCTGGTTCCTGGTTCGTCACGGGTGGGTATCCGCGCCGACCCGCACGACCGTGCGCCCGCGCGCCATGCCTTTCAAATACGCGTCGAAGTTGTGCGGCAACTCGTCGAAGTCGATCGTGCGTACCATGTCGTGCACGCGATCCGGCCGCCACGCGACCGCAAGCTTGTTCCACAGCGTCTGGCGCAGCTCCATCGGCGTATTCGCGCTGTCGGTGCCGAGCAGCGAGACGCCGCGCAGGATGAACGGCGCGACCGTCGTGTTCAGTTTCATGTCGGCGGCAAGCCCCACCGCCGCCACCGTGCCGCCGATCTTCGAGCTCGCGAGCATCCACGCGAGGATGTCGCCGCCGAGGTTGTCGATCGCGCCCGCGAACGTCGATTTCTCGAGGGGCCGGATCTTCGACAGATCGAGCGACGAGCGCAGCAGAACTTCGTTCGCGCCGATTTCGCGCAGGTACCCCGCCTCGCGCGCCTTGCCGGTGATCGCGACGACCTGGTAGCCGAGCTTCGAGAGGATCTCGATCGCGACGGAGCCGACGCCGCCGGTCGCGCCGGTCACCGCGACGGGACCGGCGTCCGGCGTGAGGCCGTTGTGCAGCATCAAGTGGATCGCGAGCGCCGCCGTGTAGCCTGCCGTGCCGAGCGTCATCGCGTCGAACGCGGTCATGCTCTCGGGCCGGCGCACGACCCAGTCCGCCGGCACGCGCGCGTATTCGGCGTAGCCGCCGTCGTGCGCCACGCCCATGTCGTAGCCGGTGACGATCACCTTGTCGCCGCGCTTGAAGCGCGGATCGCCGCTCGACTCGACGGTCCCCGCGAGGTCGATGCCCGCGACCGTCGGGAACTTGCGCATGATCTTGCCGGTGCCGTTGTACGAAAGCGCGTCCTTGTAGTTGATCGTCGAGTACTTGACCTTGATCACCACCTCGCCCGCATCGAGCTCGTCGAGCGTCATGTCGACGAAGCGGCTCGAGACGGCCTTGTCCTGCTCGAACGTGCGATACGCCTTGAATGTCTGCACCGGAGTCTCCTCTCGCCAGGGCATGGGAATCGTCGTCAGCGGCCTGCCTCCGAACCGTCGGTGACGTGGGGCAGCGCCATGTAATCGCGCGTCCGCATCTCGGCCAGGCGGCTCACGGTGCGCGCGAACTCGTTTGCGTTCGGTCCCTCGACGTACAGCGCGTCGGCCGGAACGGCGGCGGATGCAACGAGCTTCACGCGATGATCGTACAGTATGTCGACGAGCCACGTGAAGCGGCGTGCCGCGTCGGCCGCCTCGGTACCCATCTGCGGGATGTCCGACAGGAAGAGCACCGAGAAGCGCCGGGCGAGCTCGAGATAGTCACGCTGCGAGCGCGGCGCGTCGCAGAGCGCGCCGAAATCGAACCATGCGACACTGCCGGCACGCCGGCGCGCCGCGAGCGCGCGCCCGTCGACGGTGAGCTGCGTGGACTCGTCGGGACCGCCGCGCATCGCCTCGAACGCCGTCGCCATCGCGGCGTCCGCGTCCCGGCCCGCCGGCACGTAATACGCCTCGACGTGCTCGAGTGCCCGCAGTCGATAATCGACGCCCGCATCGACCTCGACGACGTCGAGGCAGCGCTTGATCGTGGCGATCGCCGGCAGGAAGCGCTCGCGCAGCAGGCCGTTCGGCCACAGGTCGTCGGGCGCGTAATTGGACGTGACGACGAGCACGACGCCATGCTCGAACAGGTTTTCCAGCAGGCGGCCGAGGATCATTGCGTCGGCGATGTCGTCGACGTGGAACTCGTCGAGGCAGATCAGCCGGTAGCGATTGGCGATCTGCGAGGCGACCGCGGCCAGCGGATCGGCTTCGCGCGCCAGGAGTCCCATTGCCGCGTGCACGTCGCGCATGAACGCGTGGAAGTGCACGCGCGTCTTGCGCCGGATCGCCACCGTCGCGTAGAACGCGTCCATCAGGAGACTCTTGCCGCGGCCGACGCCGCCGTACAGGTATGCGCCGCGAGGAACGGTGAGATTGCCGAAGAGGCGCTTCAGACGCGACTTGCGGGCCGCGGCGAACGCGGCGAGATCGTCGGCGAGCTGCTGCAGGCGCTCGAACGCGGCGAGTTGCGCGTGGTCAAGCGTCGATCGCCGCCGATCGAGCAGCGGCTCGAGGTAATCGATCAGGCCGCCGTGGCGGCGTAAGACCTGGCCGGGGTCGTCGGCCCCGAGCATCAGTGGGCCACTAAAGATTCAGGGTGCGCTTGTCGACGGCGAGCGCCGCTTCCTTCGTCGCCTCGGAAAGCGTCGGATGCGCGTGCACGATGCGCGCGACGTCCTCGCTCGACGCGCCGAACTCCATCGCCATCACGCCTTCGGCAATCAGCTCGCTCGCCCATGGGCCGATGACGTGCATGCCGAGAATGCGGTCGGTCGTCGCGTCGGCGATGAACTTGACGAAGCCGCTCGTCTCGCCGAGCGCGCGTGCGCGTCCGTTCGCCGAATACGGAAAGCTGCCGGTACGATAGTCGACGCCTTCCTGCTTCAATTGCTGCTCGGTCTTGCCGACCCACGCGATCTCGGGCCACGTGTAGATGACCCACGGGATCGTGTCGAAATCGACGTGCGCATGCTGGCCCGCGATGCGCTCGGCGACCGCGACGCCCTCCTCTTCTGCCTTGTGCGCGAGCATCG
>DASTIY010000264.1:0-6368 GCA_035717085.1 Casimicrobiaceae bacterium | reverse complement strand
ACACGTCTCTGACACGTCTCTGACACGTCTCTGACACGTCTCTGACACGTGTCAGAGGAGTCACGTGGTGCACCTCTGACACGTCTCAGACACGTATGTGACACCGATTGGCGCTGCTAAGCCGCGGGTTGCGCCACGGGCCTCGGCATCAGCACCGACAGTACGTAGTACGTCGCGCCCGCGATCGCGACGCCGAAGAACCAGCCGTACACGCCCCACCACGCCGGCAGCAGCGTCGTGAAGTTGGGCAGGATGCTCGAGAAGAGGGCGCCGATGGCGGCGGCGATGAACGCGACGATGTTCCAACCGCCCTGGTAGCGATATTCGCCGTCCTCGCGGTAGAGATCGCTCACGTTGATCTCGCTTTTCGCGAGCAGGTAGTAGTCGACCATGATCACGCCGAAAAGCGGACCCATCGTCGCGCCGATGCCGCCGACGAACGCCGCCGCGCTGCCTTCCCACGGGGCGAACGGATAGAGGAACAACGCGATCAGCGCCGCGATGTAGCCGCCCTTGCGGAAGTCGATCGCCTTCGGGAACACGTTCGAGAAATCGAACGCCGGCGAAACGAAATTCGCGACGACGTTGATGCCGAGCGTCGCCACCGCGAACGTGACCGCGGCGAGTGCGGCGAGGAACCAGCTGTCGAACTTGGCGGAGATCTCGTCGGGGTGGATCAGCACTTCACCGTAGACGTTGAACGCGGCGATCGTGGTGACGCCTGCGACGAGCGAGAAGAGCAGCAGGTTGATCGGCAATCCCCACAGGTTGCCCTTCAGTACCGTCGCCTTGTCCGGCGCGTAACGCGAGAAGTCGCAGAAGTTGAGATAGAGCGCCGCGAAGTAGGTGATCCACGTCGCGGCGACCGCGGCGAGCGCCGCCGTCGAACCGGGATCGTACGGAACGCCCGCGTCCTTCGTCTTGGCGAGCAGGACGTCGTGCGGAATGCCGTGATCGAACGAAATGCCGCCCGACTTCACGAGCAACCCGATCGCGAGGATCAGCATCATCACCCACACCGCGGGCCCGGCCCAGTCCTGGAAGCGCCGCACGGTTTCCATACCGCGCCGGATGATCATCAGCTGCAACGCCCAGACGACGACGAAGCAGATCACCTCGAGGCCGGAATGCCCGAGGAAGTGCGTGTTCGCGTTGAACGCCTTGAACACTTCGCTGCGCGTCAGCAACGCGACGATCGCCCCCGATGCCGCGGCCGTCTGCGCGCCGTACCAGAAGCAGGCGACGATCGCGCGCACGAGTGCAGGAACGTTGGCGCCGAACACGCCGAACGATGCGCGCGCCAGGACGGGATACGGCACGCCGGTCTTCACGCCCGCGAAGCCGACGAGATTCATCAGGAAGAAGATCACGAGCGACCCGATGCCGATCGCCACCAAAAAGTTGACGAACGAGCCGCACAGCAGGAACAGGCTCGCCGCGAGGTAGTAGCCCCAGAGACTGTGGACGTCGGACGTCCACACGTTGAAGAGGCTGAAGACGCCCCACTTGCGTTCCCGCGCGGGCGCGAGGTCTTCGTTGTAGAGCCTCGGCGACGCATTCGGAATGCTCATCTCGTTCCTCCTCGAGTCGGGTACGATCGCATTGCCTGGCGCGCGGCGTTCCTGCCACCGGCGTGCTGCCCACGAAAGTGTAATGCGATGACGACCGAATGTCTGTTCCGCGACGACGCGTACCGGCGCGAGGCGAGCGCCCGCGTGCTGAGCCACGACGAGCGAGGTATCGTGCTCGATCGCACGATCTTCTACGCGCAAGGCGGCGGGCAGGTCGGCGACACCGGGGTGCTGGTGCACGACAAAGGCGAGCGGATCGTCGTGCGCGACACGCGCAAGGGCGAGGGCGACGACATCGTCCATCTCGTCGATGCCGCCGTACCGCGCCTTGCGCGCGGCGAATCGGTCGGCCTCGCGATCGACTGGGCACGCCGTTACCAACTGATGCGCCTGCATACGGCGCTGCACGTGCTGTCGTGCGTCGTCGTCGCGCCGGTCACCGGCGGCAACATCGCGCCCGACAAGGCGCGCCTGGATTTCGATATCGACATGAGCCTGCTCGATGCGGCGAAGATCGAGCGCGAAACGAATGCGCTGATCGCGAAGGGCGTGCCGACGGAGACGGTGTGGATCAGCGACGAGGAACTCGACGCCCGGCCCGAGCTCGTCAAGACGATGAGCGTCAAGCCGCCGCGCGGCGCGGGTCGCGTGCGGCTGCTGCGCATCCCCGGCATCGACCTGCAGCCGTGCGGGGGCACGCACGTCGCCAACATCGGCGAGATCGGCGCGATCCGCGTACTGAAGATCAAGAGCGAAGGGCGGCGCAACCGGCGCGTCGAGATCGCGCTCGCGTAAGCGGCGTTTGGTAATCGGTGTCGGAGCTGCAAGTCGCAAGTGGCCGCGAATTGGACCTTCGACACCGATCACCGCGATGACAAGGTCCTCACCAGTGCATCGAGCAGGGGCCGCTGGCTTGCGAGCATGCGCGCGCGCGCCTCGTCGAGCGTGAACCAGGCGGCACGGTCGATTTCGGGAAACGCCTGCATGCGCCGCGACCGCGGCGGCCATTCCATCTCGAACGTATTGCTGCGAATGTTCGTCACATCGCAATCGCCCTCGCCCGCGAAGGCGTGCACCACCTTGCCGCCCGATTGCCTGACGCTGCCGAGCGAGAGCAACGTGTTCGGCGGCGACTGACCCGTCTCCTCGCCGAACTCGCGCCGCGCCGTTGCTTCCGCGTCCTCGGTGACGGCATCGAACTCGCCCTTGGGAATCGACCACGCACCGGCGTCCTTCCTGGCCCAGAGCGGACCGCCGGGATGCACGAGCAGCACCTCCACCCGATCGTCGACGATCCGATAGACGAGGATGCCTGCGCTCGAGCGTGTCGCCATGCGCCGATGCTACCCTCGCCGACGACGTCGATGGAATGCTGGAGACATCCGCGGGTCGCGTGCTGTCGAACGACGGCGCGTTGTCGCCGCATAAGGGCGAGGTTCGCGTCGACTGAATCGACGCCGGCACCAGGAAGCGCCCGCCCTGCGCAGGCGGGGGATAATGGGCTTTCGGCCCCGCAGAAGGAGGCATGCGCGATGGCGAGCGTCTACGACTTTACGGTGAACGACATCCGCGGCGAGCGGGTCGACCTCGATCGCTACAAGGGCAAGGTCCTGCTCGTCGTCAACACCGCGAGCGAATGCGGATTCACGCCGCAGTACAAGGGCCTCGAGGCGCTCTACCGCAAGTACCGGGATCGAGGATTGGAAATCCTCGGCTTTCCCTGCAATCAGTTCGGCAGTCAGGAACCCGGCAGCGAGGAACAGATCGCGCAGTTCTGCACGAGCAAGTACGACGTGACGTTTCCGATGTTCGCGAAGATCGACGTCAACGGCGACAACGCCGCGCCGCTTTACCGTCATCTGAAGCACGCGAAGCCCGGCGTGCTCGGCACCGAGGCGATCAAATGGAACTTCACCAAGTTCCTCGTCGATCGCGACGGACAGGTCGTCGCCCGCTACGCGCCGAACGACACGCCCGAATCGTTCGACGCCGACGTCGCGAAGGCACTGTCGTGAACGCCGTGCTGCGCATCGCCGCGGTCGCCGCACTGGCGATGCTGACCGCGGCGTCGTCGCTCGCGCAAACGACCCCGGCCAAGACGCTGCGCGTCGCGTTTCCGGTTGCCGAGACCGGCTTCGATCCGCAGGCCGCGGGCGACGCCTACTCGAACTACGTCAACCGCGCGATCTTCGATCCGCTCTACCGCTACGACTACCTCGCGCGGCCCTTCAGGATCGTGCCGAACACGGCGACCGCGCTGCCGCAGGTCACCGACGAAGGCAAAACGTGGATCATCCACGTGCGCAAGGGCATTTACTTCGCCGACGATCCCGCATTCAAAGGCGCGCGACGCGAGCTCACGGCCGCCGATTACGTCTACGCGATCAAGCGCATCCTCGATCCGAAGATGCGCTCGAACGCGCTGCAGATGGTCGACGGTCGCTTCGTCGGCGCCGACGCGGTCGTCGCCAAGGCGAAGGAGACCGGACGGTTCGACTACGATGCGCCGATCGAAGGCCTGCAGGCGATCGACCGCTACACGCTGCGCTTCGAGCTCGTTTTCGCCGATTACGAATTGCTGTCGAACCTGACGACGACGGCAACCTCCGCCGTCGCGCGCGAAGTCATCGAGGCGAACGCCGACGCGAGCGGCTGGGCGATGGCGCATCCGGTCGGAACCGGCGCGTATCGGCTCGCCGATTGGCGCCGCGGCCAGCGCATCGTGCTCGAGGCGAATCCCGGCTACCGCGACGAGCGCTACCCGGCACCGCGATCGCCCGCGGATGCGGCCATCACGAAGGGGCTCGCCGGACGCAAGCTGCCGCTCGTGCCCCGTGTCGAGATCAGCGTCATCGAGGAAGCACAGCCGCGGCTCCTTGCGTTCCAGCAGAAGCAGCTCGACTTCGTCGCGGTGCCGGTGACGCTCGTTTCGAAGGTGCTCGACGCACAGAACCGGCTGCAACCGGAATACGTCAAGGCCGGCGTGCGCCTCGAGCGCGGCATTCAGCCGGCGATCGCGTACGCGTACTTCAACATGGACGATCCGGTGGTGGGCGGCTATCAACCGCCGCAGATCGCCTTGCGCCGCGCGATCGCGATGGGCTACGACGTGGGCGAGGAGATCCGTGTCCTGCGCCAGAACCAGGGGCTGCCGGCGACCCAGGTCGTACCGCCGAACATGACCGGGCACGATCCGGCGTACGACGGCCGCCTGCATCACGATCCGGCGGCCGCGAAGGCGCTGCTCGATCGCTTCGGTTACGTCGACCGCGATCACGACGGTTTCCGCGAATTGCCCGATGGCAAGCCGTTCACGCTGCAGATGGCGTCGCCGACGAGCGCGCAGGATCGCGAGGCCGACGAACTCTGGAAGAAGAGCCTCAACGGAATCGGGCTGCGCGTCGAGTTCGTCAAGCAGAAGTGGCCGGACCTGCTCAAGGCCGCGCGCCTCGGCCAATTGCAGATGTGGCAGCTCGGCAACATCAACACCACGCCTGACGGCTTCGGCTTCTTCGGCCTCCTGTACGGGCGCAACGCCGGCTTCTCGAACCTGTCGCGCTTCGCGCTGCCCGATTTCGATCGTCTCTACGAGAAGGCGCGTGCGATGCCCGACAGCCCCGAACGCCTCGCGGTGGAACGCAGGATGTCGGAGCTCGTCAACGCGTATTCGCCATGGGTGCTGACCGCGTTCCGTTACGAGAGCGTGCTCGTGCAGCCGTGGCTGCACGGTTTCAAGTACAACCCGACGTTCCAGTATCCGTTCGCGTATCTCGACGTCGGCCCCGATCGCGCGGCGCCCGCCGCTTCGCCTGCGGCCGCGCAGAACGCGGCGCCCGCGAGGAGCCCGTCGTGACTGCCCGCCAACGTGTGCCGTCGACGAGCCGTCGCCGCGCGCTCGCGGCGCTCGGCCTCGCCACGATCGCGCCGCAGCTCGCGCTCGCGCAGGGACCCGAGAAGCGCGGAAGCCCGGTCGCGCACACATTGCGCATCGCGTTTCCGGTCGCCGAAACCGGATTCGATCCTGCGGCGACGAGCGATCTCTACTCCGATCACGTACAGCGCGCGATCTTCGAGACGCTCTACGGCTTCGACTACCTCGCGCGGCCCTACAAGCGCGTGCCGCGCACGGCCGCGGCGATGCCGGTCATCGAGAACGGCGGGCGCACGTGGACGTTTCGCGTGCGCCCCGGCATCCACTTTGCCGACGACCCCGTGTTCAAGGGGGCGAAACGCGAATTGACGGCTGCCGATTACGTTTACGCGTGGAAGCGTCTTCTCGATCCGCGCGTACGTTCGCCGTTCGCGTGGTACGTCGCGGGCAAGATCGTCGGCGCGGACAAGGTCGTCGCAGATGCGAAGACGTCGGGCCGCTTCGATTACGACGCGCCGATGGAAGGCCTCGTCGCCGTCGACCGCCATACGATCCGCGTGCGACTGGTCGAGCCCGATTACATCCTCTTCGGCTACCTCTGCTCGAGCCCCATGGCGGCGCTCGCGCGCGAGATCGTCGAGCATTACGGCGACGCGAACGGCTGGGTGATGGACCATCCGGTTGGTACCGGCCCGTTCCGGCTCGTGTCGTGGCGGCGCGGACAGCAGATCGTCCTCGAGGCGAACGCGAATTTTCGCGACGAGCGCTTTCCGCAGCCCGACGATTCCGCGGATCGCAAGCGCTTCGCGGGGGTCATCGGCAAACGGCTGCCGCTGGTCGAGCGCGTCGAGGTTTCGATCATGGAGGAGTCGAACCCGCGCCTGCTCGCGTTCGAGAGCAACGCGCTCGACTACGTGAACCTGCCG
>DASTIY010000263.1:0-6038 GCA_035717085.1 Casimicrobiaceae bacterium | reverse complement strand
GTAGCGGGCGGCGAGACTCGCCGCGCGCCCTTCGCCATGGCCGGCGTCGCCGAGCTCGCTGGGTGAGAACAGCTTGCCGAGCTCCTCGAGCGGCGTCGTCGCGAGCAGACGCTCGATGCGCGCGATGTCGACGGTGTCGATGCCGCAGCGCACCGCCCGCCGGAAATCGGGGTCAGAGATGGATTTCCCGCTTGGCCGGTTTGCGAAATCCATCTCCAACCCGGATTTCCCGTCAAGCGGTGCGAACGATCAGTGCGGCGTCGGTTGCGGCGAAGCCGCGGCAGAGGACGAGCGCGAAGTCGCTGCGCGGTTGCTGGTCCTTGCGCGACACCGGAATCCGCGCGCAGGCCTCGTCGGCCGCCTCGAAAGTCGCGATGCCGGGCACGCGACGCGCGCGCAGCGCGGCAAGGGCGAGCGTCGTCTCGATGATGCCGGCCGCGGCGATCAGGTGGCCGATCGCCCATTTGAACGCCGTCACGGGCGGGCACGCGTCGCCGAAGACGCGACGCAGCGCAAGCGCTTCCGACGCGTCCGATTGTGCGGTTCCATTTCCGTGCGCGACGATCATGCCGACGTCGCCGGCACCGATGCCCGCGTCGGCGAGTGCTGCCTCGATGGCGCGCGCGACGCCGTCGCCGTCGTCGCTGATCGAGAGCAATCCGCAGCCTTCGCTCACGTAGCCGCCACCCAGCACTTCGCCGATCACGCTCGCGCCGCGCGCTTCGGCGGCTTCTTCCGTCTCGAGCGCGAGCGCGCCGGCGCCTTCCCCGAAGACGCTGCCGTTCCGATTACCGTCGAACGGGCGCAACGTATCGGGCGACAACAATCCACAGGCGTGGTAGTAGAGGACGTTCTGCGGCTCGATCGGCGTGTCGTGGCCGATCGCGAGCGCGCGGTCCGCTTCGCCGTTGCGCAGCGCCTCGGTCGCTTCGATCACGGCGAGCGTGCCGCCGACGCTGTGGTTGGTGATGCACGCATTCGCGCCCTTGAGGCGGTTGCGAATGCCGACGTGGCAGAGCACGTTGTTCGGCAGCGTGCGCAGGAGCCACATCGGGTTCACCGTGTCGGGCAGGTCGCGGCCGAACTTGCCCAGATCGCCCTTCGCCTCCGCCATCAGCGGGAAGTAGTCGTACTGGTTCTCGAACGCGCCGCCGCCCGAGCCGACGTAGATGCCGGTGCGATCGGAGAACGTCGCCGCCGCATCCTCGGGCAGCGTGTCGCGATACTTGGCGTAACCCGCCGCCTCCACTGCGCGGTCCCCCGCGTAAATGCCGAGCATATCGGTGCGGCGAATGAGCTTGTGCAGCTTGCGGTCGTCGACGAGCGCGCGTGCATTGAAGTCGCGAATCTCGGCGGCGATCCTCACCGGCCACGCCTGCGTGTCCCATGCTTCGATCGGGGCGATCGCCGAGCGTCCTTCGGCGATCGCCGCGAAAATCGATCCCGGGTCGCGGCCTGCTCCGCAGACGGCGCCGGCGCCCGTGATGACAATGCGTGGCTTCATTGCTCTCAATGGCTGCGGGACATCAATCCGGCATCGCGACGAGTTCCGGATGGCGCAAAGCGATGCAGCTGTTCGAGCCCCCGAAGCCGAACGAATTGGAGAGCGTCATCCGCACGCGCTGGCGCCGCGGCTCGCCGAGCACGAGGTTCAGGTTGCAATCCGGATCGGGCACGCGATAGTTCGCGTTGACCGGCAGTTCGCCGCGCTCGATCGCCAGCGCGCAGATCGCGACTTCGACCGCACCCGCGGCCGCGATCAGGTGACCCATCATGCTCTTCGTCGAGCTCACCAGGACGCGCTTCGCATCGCCGCCGAACACCGCGTGAATCGCCGCGGTCTCGCTGCGATCGTTCATGCCCGTCGACGTTCCGTGCGCATTGACGTAGTCGACGTCGGCCGGTGTCGCACGTGCGTCCGCGAGTGCGGCACGCATCGACTGGATCGGCCCGTCGCCGTCGGGTGGCGAGTCCGTGATGCGATACGACGAAAGCGAATTGCCGTCGCCGGCGAGTTCGGCATAAATGTGCGCGCCGCGGCGACGCGCCGATTCCCATTCCTCGAGCACGAGGAAGCCCGCGCCTTCGCCGAGCACGAAGCCGTTGCGCGTCGCGTCGAACGGGCGGCTCGCCTGCTGCGGCGCGTCGTTGTCGGCCGATACCGCGGACAGCAGGCAGAAGCCCGCGAGGCCGACCGGGCTGATCATCGAATCGAAGCCGCCGGTCAGCACGCGATCCACCGCACCGCGCCGAATGAGCTTCAACGCGGTGCCGATCGCCTGGCCGCCGGACGCGCATGCCGTGTGCACGGAGGTCGCGTAACCGCGAATGCCGAAGCGACGCGTGAGCAGCGCGACCCCCGCAGTGCTTTGGCTGCGGCAGAAGGCGAGGGGATCCGCGGCCGACGGGTCGGTGAGCAGCTTCGCGGCATCGATGACGCCCTCGGGCGCCGAATGCCGTTGCACTTCGGCAAGATCGGCGAAGTCGACGCCCATCATGCCGGTGCCGACGGCGCAGCCCCAGCGCGTGGCATCCTCGTCGGTGGGCGCGATTCCGGCGTCGCGCACCGCTTCTTCCGCGGCCGCCAGAGCAAAGCGGTGCGACGGGTTCGCGTACTTGAGGAACTTGCGCGGCGCGGTGATCACGTCGTCGTCGAAGTTCTTCACTTCGGCGGCGATGCGCGTCGAGAATCCCGACGCGTCGAAATGGGTGATCGGGCCGGCGCCGTTTTTCACGGCTTCGAGGGCTGCCCACGTCGATGCGACGTCGTTGCCGAGCGGCGTGACGAGGCCGATGCCGGTGATCGCCACGCGACGGCGTATGCTCATTCTGGATGTTCCATTGATACCTCGAGCCGTGCGCTCGCAACGACGCGGTCGTCGGTCTTCGCGCTCATCGTCGCCTTCGCCACGCCGGCGTGGGCGGGTGAGAGCTTGACGTCGATGTCGAGCCGCTGCGCCGGGACGATGAACGAGCGCATTTTGACGTGCGTCACGCGCGCAGGCTTCGGCGAGCCGGTGCCGTTCGCAGCCTCCTTCGCGAGGTCGAGCGCGAGGCGGATCTGCGTATCGAGGAGCAGCGTCGCGGGAAACACGGGACGCCGCGGAAAGTGATCGCCGAAAAAGGGCGCGCGCTGCGGCACGTCGACGCGTGCGCGAAGCTCGCGACCCGCGACGCGCTCGACGATGTCGGTTTCGATGTCGTCGACGCCGGCGAAACGACCCGGCGCTGCGCCTCCGTCGCGCAGCAGCGCGAGGCGCGCGCGCAGCGCTGCCGGATCGTCGAACTCGGCGACGGGGAGCATCGGTCCCAGGCAATCGACGAGCTCGACGATGCGATTGCCGCCGATGCTCGCGCAACCGTCGTACGCCACGGCCTCGTCGTCGCATGCGTGCAGGTCGGCGACGAGCTCGAGCGTGTCACCGGGCTGCGCCTCGCCGAAGAAGCGCGTCTCGGTCGCGAGGCCTGCGACCGGTCGTCCGCGAAAGTCGATCGCGTCCATCGCGCACCATGCGGCGAGCTGCCCGATCGCCTCGGCGACGAGCGCCGCCGGAAAGCGCGCGACGCGGCGCGGAATCGCGAAGCTGCCGCGCGCACGCACGCCCGGCTCGAACTCGACGATTCGATCGACGAACGAGTACGCGGCGAAGTGCGGATCGGTCACTGCGTCAGACACGTCCGTGACACGGTTCGGAGCGAGAAGCGTGGTCATGCGGCGGCTGCCGCTTCCTTCTGTGCCCGCACGACGAGCTTGCAGAACGTCGTCGGCGTGAACAGACGCGGGATGTCGGCGACTTTCATCGGCGTCTTGAAGCGCTCGGCCGGCACCTCGGACAGGTAGTCCTTCAGCTGCGCAAGCCCCTGCGGCGTGACGATGCCGTTCTGCTCGAACTCCGATTCGGGAAGATCGCCGCGGGCGTTCTCGACGATCTTGCCGCGCGGAATCTTCACCTTGAACGCGCGCTCCAGTCGAAACACCATGTCGAGGAAGTCGATCGACTCCGCGTCGAGCCCTTCGATCAGCGACACGTCGGGCTGGATGTCCTCGACGTCGCAGCCGAGCGCGTCGGCCATCGTCTCGGCGACCTTCGGAAAGACCGCCATGATTTCTTCCTGCGTCACCGGAATTTCTGCCATCGTCGTTTTCTCCTCTATTCGAGCTTGAACCCGCCGTCCACGTGGAAGACCTGTCCCGTCACGTAGCTCGCGTAGTCGGACGCGAGGAACCACACCGCATTGGCGACTTCCTCGGCGGTCCCGTAACGTTTCATCAGAATGCGCGCCTTGGCGGCGTCCCCTGCCATTTCGCGCACGTCCTTCGACATTTCGGTGTCGATGACGCCGGGGGCGACCGCGTTGACGCGAATGTTGCGCGGCGCGAGCTCGACCGCGAGCGCGCGCGTCAGCGCGTTGATCGCACCCTTGCTCGCGGCATAGTTCGACTGCCCGCGCCCGCCCTTGTCGCCGGCGACCGAGCTCAGGTTGACGATGCGGCCCGCTCGCTGCATCACCATGTAGGGGACGACCGCGCGCGTCACGTTGAACACGCCGCCGACGTTGGTATCGAGCACCACGCGGATGTCGTCATCCTCGAGCCCGGTGAGCGGGTTGTCGCGAATGACACCGGCGTTGTTGACGAGAATGTCGATCCGCTCGGCACGGTCGGCGAGCGCCTCGACAGCCTTCGCGCACGCGGCCGCATCGGTCACGTCGACCTGCTCGGCGTGGACGTCGTGGCCCGCCTCGCGCAGCTTCGCGACGACGTCTTCCGCCGCCTGCGTGTTGCCGCGGTAGAAGAACGTGACCGTCGCGCCTTCACCGGCAAATCGCTCGACGATCGCGCGTCCGATGCCGCGGCTGCCGCCCGTCACGAGCGCGACCGTGCCCTCGAGGCCCGATGCCTTCATCGATGCGCCCGCGCGGCCATGCTCATCCCGAAATCGCGAACCCGCCGTCGACGACGAGCGTATGCCCGTTGATCATCGCCGCTTCGGGGAGGCAGAGAAGGTAAACGGCGTTCGCCACGTCCTCGGGCGAAAGCGTCGGCCCCGCCGGCGTGCGCGCCGCGAAGTTCGCGAGCAGCTCGTCTCGATTGGGAAAGTAGGCAAGGGCATCGGTGTCGACGACGCCCGCGCTTACCGTGTTCACGCGGATCCCGCGCGGCCCGAGCTCCTGTGCGAGCGCGCGCACGAGCGCCTCGAGCGCCGCCTTCGATGCGCCGATGAAGCCGTAGCCCGGCATGGCGCGTTGCGACCCGAGGCTCGACATCGCGATGATTCGTCCGCCATTTCGCATCATCGGCACCGCGCGCTGCGCGAGAAGGTCGACGGCGAGCGCGTTCGTCTCCATGCACCAGCGCCAGTGCTTGAGGCCCATGTCCATCACCGGCTTCAGCACGCCCGACGCAGCATTGCTGACGACGATGTCGACGTGATCGAACTGCTCGCGCAGCGCCGTGAACATCTCGTCGACGCTGTCGGGCACGCCGACGCTGCCCTGCACGGCGACGGCGCGCCTGCCCAGTGCGCGCAACTCGCCGCAAAGCGCCTCCGCCTCGTCGTGGCTGTTGTAGTAGTTGACGGCGACGTCCGCGCCTTCACGCGCCAGCTTGCGCGCCACCGCGCGGCCGATGCCGCGGGCAGCGCCGGTCACGAGCGCGACTTGGCCTTGCAGGGCGCCGGTCATCGGGCGAATGTCGAAGCGGGCACGGGGGTGGCGGCGGGGCCGCGCGATATCGCGCAGCGCGCGCGTCGGCGCGCCGCAGGCGCGGCGCGCAAAAGCTGCGTATTCTACCTGCCGGAGGGCGTTCGCCCCCGCCGCGCTTACCGCCGCACGCCCGCGGCGCCTTCCGCCTCGCGCAGTTGCGCCGGTAGTGCGGACGGTGGATCGCTGGCGAGCGCGGGCGCGGGACCCGACGCGCTTTGCGAGGGCACCTCGCGACTGCGCTCGGCGCGAATGAGCCGTTGCGCTTCGAGGCACCAGTGCTTCTTGACGCTGTACCAGACGTCGGCGGCCCACAGCACGTGCTGCGCGGCTTC
>DASTIY010000262.1:0-12687 GCA_035717085.1 Casimicrobiaceae bacterium | reverse complement strand
ACTGGACGATGGACAGCGTGCCGGTGACAATGGGGGCGAGCTTCAGCTACATCGCCGGCGGACGCGTGCGCGTCAGCTTCAGTCAGGCGGACGAACTGCCGTACAAGCGTATCGTCGATGCGTACGTGCTCTGGAAAGTCGATGCCGCGACCTCGCTCAGGCTTTCGTTCGACAATCTGCTCGCACAGGACCGCTTCGACGGCACGAGCTTTTTCGACGACACCGGAACCGTCGACCTGCACAACCGGTCACCCACGCATACGGCGGTGCGACTGACGGTCGAGTGGTCCTTGTAAACCGGGTGGAGAACCCATCATGAACGAATCCTCGTTGCGCGGCGTACTGGCACCGGTCGTCACGCCTTTCACGCCGACGCTCGACGTCGACATCGAGCGACTCGTGCGGCAAGGCCGATGGCTCGTCGCGCAGGACGTCGGGCTCGCCGTTTTCGGCACCAATTCGGAAGGCAATTCGCTGTCGGTGCGCGAGAAACGCGAGCTCATCGATGCGCTCGTCGATGCCGGCTTGCCGGGCGCGCGAATGATGCCGGGGACCGGCGTCTGCGCACTTCCGGACACGGTCGAGTTGACGCGGCACGCGGTCGCGCGCGGTTGTGCCGGCGTGCTGATGCTGCCGCCGTTCTACTACAAGAGCGTGAGCGACGATGGGCTGTTCGCGAGCTACGCCGAGGTGATCGAGCGCGTCGGCGACGCGAGCCTGCGCATCTATCTCTACCACATCCCGCAGGTTTCGCAGGTACCGATCACGCTGCCGCTGATCGACCGCCTGCTTGACCGCTACCCGGGGACGATCGCCGGCATCAAGGACAGCTCGGGGGATTTCACGAATACGCAGGCGATGCTGGAGCGCTTCCAGCCGCGCGGCTTCGACGTCTACTCGGGCAGC
Organism: Casimicrobiaceae bacterium; assembly: GCA_035717085.1. GTDB lineage: Bacteria > Pseudomonadota > Gammaproteobacteria > Burkholderiales > Casimicrobiaceae > VBCG01. Next base: position 11,781 of record DASTIY010000262.1, on the reverse strand, counting down.
GAGACGTTCCTGCTCGCGACGCTGCGCAGCGGCGGTGCCGGCTGCATCAGCGCGACGGCGAACGTGAATCCGGCCGCGATCGCGCGACTGGCGCGCGAATGGCGCTCTCCCGAGGCGACGGCGCAGCAGGCTGCGCTCGACGCGGTGCGCACCGCCTTCCAACAGTTTCCGATGATCCCCGCGCTCAAGGAAGCGATCGCCCGGTTCGGTGGCGACGAAACGTGGCGCACCGTCCGGCCACCGCTCGTGCCGCTGACGACCGAGCAGCGGTTGGCACTCCGCGCGCGCCTCGATACGCTCGCGTTCGACATGCCGGGGCTTGCGCAGTAGCATCCCCCGCGGAGGCGGCGTGGACGAATACGAGATTCGCATCGAGCCCTTTCCCAAGCGGCTGCGCGTGAAGTTCAACGGCGCATGGGTCGCCGACACGACTCGGGCGATCGTGCTGCACGAGACGCGCCACGAGCCGACGTACTACGTCCCGTGGGACGACATTCGCGCCGAGTTCCTGCGCAAGACCGAGCATCGGACGCACTGCCCCTTCAAGGGCAACGCGAGCTACTGGACGCTGCAGGTCGCCAATGCGTCTGCGGAGAACGCGCTGTGGTCGTACGAGGATCCTTCGGAGGACGGCGCGGCGCTGAAGGGTTACGCGTCGTTCTATCGCGACCGCGTCGAGGCGCTTTACGAAGGCGACGACGAGCTCGCGTTCACGGAAATTGCGCCGGCGCATGGCAACGCGATGGTCGCGTGGCTCGTTCGCGACGCGTGGAAGGCGCACTCCGCCGACGAGCTCGTCGGCATGCTGTGTGACTGCCTCGCGCGCAACGACGTCCCGCTGGCGCGCATGACGGTCATCATCCCGACGCTCCATCCCCAGATTTTCGCGAGCGTCTTCGTCTGGCGCGACGACACGCGCGCGGTGCAGACGATCTACGAGCCGCACGACGTGCTGCGGCAACCCAAGTTCTCGCAGAGCCCGTTCGCGCCGATCATTCGCGGCGCCGGCGGCGTGCGGCGTCGCCTGGAAGGCGAGCGCCCGCTGCTCGACTTCCCGGTCCTTCACGATCTGCATGCCGAGGGTGCCACCGACTACGTCGCGATGCCGTTCCGCTTCGCCGACGGCCAGATCAACGTCATTTCGATGACCTCGTTCGCGCGAGGCGGCTTCTCGACGGCGCACCTCGGCAGCCTCTACGAGCTGCTGCCGACACTCGCGCGTCTGTTCGAAGTGCACGCGCAGCGTCGCATCTCGGTCAATCTGCTCGAAACGTACCTCGGGCCGCACACCGGCAAGCGCGTGCTCGACGGCGAGATCAAGCCCGGCGACGGCCAGCTGATCCATGCGGTGATCTGGTTCTGCGACCTGCGCGATTCGACACGCCTCGCCGATACGATGGATCACGCGAGCTACCTGATGAACCTCAACCGGTTCTTCACGGCGATGGCCGGTGCGATCATCGAGCACGGCGGCGAGATCCTGAGCTACATCGGCGATGCGGTGCTCGCGATCTTTCCCATCACCGGCGCAGCCGGCGCCGACGCACATACGGCATGCGCGAACGCGATCGCGGCCGCGCGAAGCGCCGGCGAGCGCATTGCGAACGAGAACGCAGTGCGCCCGGAACTGCCGCAGCTGCGCCATGGCATCGGCCTGCATGTCGGCGACGTGACGTACGGCAACATCGGCGTCCCGCAGCGCCTGCAATTCACCGTCATCGGGTCGGCCGCGAACGAAGCGTCGCGCATCGAGGGCATGACGAAGGAGCTCGGTGTGCCGATCGTCGTGTCGTCGTCGTTCGCGACGCACTTCGGGGGTCCGTTGACGAGCGTGGGCGCCCACGCGCTGAAGGGCGTCGCCGGCGTGCACGAGCTCTTCACGCCGGCGTAACGCAGCGCGCCAATCGCCGAACCGGTACCGCGTTGCGTCAAACGCGCGTGCGCGCGCGCATCAGCGTCCAGCGGCGCTCGAGCGCCGCTTGCGCCGGAGGCGTCCAGCGCGCGAGGAGATCGTCCATCGCCGCGAAGTCGTTGCAGAGCAGAACGACGTCGCAACCCGCGGCGAGCGCCGCATCGGCGCGCGCGACGATGTCGCCGGCGGAATGCGCACCGACCATCTCGAGGTCGTCGGAGAACACGAGACCATCGAAGCCGAGCCGGCCGCGCAGCACCTCGCCGATCCATACCGGCGAGAAGCCCGCGGGGCGCGCATCGACCGCGGGGTAGACGACGTGCGCCGGCATGATCGCCGCGAGTCCCTGCTGGATCAGCGCCGCGAACGGAATGACGTCGCCGCGCAGGATGTCGTCGAGGCCGCGCCTGTCGACGGGCGTGTCGACGTGCGAATCGGCCGCGACGAAGCCGTGTCCGGGGAAATGCTTGCCCACCGCGGCGACGCCTTCGCTCGCGAGCCCGCTCACCAACGCGCCGCCGAGCGCAGCGACGGTGACCGGATCCGCGTGGAACGCACGATCGCCGATGACGGCGCTCGCCCCGTAGTCGAGGTCGAGCACGGGCGTGAAGCTGAAGTCGACGCCGTGTCCGCGCAGCTCGCGCCCGATCGTCGCGCCGCACTCGAACGCCGCCTCGTTCGCGGCGGGCGGATCGCTTTCCCAGTGCTCCCCGAACGACCTCATCGCGGGCAGCGCGGTGAAGCCATCGCGGCGGAACCGTTGGACCCGCCCGCCTTCATGATCGACGCCGATGACGAGCGCCGCGCGCAGCGCACGAATCTCACTGGTGAGCCGGCGCAGCTGCGCGGACGAGTCGAAATTGCGCGCGAACAGGATGACGCCCCCGACGCTCGGGTGCGAAAGGCGCCTGCGATCGGCGTCGGTGAGCGACAGCCCTTCGACCCCCAGCATGACGGGCCCGCGCGTCGTTGCCGTGGACCTCTCGTCGCGCGCGTGCGCGCTCGCGCCGGTCACTTCGCCGCCTGCCGCATCAGCGCCTTCATCTCGCGCACCGCCTCGCGCAGACCCACGAAGATCGCACGCGAGACGATCGCGTGGCCGATGTGCAGCTCGCGCACGCCGGGGAGCGCGGCAACCGGCTGCACGTTGAAGTAGTTGAGCGCGTGCCCGGCATTGAAGCGCATGCCGAGGTCGCGAATCGCGCGCCCGGCGATCTGGATGCGGTCGAGTTCCGCCACGACGGCTCGGCTTTCGGCGTCGCGTCCCTTCGCGTGGAACGCGTGGGCGTACGGACCGGTGTGCACTTCGCACACGCGCGCGCCGACGCGCGCGGCCGCCTCGACCTGCGGCAGTTCGGCGTCGATGAACACCGACGTGACGATGCCCGCGTCGGCGAGCCGGCCGATGACGACCTTGAGCCGATCCTCCTGGCCGGCGACGTCGAGGCCGCCTTCGGTCGTGACCTCCTCGCGTCCCTCGGGCACGAGCATCGCCATCTCGGGCTTCAGCGTGCGCGCGATGTCGACCATCTCGTCGGTTGCGGCCATCTCGAGGTTGAGCTTGATGTGCACGAGCTCGCGCAGCCTGCGCACGTCCTCGTCCTGGATGTGCCGCCGATCCTCGCGCAGGTGCACGGTGATGCCGTCGGCGCCGCCCAGATGCGCCTCGACCGCCGCCCACACCGGGTCGGGCTCGTACGTGCGCCGCGCCTGGCGCACCGTGGCCACGTGGTCGATGTTCACGCCGAGCTCGATCACTTTCGCTCCTTTTCCGAATCTTCCTCGAGCGCCGCGAGATCCTGCACGACGCGCCGGCTGAAGATGCGCCGCGCCTCGAGGTAATGGTCGAGAATGCCGCGCATCAGGCGCTTCGCTTCCGTTGCGATCTCGACGTCGTCGAAGCGTTCGTCCGCGAGGGCGAGCAGCGTCGCGCCGCGCACGACCGGCCACGATGCACGCGGTTCCTCGACCGCGCGCAACGGCCCCCGATCGTATGCGTAATGGTAACGCTGCGATGCGTCGACGCGCTCGCCGCTCGCCGCGTCGTGCGTAAGCGGCAGTGCGTAGCCGAGCTCGGAGAGAAGACGCAGCTCGAAGCGGCGCAGCGTCGCGGCCTGTGCCGACGCAGCAGGATCTTCGATCAACGCTGTCAGCGCGCTCTCGTAGGCGTGCCACAACGCCGGGTGCGGATCCTCGCGCGGCAACAGCTTCAACAACAATTCGTTCAGGTAGAAGCCGCACAGCAGCGCGCTTCCGCGCGGCAACGGCATGCCGCCGCGCCATTCGGCCTTGACGAGCGTCTTCACGTCGGCGGTGCCCGCCCACGACAGCGCGAGCGGCTGGAACGCCTGCAGCACACCGCGCATCTCCGAGCGCGGTCGCTTCGCGCCCTTCGCGACCATCGCCACGCGGCCGAAACGCTCGGTGAACGCCTCGACGATCAGGCTCGTCTCCTTGTACGGGTAAGTGTGAAGAACGAACGCCGGCTCGTCGTTGCGGCGCTCGCGAAGTTGAGATGGCATCGCGTCAGTACCCGAGCCGTGTCAGCATCGTGTCGCTGTCGGCCCAGCCGCGCTTCACGCGCACCCAGACTTCGAGGAACACCTTGCCGCCGAAGAGCGCTTCCATGTCGTGTCGCGCCTGGGTGGCGATCGCCTTCATGCGCGCGCCGCCTTCGCCGAGCAGGATCGCGCGCTGGCTCGCCTTGTCGACGTACACCGTCGCGTGAATGCGACGTAGACCACCTTCGTGCGTGAAGCTGTCGATCGCCACTGCCGTCCCGTACGGGACCTCGTCTCCGAGTTGGCGGAAGATCTTCTCGCGCACGAATTCGGCCGCGAGGAAGCGCTCGTCGCGATCGGTGACATCGTCGTCGGGATAAAGCGCCGGACCGATCGGAAGCGCCTTGCCGATCGCGTCGAGCAACGTGGCGAGGTCGGTGCCGCGCGCAGCGGAGACCGGCACGATCGCCACGAAGTCGCGCAGCGCAGCGAGATCGGCGATGCGCGGCAGCAATTGCGCCTTGTCGGTCATCGCATCGATCTTGTTCACTGCCGCAATCGTCGGCACGGCACGCGGAATCAGATCGAGCACCTGCCGATCCTCCGCGGTGATGCGCGCAGCGTCGACGACGAACACGACGACGTCGACGTCGGCGAGCGCGTCACGCACCGTGCGATTGAGCCTTTCGTTGAGGCGCGAGCGATGCCTCGTCTGGAAGCCCGGCGTGTCGACGAAGATGAATTGGGCGTCGGGCCGCGTGAGGATGCCGACGACGCGGTGGCGCGTCGTCTGCGGCTTCTTCGACGTGATGCTGACGCGTGCGCCGACGAGCGCGTTCAACAGCGTCGATTTGCCCACCGACGGGCGCCCGACGATCGCGACGTGTCCACAGCGGTGCGCAGCAGGCGCCGCACCCGCATCACCCATGACGCGCCTGCGTGATCGCCGCGAATGCCTTCTGCGCGGCGTCCTGCTCGGCCGAGCGCCGATTGGGACCGATGCCGATCGCGACGGCTCCGAGCTGCGGGATGCGGCACTCGACTTCGAACTGTTGCGCGTGCGCTTCGCCGCTCGTCCCGACGATCGCGTACTCGGGCACCGGTACCCGCTTAGCCTGCAGCCACTCCTGCAGCCTCGTCTTCGGATCCTTCCCGAGCATCGTCGGATCGGCGTCGCGCAGCACGTCGGCGAACACGCCGTCGATCACCGCGCGGGCCGCCTCGAACCCGCCGTCGAGGAAGACGGCGCCGAACACGGCCTCCAGCGCGTCGGCGAGGATCGACGGCCGATTTGCGCCGCCGCTGCGCAGCTCGCCGTCGCCGAGGCGCAGCGCGGCGCCGAGATCGAGCCGTCGCGCAACCTGCGCGAGCGTCTCCTGATTCACGAGATGAGCGCGTGCCCGCGACAGGTCGCCTTCCGGGGTTCCGGGAAAGCGCTCGAACAGCGCGACCGCGACGACGCAATCGAGCACGGCGTCGCCGACGAACTCGAGCCGCTCGTAATTGGGCGTGCCGTAACTGCGGTGCGTCAAAGCCTGCCGTAGAAGGGCAGGCTCGCGGAACGCATAGCCGAGCGCGAGCGACGGCGCGGCCGCCGGCTCGTTCGGAGGAAGGGCTTCGCTAGCCGCGGGACGAGCGCGCTTCGAACTCGAGGAGGATGCTCGCATTGCCGATCATGTGCAGGATCTTCTGCCATGACAGCGTGGCGACGATGGCGTTGCCTTCGCGACCGACGAGAACCTCCGAGGCGTTGACGGCGTCGACGTAGTCGGCGGAAAGCTTGCGGTCCATGGACCGGCGAATCTCGCTGGCCGTCGGCGTCTCGATGTCGCGCATCGTGGCGTCGAGTGCCTTCTGCACCGTGAAGTACTCGACGTACGACGGTCCGACGCGAAACGCGACGAGCGCGCAGACGACGATCACGATCGTCGTGAACAGGAACCCGATCATGGACAAGCCACGCTCGTTTCGCCCCACGGTACTGCCCTCCCTCACGCGCGCGTCGGCGGCTTTGGACTGTCCCAAGCCACTGACCCGGCCCCTGCGGGGGCAGCGAGCATACGAGCGAGGGTGCCCTTCAACCTAGTGGATCGTGGTGCCGACGCGCTTGAATGCCAACGACGCGATGTCGTCCCAGTTGAACCAGATGAAGAAGGCCTTGCCTCGCAAGTGGTCGTCCGGGACGAATCCCCAATACCGGCTGTCGTCGCTGTTGTCCCGGTTGTCGCCCATCATGAAGTACTGGCCGGCCGGGACCCTGCACGTAAAGCCGTGCTCATTGTATTCGCAATTTTCGCGCCCGGGGAACGGCCGGACATTGGCCGGGTACACCGGCTGCGCCTGCGGATTGACGCCGATGGTATGCGCGAGGCCGGCCTTGCCGTCGGTATTCTCGACGAACCGCTCGAGCGTCTCGAAGCGCAGGCCTTCGAGGTAGCTGTACGAGCCATCGGCGCGCTGCGGCCACGGGGTGCCGTTCACCGTCAGCTTCTTGTCCCGGTACTCGACGACGTCGCCGGGGACGCCGATCACGCGCTTGATGAAATCCTGCGACGGATTGAGCGGATAGCGGAAGACGACGACGTCGCCGCGCTTCGGGTCGCCGAGCGCGATGATCTTCTGCTCGATGATCGGCAACCGGATGCCGTACGCGAACTTGTTGACGAGGATGAAGTCGCCGACTTCGAGCGTCGGCCGCATCGACGACGACGGGATCTTGAAGGGCTCGGCCAGGAACGAGCGCAGCACGAACACGACGAGCAGGACCGGGAAGAACGACTTGGAGTACTCGACCCAGACGGGCTCCGGTGCGCCGGGCGCACGCTGCTTGGCGAAAAACAGACTGTCGACCAGCCATACGACGCCGGTGACGGCCGTCAGAAGGAACAGGATCAGGGCGAAATTCATCGAAGCGCGGGTTTGTTCTTAGGTGCGCGGCGGCGGGCGGCGCGCATTGTCGCATGTACGGGCGCCCAACTTCCGGGTCGGAGCTGTCGGTCTTCGCGCGACCATGCGCGAATGCTTGCATCTCCGACCCCGAACTCCCCGCGTCACTTCTCGACCTGGAGAATCGCGAGGAACGCCTCCTGCGGGATCTCGACGCTGCCGACCGACTTCATGCGCTTCTTGCCGGCCTTCTGTTTCTCGAGCAGCTTCTTCTTGCGCGTCACGTCACCGCCGTAGCACTTGGCGAGCACGTTCTTGCGCAGCGCCTTGATGCTCTCGCGCGCGATGATCTGGCCGCCGATCGCGGCCTGCACGGCGACGTCGAACATCTGCCGCGGGATCAGCGAGCGCATCTTCGCAACGACTTCGCGTCCGCGATACTGTGCGATCGACCGGTGCACCATGACCGACAGCGCGTCGACGCGATCGCCGTTGATCAGGATGTCGAGCTTCACGACGTCGGCGGCACGGAATTCCTTGAACTCGTAGTCGAGCGACGCGTAGCCCCGCGACACCGACTTCAGCTTGTCGAAGAAGTCCATGACCACTTCGGCCATCGGCAATTCGTAGGTCAGCAGCACCTGTCGGCCGACGTACTGCATGTTCTTCTGGATGCCGCGCTTCTCGGTGCAAAGGGTCAGCACGGGGCCCACGTAGTCCTGCGGCATGAGGATCGTCGCGGTGATGATCGGCTCGCGGATTTCCTCCACCTTGGATGGATCGGGAAGCTTCGACGGATTCTCGATTTCGACGACCGAGCCATCGCGCAGCAACAGCTGGTACACGACGGTGGGCGCGGTCGTCACGAGGTCCATGTCGTACTCGCGCTCGAGCCGCTCCTGCACGATGTCCATGTGCAGAAGCCCGAGGAAGCCGCAGCGGAAGCCGAAGCCGAGCGCCTGCGACACCTCGGGCTCGTAGCGCAGCGACGCGTCGTTCAGCGACAGCTTGTCGAGCGCGTCGCGCAGCGCCTCGTACTGGTTCGCCTCCACCGGGTAGAGTCCGGCGAATACCTGCGGCTTCACCTGCTTGAATCCGGGCAGCGCGGCGTTCGCGGGACGCGTGGTGCTCGTGATCGTGTCGCCGACCTGCGCGGCCTTGAGCTCCTTGATGCCCGCGATGACGAAGCCGACGTCGCCGGCGGACAACGCGTCGCGCGCAGCCGAGCGCGGCGTGAACACGCCGACCTGCTCGCAGGTGTACGTCGCGCCGGACGCCATCAGCAGGATCTTCTCGCGCGGTTTGAGCGTGCCCTGCATCACCCGCACGAGCATCACGACGCCGACGTAGTTGTCGAACCAGGCGTCGATCAGAAGCGCCTGCAACGGCGCGGCCGGATCGCCCGCGGGTGGCGGCACGCGCGCGATGACCGCTTCCAGGATGTCGTCGACGCCCTCGCCGGTCTTGGCGCTCGCTCGAATCGCATCTTCGGCTTCGATGCCGATGATGTCCTCGATTTCGTCGATGACGCGCTCCGGTTCCGCCGACGGCAGGTCGATCTTGTTCAGCACCGGCACGACTTCGACGCCCTGCTCGATCGCCGTGTAGCAGTTCGCGACCGTCTGCGCCTCCACGCCCTGCGACGCGTCGACGACGAGCAGCGCGCCTTCGCACGCGGCCAGCGAGCGCGACACTTCGTACGCGAAGTCGACGTGTCCGGGCGTGTCGATCAGGTTCAGTGCGTACGTCTCGCCGTTGCGCGCCGTGTACGTGAGCGCCGCGGTCTGTGCCTTGATCGTGATGCCGCGCTCGCGCTCGAGGTCCATCGAGTCGAGCACCTGCGCCGCCATCTCGCGGTCGGCGAGCCCGCCGCAGCGCTGGATGAAGCGGTCGGCGAGCGTCGACTTGCCGTGGTCGATGTGCGCGATGATCGAGAAGTTGCGGATGTTCTGCATGCGGAAGCACGGGGGCTCGGGGCGACGCCCCGAAGCGCGGGCCGGCGAGAGAATGCGCCGGGAGACGCGGCGGCCGCGCGCGGCGAAACATTGAATTTTAACGGAAAGAGGCCAAGCATATCGGGATGGACGCTGCTGTCGCACCCGCTGCGCTCTTCGGGCCGTGGCATCCGGGCATCGAATCGACGATCCCGGAGGCGATCAGGCCGCTGTCGACGTTCCTGCGGCCGGAGGCGACGTCGACGACACCCGATGCCGCGCGCGAGCTCGCCGACTACACGGGTCTCGAACGGATCGACGTCATCGCGTTTCGGCCCGAGCGGCTCGCGTTGCACGAGCTGCTCATTCGCGTCACCGCCGACCTGTCGGTGCCCGACGGCGAGAAGATCGAGGATCTCGGCATCAATTTCCGCGCGATGACGCGAACGATCCTCGGCCGCTACGTCGAGCCCCACATGGCGGAGGTGATCGACACGTACGACGTCGTTCGACGCGAAGCGGCGGCGCTCGTCGCCCATGAGACGGCGGCACTCTTCGCCTCCGGCGACGACGTGCGCCCCAATGCATGGTTCCGCACGCTGCTGCGGAGGCGCGCGCCCGTGACGACTGCGGCGAACGCGACCGGCGAAGCGGCGGCGCACGACGCGCCGCATCGCGAATTGCATATTGCGGCCGCCTGGGAGACGCGCGCCCGCGCCGAAGCGGATCCACTGCGTGCCGCGACGTTTCGATCGCTCGCGCGCGTCCTCTCCGCGGTGCTGGTACGACACGGCCGCCTCTGGGGCAGCCGCGAATTGCTCGCGGCGCTCGCCGTCGACATGGCGTGCAACGAATGCGCGAGCGAGGCGATCGGCCGCCTGCTCGAGCCGTGGATCGACGCGGCCGTGCGCGCGGAGCATTACCTCCGCCTCGCGGCGCAGCCGCACCCGGTCGTGATGAACACCAAGGGCGCGTCGGCGTCGGGCAAGAGCACGCTGCGGCCGCTGCAGCGGCATCTCGTCGGCGAGCTCGGCATCGACTGGCGCGGCTTTGCGCTCATCAGCCCCGACATCTGGCGCAAGCAGCTTCTCGACTACGGCACGCTCGGCGAGCACCACAAGTACGCCGGTGCGCTTACCGCCGAGGAGCTGCGCGTGGTCGACCAGAAGCTCGACCGGTACATGGCGCGCAAGGCGGCGCGCGGGGAGATGCCGCATCTGCTGATCGATCGCTTCCGCTTCGACAGCTTCGCGCCCGACTCGGAGGAAGCGGGCAGCAACCTGCTGACGCGCTTCGGCGAGATCCTTTATCTGTTCTTCATGATCACGTCCCCGGCGTCACTCGTCGAGCGGGCGTGGATCCGCGGGCTCGAGGTGGGACGCTACAAGGCGGTCGACGATACGCTCGCGCACGGCGTCGAGGCGTACTCGGGGATGCCCGAGTTCTTCTTCACGTGGATCGACCGCGACGACAAGCGCGTGCACTTCGAGTTTCTGGACAACAGCGTGCGGCTGCCGGCGCGGCCGCGCACCGCCGCATTCGGCTGGAACGACACGATCAACATCCTCGATGTCGGCGGCCTGCTCGACGTGGAGCGTTTCCGGCGCGTCGATGTCGATGCCCGTGAGCCGGCGGCGCTGTACGCTGATCGCGCGCTGCTCGCGCCCGAACGCAACACCGCGTTCCTGCGCCAATGCATCGCGCACTTCCCCAACGTGAATTTCGCCGATCAGGCGAGCGGACGGATCTACCTGCGCCTTGTCGACGCCAAGCCGACGTGGATCGATCGCGCGGTGTTCGCGCACGCCATCGAGGATCCCGACACCCGCGCAGGCATCGCCGACGTCGTGCCGGCGGCGCTGGATTCGGCGTCGGCGTCGGCAGGCGAGCTCTACGTGCGCGACCTCACCGGCGACGAGCCGATCTGCACGCTCGGCGCGTGGGGCGACGGGGCTTTGGGCGACAAATAGCGTCGGGCTCGAATTGAGGTGCACCTGAAATCGAGTCCGACCTAATTTTCGAGCGCGGCGCGCACGCGCGCGACGTCGAGCGTGTAGTGGCAAAGCTCGACGCCATCGTCGATGTTCCCGAGCAGCAACACGGGCACGAGGTCATCGAATCTCGCCACGAGCGCCGGATCGGCGTCGACGTCGAGCTCGATGACATGCGCCCCGGCGCGCGCTGCGAGCGGCGCCAGCGCCTCGCGCATGTCGTCACAGAGGTGGCAATAGGCGCGCGACAGCAGTGTCAGCTGCACGCTGCGTGACGCACGGCACCTGCAGCGCGCCGGTGACGAGCACCGCGCGCCCGGCGCTCACGAGTTTCCGCAGGTCGAGGGGTATCAGAGGTGCAATGCATCGCACGCTGTGCCGACGGCGGGCGTCGGCAGCATTGCACCTCCGACACCGTGCTACTCGCCGTTCCCGGGCTTCAGCGTCGTATAGAACGTCTGCTCGCCGCGGCGCATCTGGAACGTGACCGCCGCGCCCTTGTCGAGCTTCGCGAGGTAATCGTTCACCTGCGCGGCGCTCTTCGCATCGAGCGGTGC
>DASTIY010000261.1:0-13954 GCA_035717085.1 Casimicrobiaceae bacterium | reverse complement strand
AGCTCGTGAGGTTGAGCCGCGGAAAAGCGAGATCGGGCGCCCCGATCATCAGCGGCAGGAGGAAATTGCCGAGCGTCGACGGAATCGACGGGATCAGGAAGAACCACACCATGATCACGCCGTGCATCGTGAAGAGCTTGTTGTACGTCTCGGCGCTGACGAAGTCGCCGGCGGGGGTGACGAGCTCCAGCCGGATCAGCGAGGCCGCGACGCCGCCGACGAAGAAGAAGAGCGTGATCGAGATCGTGTAGAGGATCGCGATGCGCTTGTGGTCGATGCTCGAAAGCCACGACCACAGGCTGAAGCCTTCCTCCAGGTAGTTGCCGCGTACCGGCAGCATCAGGGTGCTCATCCGTTCGCCTCCTTCCGCTATCGGACGAGCCCCGGATCGGCGTTGCGCAGCGACTTGACGTACTCGATGATGTCGAGCAGGTCGTCCTCGGTGATCTGGCCCTGGAACGACGGCATGATCGGCGCGTAGCCGGCGACGATCTGCGATCGCGGCAACATCACCGAATCGTGGATGTAGCGCTCGTCGGCGAGCACGCTCGTGCCGTCCGACAGCTGAACTCGCCGGCCGAAGAGGCCTTCGAGCTTCGGCGCATGCACCGATGCGTTCGCGCCGTGGCAGCCACTGCAGCCGTATTGGCGAAACCGCGCGGCGCCTTCCTCGGCCATCGACGTTTTCGCGTTGCCGCTGGTCAGCCACTGCTGGAACTGCGCGGGCGCCATCACGACGACGCGGCCGATCATCCGCGCGTGATCGGTGCCGCAATATTGCGAACAGAACAGCCGGTAGTCGCCCGGCCGCTCCGCGGTGAACCACAGGATCGTGTAGCGGCCGGGCAGCACGTCCTGCTTGATGCGAAACGCCGGCATGAAGAAGCTGTGGATCACGTCCTGCGACGTCATGATGAGCTTGATCGGCCGGCCCGCCGGGACGTGCAGCTCGTCGATCTCGCGCTGGCCGCCGACGTGCTCGATCTTCCACATCCACTGCTTGCCGAGCGCGTACACCTCGGTGGCGTTCGCGACGGGTGACGCGTGCGCGTAGTAGAGATCCGCCGCCCAGAAGCCCATGGCGAGGAAGATCACGAGCGGCGTGACGATCCACGCGAACTCGATCCGGTGACTTTCGCGACGCAAGGCGGCGCCCTGCGGCATTGCGCGACTGGCCCTCGAGCCGTGGCGGTACTTGATCGAGAAGTAGACGATCAGGAAGAACACGGCGATCGTGACGACGCCGGCAAGGCCGAGCCACGCGTAGAAGAGGTGGTCGACACGCGTGGCGAGCGACGAGTCCGCGGGCGGGTGGAGAGGAAAGTTCCACATCGCGATCAGCGCCGCGCCCGGCGCATGACGACGACCGCCCCCACGCAAAGCGCGAGCAAGCCGGCGCTCCCTGCGCGCAGGCTGTTCATCACCGTCGCGCTGTAGCGTCCGCCCGGCGTGAAGTGAAAGCAGAGCAGCAGCAAACGATCGACGGGCGTTCCGATCGTGCGCCGATCGGCGTCGGCGAGCGCGGCGCGCAGATCGTCGCGCGTGAAATCGAAGCCGAGGAGGTAGCGCGAGATGCGGCCCTCGGGCGTCAACACGACGTAGCCGGCGGGATGCGCGTACTGGTGAGTTGCATCGTCGTAGGCATAGCGGAACCCCGCCGCCTGCGCGAGGTGGGCGATTGCATCCTCGCGACCGGTGAGAAAGTGCCACGACCGCGCCTGCCGCGCATCGTCCTGCAGCACACGTGCCTTCATGCGGGCGGCGTCGACGACCGCGTCGCGCGGATCGATGCTCGCGACGACGACTTGGTAGGGGTCTGTCGCGCGGTCGATGCCGGCGAGCGTATGCGCGAGATTCGCGGTGACCGTCGGACAGAGGGTGGTGCAGCCGAACCACGCGAACACCAGCACGATGGGCGCGCCGCCATCGAAATCGCGCAACGACACGTCGCGCCCCGACTCGTCTCGAAAGGCGAGTTCGCCCGGAATCGTGGCGCCGAGTCGCTGCGTAAACCCGGCGGCGTCGGCGATCTTCGCGTTGCTTGCGCCGGCGTGCGCGAACGGAATCGCCGCGATCGACGCGACGAGCACGAGCAGGCGCAGCGTATTCATGGTCGCCGCGTCTCGTTGCGTTCGATCAGGAGCGACATCGCGCGCTCGATTGGAATGCGGACCACGCCGTGGGCGCGGTCGATCCACGCATAGTGCGACAACAGCGCGTGCTTTTCCGCACGCAGTGCGCGCAAGTCCAGTGCAGGCGCGCTCAGTAGCGGCGGCGACGGCATCTGCGTCGGCGGCGGGTTGATCGGCGCGAGCGGCCGGCCGACGAGCCTGGCGGAAAGCGCGATCGCGCCCGCTGCCATGACGCCGGCGAGCACGATCGTCGCCGCCAGAATGCCGGCCGTGTTCCAGACGCGCCTCCCGTCGATGTCGGCGGTCTCGTGTGTGCGACGTTCGCCTTCCCGGTCGGTGCCGACCTCGCCCTGCGCGACGAAATCAGTCATGGCGAGGAACCTCGACGCCAGGCCGGCCCGCGAGCGTCGAAGGTACGCGCAGCATGCGCTGGAAGACGGCGACGAAGAGGCCGCCGAGCGCGGCCACCGCGAACAGATCGCTCCACGCAAGCGTGATGCCCTGCGGACGAAACGTCGGCACGACGAGCCAGAAGCCATCGACGAGATGCGCGAAGAGGAGCAGCGCCGCGAGTGCGCCGAGCGAGCGCGGGATCCGCTTCGCGCGCCTCGACAGGAGCACGAGGAACGGCACGGCGAAGTGAACGGCGATCAGGAACAGCGCGACGTCGTGCCAACTCGTGTTCACGCGCGGCAGGTACCACCCGATCTCGTTCGGCAGGTCCTCGGCCCAGATGATCAGGTACTGCGTGAACGCGAGGTACGCCCAGGTCATCACGAACATCAGCACGAGGTTGCCGAGATCCTGGAAGAGCCCCGGAATGTCGGTCGGCCAGCGCTTGTCGATCGGCCCCGTCGACGACAAGTCGGCCTGCGCGTCGACGGCGTCGCGGTACTGCCACGCCGCGCACGCAATTACGAACGCAAAAGCCGTCATCGTCTGGCCGATGCCGACGAGCAGGCCGAACGTCGTCGAATACCAATGCGGCGTGAGCGACATGATCCAATCGACGGCCGCGAAGGTCACCGTGACGGCATAGAGCAGCAGGCCGATCGCGGATAGCGCGCGAAGACGCTCGCGATCACGAAGCGGCGCCTCGCGGCTGCGCGCGAACGACCATTTGCGCAACCGATGCGCCGCGACCAGCCACACGGCGAAATAGACCGCATTGCGAAGAACGAAGAATCCGAACGACAGGTACCAGCCCTTGTCGCGAACCACCGCGTCGGCGGCGATCACGTCCGGCCGCACCCACGCGTAGAGGTCTTGCATGACGAAGAACAGCGGGATCGACAGCAGGAGCACGAGCGGCAGCACGCGCGCGGCCGTCTCGAGCCACGGTCGCACGAGCTCGCCCCATCCGCCGCCGGTCATGTTGTGCACGGCGAGCATCGCGATGCTGCCGACGGGAATGCCGAGCAGGAACCACCAGACGTAGAGGTACGACTCGAACGCGGTGCGCCGGTCGAGCCATGCGGCGAACGCGAACAGCACTGCGCCGACGAGCGCGACGGCCCAGGCGATCCACTCGCGGCCTTCGCCGGGAAACGCGCTCCTATGATTCCCCCACGCTCGCGGCTTCGCCGCATCGCTGCCCCCCGCGGGGGCGGAATTCGCGCCTTGCGGCGGCCCGGCGGCGCTCATTTCGCAAGCTCCGCGCGATGCTCGAGCGGTACGTCGTCGATGCGCGCGTTCTGTGAAAGCTGCAGCGCGCGGATGTACGCGACGATCGCCCAGCGGTCGGCCGGCGCGACGCGATCCGCGTACGAATACATCATGCCGTAGCCCTGCGTGATCACGTTGTAGAAGTGCGCGTCGGGCGCGTTGCGAAGCCGCGCGATGTGATACGACGGCGGATGCGGGAAGCCGCGGCGCGGCACGATGCCGTCGCCGTCGCCCGCGATGCTGTGGCACGGCGAGCAGTAGATGTCGAAGCGCTCGCGGCCGCGCTCGAGCGTCCGCCGCTCGATCGGCAACGGATTCGTCACGACGAGTGGCTGCGGACTTTGCGGCGCCAGGTCGGCCTTGACGTTCCCTTGGTCGTCGACCGGGTAGACCGGCGCCTGCGCGGCCGGCAACGGGACGCGCGCGAGCCGTCCGCTCGATGTTCCTGCAAGCGCGCCCTCGCTGAACGCGACGGTACCCGCGACGTCCGGGCGCGCGGAGCGGCCGTCGGGCCAGAAGGCGCTGGCGGCGAGCGGCTTGTACTTCGGCTGGTTGTACATGTCCTGCATCGCCTTCTCGCAGCCGCCCAACCCCATCATCGGCACGATGGAAGCGATCGAGAGCATGCGGCGAAGATGGACGGGGATCGCCATGATGCTCAGAAGGGCACGACGCTCACGCGAAGCGGCGCGAGCGACGCGAGAAAGCGCTCGGTCTCCGCGCGGTCGAAGCGCGCGTCGCGCGACTCGATGCAGAGAAAGAAACGATTGCGCGTTGCGAGGTCGAACTCCTTCGCGTTGAAGATGGGGTGCGAGAGCTTCGGCAAGCCGTTCATGAACAGATAGCCGAAGAACGCGAAGAGCGCGGCACCGAGCACCGTGCACTCGAACGTCGCGGGGATGAACGCGGGCCAGCTGTTGAGCGGCCGGCCGCCGGAGATGATCGGGTAGTCGATCACCGCGGAGTACCACTGCAGGAAGTAGATGCCCGCGCCGCCGAGGATCCCGCCGATCAGCGTGACGAGCGCGACGCGGTCGCGCCGGAAGCCGACCGCCTCCGGCAATCCGGGCACCGAGAACGGCGCGTACGCATCCACGCGCGCGTATCCCGCGTCGCGCGCTCGCGTCGCCGCCTCGACGAGGGCGTCCGCGTCCTTGAACTCGGCGAGGAGTCCGTAGATGGGCCTCTCGTCGCTCGCTCGAGTCGTGGCCGCTGTCATATTCGTTCAGATCGATATTTCATCGAGCGTGAGCAGCGGGGGAGGGTCGGCGTTAGGCTCCGAGTCCGTAAGCTCGACGGCGATACGGGCGGCGGCGGAGCATCGATGAATTGCGCCACTCATCGTCGCCGCCCGGAGGCCGTCACTCCCAGTCGCCTGCGCCGACCCTCCCCCGCTGCTCTGGAAGAGTCGGTGCCGGTGTGTTGCAAACTTCAAACCTTCCGGGAACGGGACGATGTCGGCGTTAGGTGTTTGCTGCCCACCACGCCGATGTTTCCGCTGCCTCCACGGAAAGGCGTGGGTGATCATGTCTCCCCCTCGCGTTTCTCGAGGACGAGCTTGCGCATCTCCGAGATCGAGATCGCGGGCAGGAAGCGCACGAACATCAGGAACAGCCAGCCGAACGCGCCGAGCGACCCTGCGAGCGTCGCCCAGTCCCAGAACGTCGGGTAGTAGACGTCCCACGACGAGGGCAGGAAGTCGCGGTGCAGGCTCGTCACGATGATCATGAAGCGCTCGAGCCACATGCCGATGTTGACGACGATCGAGATCGCGAACAGCGTCAGCGTGGAGAGCCGAACGCGCTTCACCCACATTGCCTGCGGCACGACGACGTTGCAGAACACGACCGTCCAGTAGATCGGCGCATACGGCCCCCGCATCCGATTGAGGATCATGAATTCCTCGAACCGGTCGGTGCTGTAGAACGCCATGAAGATCTCGACGACGTAGCTGTATGCGACGAGCAGGCCGCAGACGAGCATCACCTTCGCGATGTTGTCGAGGTGGCGCGCGGTGATGAAGTCCTTGAGGCCGAAGATCGCGCGCAGCGGAATCGAGATCGTGAGCGCCATCGCGAAGCCCGAGAACAGCGCGCCGGCGACGAAGTAGGGCGGGAAGATCGTCGAGTGCCAGCCCGGCGTGTTGCCGATCGAGAAGTCGAGCGACACGACGCTGTGCACCGACACGACGAGCGGCGTCGCGAGCCCCGCCATCAGCAGGTAGGCGGTGTCGAAGCGCTTCCAGTGCCGAGCCTCGCCACGCCAGCCGAGCGCGAAGAGGCCGTACACGACCTGCTTGACGCGCGAATCGCTGCGATCGCGCAGCGTCGCGAGGTCCGGAATGAGGCCCATGTACCAGAACAGGATCGACACGATGATGTAGGTGCCGATCGCGAAGATGTCCCACACGAGCGGGCTGCGCCATTGCGGCCAGACGTTCATGATGTCGGGATACGGCGCGAGCCAATAGAAGAACCACGGGCGCCCGAGGTGCAGAATCGGCATCAGACCCGCCATCGCAACCGCGAAGATCGTCATCGCTTCGGCGAAGCGATTGACCGACGTGCGCCACTTCTGGCGCAGCAGCAGCAGGAACGCTGAAATGAACGTGCCCGCGTGGCCGATCCCGACCCACCAGACGAAGTTCGTGATCGCAAACGCCCACGCGACGGGGATGCCGACGCCCCAGATGCCGACGCCGGTCGCGAACAGGTACGCGATCGCGACGACGAAGAGGATCGTCAGCAGCGTGCACAGCGCGACGCCCGCGTACCAGCCACCGTGCGTCGGCCGCGACAGCACGATGTCGCTGATCTTGTCCGAGATGCTCGCGTACGAGTAGCGGCCGCGCAGGAATGAAAGCCGCGCCTCGTCGACGTCGCCGGTGGCGGTGATCGCGGGCGGCGCCATTCACGTTTCCCCGAGATCCGGATTCGGATTGCGGAGCTTGGCGAGGTAAGTGGTGCGCGGCTTCGTATTGAGCTCGCGCAGCAGCGCGTAATCGAGCGGCGACGCCTTGCGCTTGTTCACCGCGCTCTCGGGATCCCCGAGATCGCCGAACGTGATCGCCCGCGTCGGGCACACGGCCTGGCACGCGGTCACGACCTCGCCGTCGCGCACGCGCCGATTCTCCTTGTCCGCCGTGATGCGCCCGTTCTCGATGCGCTGCAGGCAGTAATTGCACTTCTCCATGATCCCGCGCATCCGGACCGTGACTTCGGGGTTGCGCTGGCCCTTCAGGCTCTCCGTCGTCCAGTCGCTGTACTGCAGGAAGTTGAAGCGGCGAACCTTGTACGGGCAATTGTTCGAGCAGAAGCGCGTGCCGACGCAGCGGTTGTAGACCTGGACGTTGATGCCCTGGTGGTCGTGCACCGACGCTTCGACGGGACACACGAGCTCGCACGGCGCGCGCTCGCATTGCATGCACGGCACCGGCTGGAAATAGGTGTGCGGAGCGTCGAGCCGCCCGTCGTAATAGCGGTCGACGCGGATCCAATGCATCTCGCGGCCGCGAAAGACCTCGCCCTTGCCGACGGTCGGGATGTTGTTCTCGGCCTGGCAGGCGATCGTGCAGGCGTTGCAACCGATGCACGCGCCCAGATCGACGCTCATCGCCCATCGGTAACCGTCGTAGACGAAAGGGTCGTAGAGCGTGGACTCGGCGCGCTCGGGCTTGCCGCCGCCCACCGCGCTCGCGTCGCGTTGGAACGCGGCGAGCGTCGCGACGCGCACGAGATCGCGCCCTTCCATCGCGTGGTGATGCTGCGTCGTCGCGAGCTTCTGCCGGTGCGCCGTCCGTTCGAGCGTGACGCCCGGCAGGAACCACGCGGACTGCGACGTGCGCAGTCGATACGCGTCGACGCCGTGCCCGTCACCGACCCGGCCCGCACGCGTGCGGCCGTAGCCGAGCGCGATCGTGACGGCGTTGTCGGGGTGACCCGGGAGCACCCATACCGGCGCCTCGATGCGCGCATCGCCCTGGCGAAGCGCGACCACGTCGTCGTTCGCGAGCCCGAGCCGCGCGGCGAGCGCCGGTGCGACGAGCGCCGCGTTGTCCCACGTGATTTTCGTGAGCGGCCGCGGCAGTTCCTGCAGCCACGGATTGTTCGCATAACGTCCGTCGTAGACCGCGGGATCCGACACGAACATGACTTCGACGTTGCCGGCATCCGGCGAAGCGACCCCGGGCAATCCGCTCGGGGCGAGGGCCGAGGTCCGCATGACGGCGTTTCGTTCGGCATAGGCGCTATCGGCCACGAGGCCGTCGGCGAGCGCCTTGTTCCACGCGGCTTCGAAATCGCCCGCAGCGAGCGTCGACTGCCAGGTTTCGCGCACGACGTCGTAACCGCGGCGGGCGACGCCGTCGACGAGCATCGACAGCACCTCGTGCGCCGAGCGGCCGTCGTAGAGTGGCGCGATCGTCGGTTGCAGGATCGTCACGCTGCCGTCGAAGGCGCGTGCATCCGACCAGGACTCGAGCCAATGCGCGGCAGGCAAATGCCACGTACAGCGCGCCGCCGTCTCGTCGTCGTAGAGTCCGAGGTGAATGCTCGCCGGCACGTGGCGTAGCGCGTCGGCGAAGGCGATGTCGCGCGGTGATTCGTAGACCGGGTTGCCGCCGATGACGAGCAGCGTGTCGACGTTGGCCGCGCTCATGTCGCGCGCGAGTGCGGCGAGCGATTGCATTTCGTCCGGCGGACTCGCTGCCACGCGGTCGATGTACGCCACGGCCTTGCCGGCGTTGCCGAGCGTCGCGTTCATCGCGTGCGCGATCGCGTGCACGACGGGCGGCTGCTGCGTCCCCGCGACGACGAGCGACGCGCCGCGGTGCGCCGTGAGGTCCTTAGCGCATGCCGCGAGCCAATCTTGCGGTACGACAGCGCGTTGCGGTGCGTCGACGTCGACCCCGACGAGTCGCGCGAGCGCGCGCGCCACCGCCTCGACCGCACTCGCCGGGACCGCCACGCGGTGATCGGCGTAGGCGCTCGTCAGGCTCGGCGTGCTCGTCACCGCGTAGAGGCGGTTCGATGCTTGCGTGCGACCGTGCGTCGCGTGCCCGCCGACGAAATCGCGCGCATCGCGGACGCGAGCGGGGCCGCTGCCGAGGAAGTCGGCGTCGAGCGAGAGCACGACAGCCGCCCGATCGAAGTGATGCAGCGGGTCGAGCGCGGCATCGAACGCGAGACGGCTGCCCGCGTCCACGTTGTCGCGGTTGACAGGCTCGTACGCGTGCCACTGCGCCTTGGGATAGCGCGCGAGCAGCGCCTGCATCTGCCGCGCGAGGGTCGGCGACGTGATCGTTCGCGTGAGGATGCGCAAGCCGTCGCCTTCCCTTGGCGCGAGCGCGCGCAAGCGCGCTTGCAGGTCGGCGGCGAAAGCGTCCCACGTGCTCGGCACGCCGCGATGCGTCACCGCCTGTGCGCGATCGGGGTCCCACAGGTCGAGGACGGCAGCTTGCGCGAAAACGTCCGTGCTTCCGAGGCTCGCCGGGTGCAACGGATTGCCCTCGATCTTCGTGGGCCGTCCCATGTTCGCCTCGACGAGAACGCCCAGCGCGTAGCCGCCCACCACGTTGGCGCTCGCATAGAACCGCGGCTCGCCCGCGACCTGCCCCTGCGGTGCATACGCATACGGAAGAATCGCTTCCTGCGGCTCGCGCGAGCAGCCGGTGAGCCCGGCGAGCGCGAGCGATGCCGACATGAGCTTCAGGAACTCGCGCCGGTCGGCGTCGTAGAACGGTGCAAAGCGCGGCGCGCGTGTTGCGATCGCGTGACGGAGGGTGTCCGCATCGCCGACCTCGTCGAGGCTTCGCCACATGGGCGGTTGGTCAGGCTCGCGATTCATCCGTTCACCGATGGCACGTCGAGCAGTCGGTGAGCGTCGACGTGTGGATGTGGTACTGCGCGAGCAGCCGCGTGCCGAGCGCACGCTGGTCTTCCCGCGGCTTCCAGCCCATGTCGAAGACGCGCTCGCGCGGCCGCAGATGCATCGCCGGGTCACGATGGCAGTCGAGGCACCACTGCATCGTGAGCGGCGCCTCGCGCCACGTGAGCGGCATCCTGTCGACGCGCCCGTGGCATTCCTCGCAGCCGACGCCCTTCGCGACGTGGATGCCGTGATTGAAGTAGACGAAGTCGGGCAGGTCGTGGACGCGCTTCCAGTGGATCGGTTCGCCGCTGCGCAGGCTTTGCACCACGGGCGCGAGCATCGGTTGGTCCGTGAAGAGCTGCGAATGGCACGTCATGCAGACGTGCGTCGGCGGGATGCCGGCGAAGGCCGACGTCTCGACCGACGTATGGCAATAACGGCAATCGAACCCGTCGTCGCCGACGTGATGCCGATGGCTGAACGGCACGACCTGCTCGACAGGCGTGCCGACCGCGGGATGCGGCGCGATCAGGATGCGCCACGCGAGCAGCGCGACGAAGATCGCGCCAAGCGCCCCGAGCGCGCCGACCTTCAGCGCCAGGACTTGCGAGCGGCTGAAGACCTGCGCCATGGCAACGAGCGCTTTGCGTGCATCAGCCATGCCACGACGCGTCAGCGCGATGGAAGCGCGGCGCGATCATCGTGCGCGGTCATCGCGCCATCGCGGTGCATTCACTGTAATTCCGACACAGGCCCGCGTAATTCCTACAGCGATGGATCCATCGCGACGCGAGACGCCGCGATCGCGCGACCGCAGTGCGAGCATCGGGGCGATTCTTGCTTTGCTCGCGGGGACGCTCGTCCGCGTACGCGCATGCCCGCGCGACATCGCGCGCGTCCGGAGCCGACGTCTGCGTGGACCACGATCAGCAACGCGAGTCGCCGCAGCAACGCGATCGCCGCGAGGCGCGACAGGTCGAGGAGCGCTCGGAGCCGCGCACGCCCGTCATCTACGAGATCGTGCGCAAGCGCGGCGACGAGGAGATGGCGCGGCCGGCGACGTCGCTGTGGTGGTCGGGAATCGCCGCCGGCCTGTCGATGAGCTTCTCGCTGCTCACGCAGGCGATCCTGCTCACGCACCTGCCCGACACGTCGTGGCGCTTCCTCGTCACGAGCGCCGGCTATCCCGTGGGCTTCCTGATCGTGATCCTCGGGCGCCAGCAGCTTTTCACCGAGAACACCATCACCGCGGTGCTTCCGGTGATGAAGCATTTCACGGCACGCAATCTCGCGAGGCTCGCGCGAATGTGGTCGATCGTGTTCATCGCGAACATGATCGGCACGCTGTTCGCCGCCTACTTCTGCACGCTGACCCCGGTGCTCGCGCCGGAGCTTCGCGACGGCATGCTGCAGATCAGCGCAGAAATCATGAAGAACGGTTGGATCGCCATGTTCTTCAAGGCGATCTCCGCCGGATTTTTGATCGCCACGACGGTCTGGCTCATCCCCGGCGCGGAAGGGGCGAAATTCTGGGTGATTTCGCTATTCACGTTCCTGATCGGCGCGGGCGGCTTTGCCCACATCGTGGCGGGAAGCTTCGAAACATTCATGCTCGTCGCCAATGGTCGGCTCGACGTCCTGACGATGTTCGGCGGCTTCATCGTGCCGACGCTCCTCGGCAACATCGTGGGCGGCAGCGCGCTGTTCGCGTTGATCTCGTACGCGCAGGTGATGGAGGAAATCTGAGGCGACCCGTGCACGGTTAGGCGACATGCTAAATTCCGCCGGCATGTCGACTGCCCGCGCCAACGTCGCTCCGCGTGCGCGCCTGCGAAGAGGTGCGCTCGCCGACATCCCGGTCGTGCAGTCGCTTGCCGGCGAGATCTGGCGCCGCCATTATCCCGGCATCCTCTCGCGCGAGCAGATCGAGTACATGCTCGCGCACGGCTATTCGCGCGCGGCGCTCGTGCGCTTCGTGACCGACGACGATGCGGGCCTCGCGCTCGCCGAGATCGACGATCGGCCGGTGGGCTTTGCCGCGTGGTATCGCGTCGATGACGCGACGACGAAGCTCGACAAGCTCTACGTGCTGCCCGCGCATCACGGCGCAGGCGTGGGTCGCGCGCTCATCGAACACGTCGCGGCGCTCGCGCGCGAGCAGGGCTCCTCGTCGCTGACGCTCAACGTGAATCGCAACAACGCGGGCGCGATCCGCGCGTACGAGCGGTGCGGCTTCGCGATCCGATCGCGCGGCGACTTTCCGATCGGGGGCGGCTTCGTGATGGAGGACTTCATCATGGTGCGCAAGATCTAGTCGGCTCGATGCGCACACCGCTCGTCCTCTACGACAACTACGCCCGTGCGCTGCGCGAGTTCTCGCCGCTCGATGCCGCCGGCCGCGTCGGCCTCTACACGTGCGGCCCCACGGTCTACGACTACCAGCACATCGGCAATTTCCGCACGTTCCTCTTCGAGGATCTGCTGAAGCGCGTACTGGAGTGGAACGGCTACGGCGTCCTGCACGTGATGAACGTGACCGACGTCGGGCATCTCACCTCCGACGCCGACACGGGCGAGGACAAGATGGAGAAGGGCGCCCGGCGCACCGGGCGCAGCGCCTTTGACATCGCGGCGCTCTATACGCAGGCGTTCGTCGACGACCTGCGCGCCCTGAACATCCTCGAGCCCGACGTGATGCCGCGCGCCACCGCGCATATCCCCGAGCAGATCGCCTTCATTGCGGATCTCGAGGCGAAGGGCTTCACGTATCGCACGACGGACGGCATCTACTTCGACACGAGCCGCCAGCCCGATTACGGCTACCTCGCGCGGCTCGACCGCGCCGGCCTCGACGCGGGGCGGCGTGTCGAATTGGGCGAGAAGCGCAGCCCGACGGACTTCGCGCTGTGGAAATTCTCGCCGGCCGATGCGACGCGGCAGATGGAATGGGAGAGCCCGTGGGGCACCGGTTTCCCCGGCTGGCACATCGAGTGCTCGGCGATGGCGGAGCGCTACCTCGGCCCGTTCTTCGACATCCATTGCGGCGGCGAGGACCACATTCCGGTTCATCACACGAACGAGATCGCGCAGACCGAGGCGCGCTCGGGTACGCGTCTCGCCAACTTCTGGATGCACGGGTACTTTCTGCTCGAGGGCGACGCGAAGATGGCGAAGTCGGCCGGCGATTTCCTGCGGGTGCAGGCGCTCGCCGATCGCGGTTACGACCCGCTGGCGTTTCGCTACCTCTGCCTGACCGCGCACTATCGCGCGCAGCTCAATTTCACGTGGGAAGCGCTCGACGCCGCGGCGACGGGCCTCGCGCGAATGCGCCAGACGTTCCACGCGTTGACCGCGGATGCGACGGTGCCCGCCGACGAAACCTTCGTCGCGCGGTTCACGATGGCGATCAACGACGACCTCAATGCGCCGCGCGCGCTCGCCATCGCATGGGAAGTCGCCCGCGGCGATCTCGCGCCGGCGATCAAGCGCGCGACGCTCGCGCGGTTCGACAGCGTCTTCGGCCTCGCCCTCGAGACCTGGCAGCCGCCGCAGCACGCGATTCCCGCCGAAATCGAGGCGCTCGCACAAGCGCGTGCCGCCGCACGCAAGACGAGGAACTGGGCCGAGGCGGATCGCCTGCGCGGCGAATTGCAGCGTGCCGGCTACGACGTCGAGGACACGGCCGACGGGTACACGCTGAAGCGCCGGTAAGAATCAGGGTCGGACCCGAATTTCCCGAAATTCGAGTCCGACCCTGATTTTGGCTTCAGTACATGCGCTCCACGCTGCCCGAGAAGAGCACCGGTCCCGTCGGTTTGCCGGTGGGCGACCCGCCCGGTGGCTCGACGCTGACCGCGAGCGAAGGAATATTGGAAAGTCGCTCGTCGGCCGGATGGTCGAACGGCACGCGGGCGATGTTGTCGGGCGGAATCACGCCAAGCGGCTGCGGCGGCCCCGACTCGGGCAGCG
Source organism: Casimicrobiaceae bacterium (assembly GCA_035717085.1). GTDB lineage: Bacteria > Pseudomonadota > Gammaproteobacteria > Burkholderiales > Casimicrobiaceae > VBCG01. The sequence goes on along the minus strand of DASTIY010000261.1, from coordinate 320 downwards.
CCCACAACTCGTAGACCGTTCCCGGCTCGGGCTTCGCGTTGCCGACGCGCTTCACCGTCAGGTGCCGCTCGCCGCGCAGCGCGGTCGCGATCAGCGCCGGCTTCGCGTCGGCCCCCGCGAGCACGACGACGAGCGTCGCCGGCGGCGCCGGCGGGGCGCGTCGCCATTCGAGCACGCCGATGAGCGCGATGACCGCGAGGCTCGCCGCGGCGAGCGATTGCCACACCGCGAGTCGTTGCCACCACGGAATCGTGCGCGGCGGGTCGAGGTCGTCGAGGCCGAGCCTGCCGACGATGCCCTGCCACACGCGCGGCGCCGGC
>DASTIY010000260.1:0-2448 GCA_035717085.1 Casimicrobiaceae bacterium | reverse complement strand
GTTCCGGCCGGCGCGTATCGGATCGCGATTCACGAGACGCCGAATTGCTCGTCGCCGAATGCGTTTTCCGCCGGCCCGCCCTGGGCGCCGCCCGGCCACGATCCGCTCGCGCTGATTCCGATCCAATACACGACGGGCGAGGAGCGGGTGGAGGCATCGATCCGCATCGCGGGACTGCGTGCGCAGGGGCCGCAGGGCGTCGCCGGTCGCAGCGTCGTCGTGTACGCGGGCCGCGACATCACGCCGGCACGGCCGGACGTGCCGAACGCGAGCCTCGCCTGCGGCGTCTTCGAGGCCGCGCAACCGTTGTCTTTCTAGCTCTCGTCATCCGCTGCGACCGCATGGCCCTGCTCGACGACCGCAAGATCCTGATCACCGGCCTGCTTTCCAATCGGTCGATCGCCTACGGCGTCGCGAAGGCGTGCCATCGCGAGGGCGCGACGCTCGCATTCACGTACGTGAACGACGACATGCGCGGCCGCGTGACGAAGCTCGCGGCAGACTTCGGCACGTGCCCGGTGTATCCGTGCGACGTCACGTCGGACGAGCAGATCGCGCGTCTTTTCGACACGCTCGGCAAGGAATGGGAGGGTCTCGACGGCCTGCTGCATTCGATCGCCTTCGCGCCACGCGAGGCACTGTCGGGCAATTTCGTCGACGTCACCACGCGCGCGGCATTCGCCGTCGCGCTCGACGTGTCGAGCTACAGCTTCATCGCACTCGCGCGCGCGGCGCGTCCGCTGCTCGCCGGGCGCAACGCCTCGCTGCTCACGCTCTCGTACCTCGGTTCCGTGCGGGCGCTCGCCAACTACAACGTGATGGGTCTCGCGAAGGCGAGCCTCGAGGCGAGCGTGCGCTACCTCGCGACCGCCATGGGCCCGCAAGGCACGCGCGTCAACGCGATCTCGGCGGGGCCGATCAAGACGCTCGCGGCGGCGGGCATCGGCGGCTTCTCGAAGATCCTGCATTTCGTCGAGGAGACGGCGCCGCTGCGGCGCAACGTCACGATCGACGAGGTGGGCAACGTCGCCGCGTTCTATTTCTCGTCGCTGTCCTCGGCGATCACCGCCGAGGTGACGTACGTCGACTGCGGCTTCTCGCACGTCGCCGCGGGGCTCGCGGAGTAGTGCCGAAGGCGCCGGCGCGCTACGACGCCGTCGTCGTCGGCGGCGGCCACAACGGGCTCGTTTGCGCCGCGTATCTCGCCGGCGCGGGACTCTCCGTCTGCATCGTCGAGCGGCGTGCCATCGTGGGCGGTGCGGCGGTCACCGAGGCGTTCCATCCCGGCTTTCGCAACTCGACGGCGAGCTATACGGTGAGCCTCCTTTCGCCGCATGTGATCCGCGAACTCGACCTGCACGCGCACGGACTCGCGATCGTCAAGCGGCCGCTGTCGAACTTCCTGCCGCTGCCCGGCGATGCCTTCCTGAAAGTCGGCGGCGGGCTGGCGGCCACGCAGGCGGAAGTCGCGAAGTTCTCGGCGCGCGACGCGCAGACGCTGCCGTCGTATTACGCGATGCTCGAGCGAGTCGCGACGGTGCTGCGCGCGCTCCTCGACGTGACGCCCCCGAACGTCGGCGCCGATCGCAGCGGTCGCGTGTCCTTCGCGGTCGACGCGTGGAAGACGGCGAAGCCCTTTCGTGCGCTCGATCGCGCCGGCCAGCGCGACGTCCTCGATCTTTTCACGAAGAGCGCCGGGGAAATTCTCGATCGCTGGTTCGAGTCCGATCCGATCAAGGCCGCGTTCGGCTTCGATGCCGTGGTCGGCAATTTCCAGAGTCCGTACGCGCCGGGTTCCGCCTACGTGCTGCTGCACCACGTCTTCGGCGAGGTGGATGGCGAGGCGGGGCAGTGGGGACACGCGATCGGCGGCATGGGGGCGATCACGCAGGCGATGGCGAAGGCGTGCGAGGCGCGTGGCGTGACGATTCGCACGTCGGCGCCCGTACGCGAGGTCCGCGTGACGGAAGGCCGCGCCACGGGCGTCGTCCTCGAAAGCGGCGAGGCGATCGAGGCGATGCGCGTCGTCGCCAACGTCAATCCGAAGCTGCTCTTCGAGCGGCTAGTCGCGCCGACGCATCTGGACGACGACTTTCGCGCGCGCATCGCCGGTTACCGCTGCGGCTCGGGTACGTTCCGGATGAACGTGGCGCTTTCCGAGCTGCCGGACTTCCGCGCGCTGCGCGGCACGCACGCGCAGCCGCATCACGGCGCGGGCATCATCGTCGCGCCGACGCTCGCGTACATGGAGCGCGCATACTTCGACGCGAGGTCGCTCGGCTGGTCGTCGGCGCCGATCGTCGAGCTGCTGCTGCCCTCGGTACTCGATTCGACGCTCGCGCCGCCCGGCATGCACGTCGCGAGCCTCTTCTGCCAGCACGTGCATCCGCGGATCGACGACGTGCGGCCGGGTCACACGTGGGACGAACATCGCGACGAGGTGGCGGA
>DASTIY010000259.1:0-4446 GCA_035717085.1 Casimicrobiaceae bacterium | reverse complement strand
AGCGCCACACGCTCGGATCCTTCGGCGCCGGGATCGTCATGTGGGAGAACGCGCTGCGCGTGCTGCGCGCGATCGGCGCGTTCGAGGAGGTGGCAAAGAAGTCCTTCACGCCCCCGTTCTACGAAACGCGGATGCACAACGAGACCGTCGCGCTGGAGCCGTTCGATCGCGACCCGTGGGCGACGATGACGCGCCAGCATCTATACGACGCGATGCTGGCGCAGGCCCGCCCGCTCGACATCGAGATCCTGCACGACAGCGAGGTCGTGAGCGCAGACCCCGACGGCACGGTCACGCTCGGCTCGGGACGCACGATCAAGGCCGACCTCGTCGTCGGCGCCGACGGCGTCGGCTCGAACGTGCGCGACTCGGTCGGCTTCGCGGTGGAGCGCAACAAGGCGCGGGATGGACTGATTCGCATGATCGTGCCGCGCTGCCGCCGCGAGCTCGGCCGCGAAGCGTTCTGGGACAACGTCATCGACTTCTGGAATTTCGAGCCGCGCGTGCAGCGCATCCTCTACGTGCCGGCGAACGAGAACGATCTGTACATCGGCTTGATGGCGCCGTACGGGAGCGACGGCTCGATCGTGCCGATCAAGCTCGAGGTCTGGCTCGACATGTTCCCGTTCCTCGAGCCGGTGCTGCGCGAGGCGGTGCACGCGCCCGGCCGCTACGATCGTTACGAGACGACGGTGCTGAACGCGTGGACGAAGGGCCGCGTCGCGCTGGTCGGCGATGCCGGACATGCGATGACGCCCTCGCTCGCGCAAGGCGCGGCGTGCGCGATGATGAACGCGCTGAGCCTCGCGGTTTACATGGAGGACGGCGCGAGCAATGTCGAGGAGCGGCTGAAGGAATGGGAGCGCAACGAGCGGCCGCTGACCGATCGCACGCAACGGCGCTCGGCGAAGCTGACCGCAGAACGCGCGCTGTCGAAGGGCGAGTGGGTGAACGACGAGCTCATGGAGACGATGCGGCACATCCCGACCGGCGCGTCGGCCGATCCGCTGCCCGGCTTCCCGCGCCGCATAGCGACCGCGCCACAAGCTGCGAAGGTGTAGCGGCGCGTGGCGGTGAAGGACGCCGCGTGGTACGAGTCGCAGTACCGCAACCGGCTCGCAGTGCCCGACCATCCGCGCATCTTCGCGCGGTGGGAAGCTGCATCCGAGGAGGCGCGCCGAACGCCCGGCTTTCGGGCGGATGTGCGTTACGGACCGCACGCGATGCAGACGCTCGACCTCTATCCCGCACAGGGGCAATGCCGGGCGGCGCTGCTGTTCCTGCACGGCGGCTACTGGATGGCGCTCGACAAACGCGAGCACGGCTTCGTCGCATTGGAGCTCGCGCGACATGGCGTCACCGTCCTCGTCGCCAATTACGCGCTTTGCCCTGCGGTCACGATCGACGAGATCGTGCGCCAGGTGCAGGACGCAGGCGCCTGGCTCTACCGCAACGCGGAAGAACTTGGCGCTCCTCGCGAGAAGTTGTGCGTCTCGGGACATTCCGCCGGCGGCCATCTGACCGCGATGGCGCTCGCGACGCCTTGGCCGCAATTCGCGCCGGACCTGCCCGCCCGGGTGTTCGCGGCGGGACTGTCGATCAGCGGTGTTTACGACCTGCGCGAGCTGGTCAACGTGCCGTCGGTCAACGACAAGGTGCGTCTCGACCCGGCGACGGCCCGCCGGCTGAGCCCGATGTTCACGCGGCCCGCGGCCGATGCGCCGCTCTACCTCGCGGTGGGCGGCGACGAGCTGCCGCCGTTCCGGCAACAGCAGGCGCAGTTCGCGGACGCATGGATGCAGGTCGTGGCCGAGGACGCGGTGCTGCCCGGCGAGAATCACTACTCGATCCTGCTGCAGCTTCTCGATCCGGGATCAGCACTCTTCCGGTCCGCCGCGAGGATGATCGGCGTCGCTGGGTCCAATCAGTCGACGCCGATGCAGCGCTCCGGCTGAATCGACAGGTAAACGCGCTCTCCCCGCTCCAGCGCCGTGCCGCGCGGTGCTTGCGCGTGAAGTACGAGGCCGTCGGTTTCGACGAGGTAGTCGACGACGCTGCCCAGGAAATGACTGCCCGCCACGACGCCGGGCAGAATGTTTCCAACGTGCGCGGGCGCCTCGCGCGTGATGGCGACATCCTCCGGCCGGATCATGATCGTGAGCGATTGGTCCCGCATCGCGGCGGGCGGCAACAGCGCTTCGAGTCTAAGTGCGGAGCCGACGCGAACCGCGCCACGCGCACCATGGATCGAGGGCGGATCCTCGACGACGCCCGCGAGCAGGTTGGCGGCGCCCATGAAGTCGGCGATGAACCGGTTGGCGGGGTGCTCGTAGAGCGTCCGCGGCTCCGCATATTGCTGGAGCAGTCCACCGTTCAGTACGGCGATGCGATCGGACAGCACCATCGCCTCGGCCTGGTCGTGCGTCACGTACACGAACGTGATGCCGGTGCGGCGATGGAGTTCCTTGAGCTCGACGCGCATTCGCTCGCGCAGCTTCGCGTCGAGGTTGCTGAGCGGCTCGTCGAGCAGCAGGATCGACGGCTCCGTGACGAGGGAGCGGGCGAGCGCCACGCGCTGCTGCTGGCCGCCGCTCAGTGCGTTCGGTGTCCTGTTGCCGAGACCTTCGAGCCCGACCATGGCGAGCGCGCGCTCGACGCGTTTGCGCACGTCGCTTCGCGCGACCCGTTTCAGCGTCAGCCCGAACGCGACGTTCTCGAAGACGTCCATGTGCGGCCACAGCGCGTAGCTCTGGAACACCATCCCCATCTCGCGGCGCTCGGGAGGCAAAACGTATCGGGACGACGAAACGACGCGCCCGTCGATCGCGATCTCGCCGTCGTCGGGTGCGGCGAGCCCCGCCAGCAGACGTAACGTCGTCGTCTTGCCGCAGCCGGATGGGCCGAGCAGCGTGACGAACTGCCGGTCCTCGATCTCGAGATCGAGGCGGTGGACCGCATGTGCCGTGTCGAACCGCTTGGCCAATCCTCTGATCGAGATCCGCGCCATTGCCGTCGACCTACGCGATCGTCTCGCCGGACGTTGGGCGGCCGCGTCCGGCAAGCCATTGCATGAGCAGCGTGGCGAGAAGGATGACGCCGACGAGCACGGTGGAGAGCGCTGCTACGACCTCGAGCTGACCGAGATCGCTCAAGCGGAAGATCGCCACCGACATCGTTTCCGTCCCGTTCGTGTACAGCAGGATCGTCGCGCTGAGCTCGCCCAACGCGGGAATGAACACGAGAAGCCAGGCGAGCATCAGGTTGGAGCGCATGATCGGAAGGAGTATCCGGCGCGTCGTGGCGAACCACGAAGCTCCGGCGACCCGCGCCGCCTCCTCCAGCGAGGCGTCGACCTGCCGCAGCGCGCCGTTGGCGCCGCGTACGGCGATCGGCATCGAGCGCACGACGTAGGCGATGAGGAGGATCCAGATCGTCCCGTAGATCGGGATCGGGAAGCGGATGAACGCCTGCAACAGCGCAACGGCCAGCACGGTGCCGGGGAGCCCGAGCGGCAGGATCGCGAGATAGTCGAGCACGTGGCGTCCGCGCAGCCGCGTGCGCACGTCGACGTACGCGATCGCCACGCCCAGCAGCACCGCGGCCGTTGCCGCCGCGATCGCGAGCCTGAAGCTGTTGAGCACGCCGCGCGCGGCGATCTGATTGTCGATGAGCGCGGCTTGAAAGTTGGCGAGCGTGAGATTGTGCAGCGTGAGCGGATCGGTCCACACCTTGCTGAATGCGGCGGCGACCAGCACCGCGAGCGGCGCAATCGAGCTCGCGCCGACGACGGCGAGGAAGACGAGCGCGAGCGGCCAGCGCAGCGCGCCGAGCGCGAGGCGAGCGCTTCGCACGCCGCGCCCGCTCACGGTGACGAACGAGCGTCCACCGAGGTAGCGGCGCTGCACGACGAGACCGAGCACCGTGACGAGCACGAGCACGATCGACAATGCCGACGCATCCGCGAAGCGCGGCGGAAATCCGCTGAGCGCGCCGTAGATGCGCGTGGGCAGGTAGACGATCTGCGCGGGCAGCCCGAGAAACGCCTGCGGCCCGAACAAGGCGATCGAATTGATCGCCGCGAGCAACGCACCGCCGGTGATCGCGGGTGCGACCAGCGGCAGCGTGATGCGGCGAAGCATCGTCCACCTTCGCGCGCCGAGCATGCGTGCGGATTCCTCGAGCGATGGATCGACGGACCGCAGCGCCCCATAGACGAGGAAATAAGGAATCGCATAGACGTGCATCGCAATGACGAACGTCACGCCGCCCGCGCTGAAGACGTCGACGACGCTGCCGTGCACCCGCGTCGTCGATGCGATCAGCCGATTCAGGTAACCGGCGTTGGGACCGAGCAGGATGATGTACGCGACGCTCGTGAGGTACGGCGGCAGGATGTAGGCGAGGCCCACGAGCGCATGGAAGAGCTTGCGCATCGGCAGGTCGGTG
>DASTIY010000258.1:0-4953 GCA_035717085.1 Casimicrobiaceae bacterium | reverse complement strand
CGTCAGCCGAATGGCGAACCCTACGCCGACGATGCCGCGATGTCGCTCGCGCTCGTGCGCGCCGCCCGCCGCACCGGCATCGGCCTGACGCTGCTGCCCGTGCTCTACGAAGGCAACGGTTTCGGCGGTATCGCGCCGCGGCCCGAGCAGCGGCGCTTCGTCGTCGGCGTCGACGCGTTGCTCGATCTCGTCGCGAAGCTTCGACGCGAATGCGCGTCCCACGCAGTCCGCGCCGGACTCGCGATCCATTCGCTGCGCGCGGTATCGCCCGCGAGCATCGACGCGGCCCTCGACCGCCTGCAATCGATCGACGCCACCGCGCCCATTCACATCCACGTCGCGGAGCAGGAACGCGAAGTCGAGGAGTGCATGGCCTGGAGCGGGCAGCGCTCGGTGGAATGGCTGCTCGATCACGTCGCCCTCGACGCGCGCTGGTGCCTCGTGCACGCGACGCACATGAACGATCGCGAAGTCCGCGCTGCCGCGCGCACCGGCGCGGTCGCCGGTCTCTGCCCGACCACCGAGGCGAATCTGGGCGACGGCGTCTTCGACGGCGTCGGCTGGCAAGCCGCCGATGGCGCGTTCGGCCTCGGCTCCGACAGCAACGTCTGCACCGACGCCTTCGCCGAGATCGCGATGCTCGAATATTCGCAGCGTCTCGCGCGCAAGCGCCGCAACGTGCTGGCCACCGCCGCGCAGCCGGATGTCGCGACCGCGATCCTGCTCGATGCGATCGCCGGCGGCGCGCAGGCATCGGGCCGGCCCGTCGCCGGCATCGCGCGCGGCCAGCGTGCCGATTTCGTCGTGCTCGACACGAGCGACGCGACGCTCGCCGCACTGTCGCCCGCGCAACAGCTCTCGACGCACGTGTTCGCCCGCAATCCACGTGCACCACACGCGGTCTGCGTCGGCGGACAATGGCAGGTGACCGACGGCCATCATCCGCTCGAAGAGCGGGCCGCTCAGCGTTTCGCCGAAGTGCGCGCCACGCTCCTCGCCTCGACGTAATCGACGGAAAAGTAGGGCCTGACCCGGGTCAGACTCCTTTTCCGGTGTAACGCAGCAATCACCCTGACTGCCCATGAACCTCCATCACCTCCTCCTCGCCCGCGACGCCGAGCGCAAGCCGCTGCGTGTCGTTCTGATCGGCGCCGGCAAGTTCGGCTCGATGTACCTGTCGCAGGCACGTCGTACGCCGGGCATTCACATCGTCGCCGTCGCCGACCTTTCGCCGGAACGCGCGCGCGAAGCGCTGCTCGACACCGGCTGGCCGACCGAGCAGATCGCGGCGCGGACGCCAGGCGAAGCGATCAGGAACGGAACGACGTGCATCGTCGACGACGCGATGGCGGTCATTCGCGCGGACGAAACGGAAATCATCATCGACGCGACCGGCAATCCCGCGGCCGGCATCGCGCACGCGCTCGCATGCTGCGAGCACGGCAAGCACGTCGTGATGGTGAACGTCGAAGCCGATGCGCTCGCCGGACCGCTGCTCGCGAAGCGCGCCGCGCAGGCGGGCATCGTCTATTCGCTCGCGTACGGCGACCAGCCGGCGCTCATTTGCGAGATGGTCGACTGGGCGCGCGCCGCCGGCTTCGAAGTGATCGCGGCGGGCAAGGGCACGAAGTACCTGCCCGCGTATCACGCGTCGACGCCCGAGACCGTGTGGGGTCACTACGGGCTCACTGCCGAGGACGCGCGCATCGGCGGCATGAACGCGCAGATGTTCAACTCGTTTCTCGACGGCACCAAATCGGCGATCGAGATGGCCGCGGTCGCGAATGCGACCGGACTCACGCCCGCATCCGCCGGCCTCGCGTTTCCGCCGTGCGGCGTCGACGATCTCGCGCGCGTGCTGCGTCCCCGCGATGCCGGCGGACAGCTCGATCACGCCGGCCAGGTCGAGGTGATCTCGAGCCTCGAGCGCGACGGCCGGCCGGTGTTTCGCGATTTGCGCTGGGGCGTCTACGTCACGTTTCGCGCGGGGTCGACGTACGTCGAGCGCTGCTTCCGCGAATACGGCCTCGTCACCGACGACAGCGGCGAATACACGGCGATGTACAAGCCGTACCACTTGATCGGCCTCGAGCTCGGCATCAGCGTCGCGTCGGTCGGCTTGCGCAAGGAGCCGACCGGCGTCGCGCGCGGCTTTCGCGGCGACGTCGTCGCGACCGCGAAGCGCGACCTGCGTGAGGGCGAAACGCTCGACGGCGAGGGTGGCTACACGGTCTACGGCAAGCTGATGCCCGCGAAGGATTCGCTCGCGCTCGGCGGATTACCGCTCGGCCTCGCACATCGCGTCAAGCTCACGCGGCCGATTGCGAGCGGACAGCCGGTGAAATGGACGGACGTCGCGATCGATGCGGACAGCACCGCGGTGAAGTTACGGCGCGAAATGGAAGCGACGTTCCGCGGATAGAATCGTCCGATGCGCCTTCCGGACAGCGACGCCGACCCCGACGAGACACGCGAATGGCTCGATGCGCTCGCGGCGACGGTCCATGAAAGCGGCAAGGAGCGCGGCGCGTTCCTGCTGAAGAAGCTCGAAGAGCAGGCGCAGCACCTCGGCATCCTCGCGCACGTCCCGCCGTACTCGGCGTACCAGAACACGATTCCGCTCGAGGAGCAGGGCGCGTATCCGGGCGATCTCGCGCGCGAGGAACGCATCACGTCGATCGTGCGCTGGAACGCGCTCGCGATGGTCGTGCGCGCCAACCGCGCGTACGGCGAGCTCGGCGGCCACATCGCGAGTTACGCATCGGCCGCGGAAATTTTCGAGGTCGGCTTCAACCACTTCTTCCGCGGCGCCGACGCCGGGCATGGCGGCGACCTCGTCTTCTTCCAGCCGCATTCGGCGCCCGGCGTCTACGCGCGCGCGTTTCTCGAAGGGCGGCTCACCGAATCGCAGCTCGCAAACTACCGGCGCGAAGTCGGCGGCGACGGCCTGTCGTCGTATCCGCATCCGTGGCTGATGCCGAATTTCTGGCAGTTCCCGACCGGCTCGATGGGCATCGGGCCGATCAGCGCGATCTATCACGCGCGCTTCATGCGCTACCTCGAGCATCGCGGCATCGCGGCGATGGGCGATCGCCACGTGTGGGGCGTGTTCGGCGACGGCGAGATGGACGAGCCCGAGTCGATCGCCGCGCTGACGCTCGCCGCACGCGAGTCGCTCGACAATTTGACGTTCGTCATCAACTGCAACCTGCAGCGCCTCGACGGGCCGGTGCGCGGCAACGGCCAGATCATCCAGGAGCTCGAGTCGCTGTTCGTCGGCGCCGGATGGAACGTCATCAAGGTGCTGTGGGGCTCGGACTGGGACGCGCTCTTCGCGCGCGACACGCACCACGCGCTGCTGCGTCAGTTCGCCGCGACGGTCGACGGCCAGTACCAGACGCTCGGCGCCAACGACGGTGCCTACAACCAGAGCCACTTCTTCGGCCTCGATCCCGAATTGCGCGCGCTCGTCGCGCACATGACGCTCGAGGAGATCGACGCGCTGAAGCGCGGCGGCCACGACTTCCGCAAGCTCTACGCGGCGCTTCGCGCGTCGCGTGCGCACGAGGGCCAGCCGACCGTCGTGCTCGCCAAGACCAAGAAGGGCTACGGCATGGGCGGCGCGGGCGAATCGCGGATGACGTCGCATCAGCAGAAGAAGCTCGACCTCGACGCGCTGCGCGCCTTTCGCGATCGCTTCCACCTCGCACTCTCCGACGACGACATCGAGCAGATGCGCTTCCTTGCACTGCCGGATGGCAGTCCCGAGCTCGCGTACCTGCGCGCGCGGCGTGCAGCGCTCGGCGGGGATCTTCCGGTGCGGCGCACCGAAGCGGCGCCGGTCGCCATTCCCCCGCTCGAATCGTATGCGCGCTTCGCGCTCGAAGCCGACGGCCACGAGATGTCGACGACGACGGCGCTCGTGCGTCTCGTCACGAACCTGCTCAAGGACCGCGCGCTCGGCCCGCGCATCGTGCCGATCGTCGCCGACGAAGCGCGCACGTTCGGCATGGCGAACCTGTTTCGCCAGATCGGCATCTACTCACCGCTCGGTCAGCTCTACGAGCCCGAGGACGCCGCATCGATGCTGCGCTATCGCGAGGCGAAGGACGGCCAGCTGCTCGAGGAAGGCATCACCGAGGCCGGCGCGCTGTCGTCGTGGGTCGCCGCCGCGACGTCGTACAGCGTGCACGGCATCGCGATGCTGCCGTTCTACATCTACTACTCGATGTTCGGCTTCCAGCGCGTCGGCGATCTCATCTGGGCCGCGGCCGACCAGCGATCACGCGGCTTCCTGCTGGGCGGCACCGCGGGTCGCACGACGCTCGGCGGCGAGGGACTGCAACACCAGGACGGGAGCAGCCACGTCGTCGCGGCCACCGTTCCGAATTGCCGCGCGTACGACCCCTGTTTCGCGTACGAGCTCGCGGTGATCGTCGACCACGGCGCGCGGCAGATGATCGAGCGCCAGGACGACGTCTTCTACTACGTCACCGTGATGAACGAGAACTACGCGCAACCGTCGCTGCCGAAGGGCGTCGCCGACGACATCGTGCGCGGCATGTATCGCCTCGTCGCCGCCGACGGCAGCGCGCAAGTGCGGCTGCTTGGTTCGGGTGCGATCCTGCGCGAAGTCATCGCCGCTGCAGAACTGCTGCGTAACGACTGGAAGATTGCGAGCGACGTCTGGAGCGTTACGAGCTTCGCCGAGCTCGCGCGCGACGCGGCCGAAGTCGCGCGCTGGAACCGGCTGCATCCGGACGACGACACGCGCACGAGTCACGTCGAGCGCTGCCTGACCGCGAACGTGCCGATCGTCGCGGCGACCGACTACGTGCGCGCGTATCCGCAACTCGTCGCGTCGTACGTCGCAGCGCCCTTCGTCGCGCTCGGCACCGATGGTTTCGGACGCAGCGACACGCGCACGGCATTGCGCGCGTACTTCGAGGTCGA
>DASTIY010000257.1:0-9050 GCA_035717085.1 Casimicrobiaceae bacterium | reverse complement strand
TTGCGCGTCGCCTGCTCGCGCGTGCGTTGCTCGGCGAGCTTGCGCTCGGCCTCGTCGCGCGCTTCGCGCTCGCGGCGCACGTCGCGGCTCGCGCGCACGACGCTGCAGAGCACGTCGTGCGTGAGCTCGACGCGGCGAATGTCGAGGCGTTCCTCGACGCGCAACAGGCGGCGATCGACGAGCCGGGCGAGCGCGTCGGGCGCGGCCGCCGCGGCGGCGAACGCCTTCCTCACGCGCTCTTCGGCGAGGCTTTCGCGAAAGCCGGATTCGGTGAGGAGCTGGTCCTCGATGAAATGGCGCACGCCGGGGGGCTGGTCGGCGAGCGCGCGCTCGTAGAACTCCGCGAGGATCGTGTCGTGCGAGCCCGCCAGCAAGTCGGCGGAGATCTCGCTTCGTCCCTGCGCGATGCGCGCGTTGTTGAGCTCGCGGCAGATGAGCGACAAAAGCGACGGCTCGACTTCGGCGTTGCGGATCTCCGATCCGCCCGCGATGAAGCGCACGATCGCTTCGGCGACTTCCTGCGAGACGAGCTTGCCGCCCGGCTTGACGACCGCCTCCAGCGCCTGCTCGCCGGTCATCGGCGCAAGGCGCATGCGGTTCTGCGTGATCGACGGCATCGCCGTCTTGAACGCCTCGAGATGCGCGAGGTAATCCTCGCGCAATGCGATCAACACGCGGTAATCGCTGCGCGAGAAATCGAATTGGTCCGCGACGCTGTCGTCGGCGTCGAGTCTTGCTTCGAGCGTCTTCGGCGGCCGGTTCTCGACGAGGTCCGCGAGCTCGTCGACGAATTGCGCCGCCCGCTGCCGGCCGAAGTCGTCGTTCTGGGCGAGCGTGAAGATCTCCTCGAACTGATCGAAGATCAGCAGCGGCGTCAGCGGGTTGCCCGCGGCGTCGCGCAGCACGTCGCCACGGTGATGCAGGAATTCCCACAGCGATTCGCCCGGCACCGCGACGCCGACGTGCGTCCACTGCCCGGACGCTTCGCTCGCGCGGAAGATCGCCTGCTTGATCTGCTCGGCGGGCGGCGGGGATTCGCGGGAATAGTCGATTCGCACGTACACCGGGCAGTAGCCGAGCGCACGCAGCCGCGGCACGATGCCGGCGCGCAGGATCGACGTCTTGCCGAGCCCCGACTTCCCGAAGAGCAGCGTGAGGAGCTTGCGTTGGACGCGGCGCGCGAGCTCGGCGACCTCTTCCTCACGCCCATGAAAGTACGGAAGCGTCTCCTCGGTGAAGGAGGCGAGGCCGAGCCAGGGGTTCTCGGCATCGACCGAAGCGTGCGCCACGGGGCTGTCCAGGGGCACGGGTCAGCTTCGCGCGGAAAGGAAGTCCTGCAGGTGGCGCGTGAACTCGGGCGTCACTTCGCCGTTGGCAAGCCGCGTGAGGTGCAGCGCCTTGAATTTGTCCGGAACGTGGGCGGTCACTGCGTTCGTGTCGTCGACGCAGACCGGCAGGATGAAGAGCGCGTCGTCGGCGATGTTGCGGGCACGATCGAGCGCGTAGCTCCATTCGCGGCGGAAGTAGCCCTCGAGGCGGCGCTCGGTCGTCGCCGAGATCACCGGGACGAAATACGAGCAGCGCGCGATGTTGCGCTGGATCTTGCGGTCGTAGTCGTCGCCGCCTTCGAGACGATCGAGATCGAACCACGTGCGAATGCCCGCCGCGTCGAGCCCGGCCTTCAGTCGCTGCACCGCCGCGAGGTCCTCGCGCGCGTAGCTGATGAAGACGGCGTTCTCCGGCATCTCGCGCTCGGGCGGCAGGTAGCGGCGTGCGAGATCGATGACTTCGGCCGGTTGGTGGCGCGTCGTCCAGCGTCGATGCAATTCGTCGACGAACTTGCTGCCCCCGCTGTAGACGCGCGTTCGCACGCTCACCTGCTGCAGGAAGTTCATGAGCCGCGCATCGCCGACGGAATGGTTGTCGGCGAGCACTTCACCGACGTCGCGCGGATCGGACAGCCGATGCCGTTTCGCCATGCGCAGGAAGAGGCGCGCGAGCCAGTTGGTGAAGCTGCTGCCGATGAACAGCAGATGGCTGTGCTCGAGCTCGTGGAAGAGCTTCTCCGGCGTCAGGTGCTCGCTTTGCAGCGCGCAGATGAACTCCAGCGTGTCCTCGTCGGAGATGACGTACGTCGGTGACGCCGACAGGCGTCCGAGCAGGTGATAGACCACGGGGCGCGTCAGTCTTTCGCGCTCGCAGGGCAGGTCGGTCACGCGGTTCGGCGCGTACGCGAGCACTTCGGTCGATTGCGCACCGCCGAAGCGCTCGAGGTTCACCGCCTGCTCGAGCAGCGGGTCGAACGTGGTCGTGACGAAGAGATCGAAGTCGGTGATCTGCGCGAGCTGGCGCAGCGCGAGCGGCGGGGCGAACGTCGCGTCGCGGAAGATGCCGCGCAGGCGCGTGTACGCCTCCTCGCGGCGCCCGCGCGAGGCCAGGAACCAGCAGACGACGTCGTTCAGCGTGAACGGACGCGCGAGCTGCGAGGTGTCGACGCCGAGCTTCGCCGCGAGCTTGTCGGCGACCCATTCGTAGAGCAGGCGCGGCCCGGCGTCGGTTTCGACCTGCAGCAACTCGGGCCCGATGATCGGGATGACCCGGCGCTCCTCGATGAAGTCGAGCAGGTCCTCCCACGCGTCGTCGTCGAGCATGGCGGGCTGCGCAGGCAGGGGAATCGCGCTACTCATGCAGCCTCGTTCGGGGTCGCAGGAAAATCGGGGATTTCCTCCGACCCGAATCCTCCGCGATTCGGGAGACGAGGTCAAACGAAGAGGGGCGCCGCGGCGCCCCTCTGGTGCTACTTCGGATGAGCGGTCGTCCGCAGATACGGCTTGTGCGTCTTGAAGCCGCCCGGATACTTCTTGCGCGCGTCCTCGTCGGATACCGACGTCGGAATGATGACGTCCTCGCCCGGCTTCCAGTTGGCCGGCGTCGCGACGCCGTGCTTCGCGTTCGTCTGCAGCGCGTCGAGGAGGCGCAGCACCTCGTCGAAGTTGCGCCCGGCGCTCATCGGATACACGAGCATCGCCTTCAGCTTCTTGTCCGGGCCGATGATGAACACGTTGCGCACCGTGGCGTTGTCGTTTGCCGTGCGCGGACCCGCGCTCGCGTTCGGGTGGATCATGTCGTACGCCTTGGCGATCTCGAGGTCGTCGCCGCCGATGATCGGATAGTTGACCGCGGCGCCCTGCGTCTCCTCGATGTCCTTCGCCCAGCGCGTGTGGTCGCTCACGGGATCGACGCTGATGCCGATGATCTTGGCGTTGCGCTTGTCGAAGTCGGACTTCATCCGGGCCATCGTGCCGAGCTCGGTGGTGCACACCGGCGTGAAATCCTTGGGATGCGAAAACAGGATCGCCCAGCCGTCGCCGATCCAGTCGTGGAATCGAATCTTGCCTTGCGTGGTGTCTGCCGTGAAATCGGGAACTACGTCGCCAATGCGTACCGCCATGTCGCCCTCCAGAGTAGGTTGTTGCGGGGCTGCCGTTGCAGCGAGCCCGAGGGGAATCCCGTTCGGTGCGGGATCTCCGAGTATAGTCCTCCGACGGCGACGAGCGGCGATCGCGCAGTTATGACGTTATGCTTTCCGCTCGCCGAGGCGCGCGTGCTGCTCGCGCAACTTCGCGAGCGTCGCCGTGAAGCCGGCGAGCCGCGTTCGCTCCTGCTCGACGACGGGCGCCGGCGCACGCGCGATGAACGCCTGATTCGCGAGCTTCGCCTGCGCCTTCGCGATCTCGCCTTCATGGCGCGCGATGTCCTTCGCGAGCCGCTCGCGCTCGGCGTCCGGGTCGACCTCGATGTGCAGCATGAGCCGGAAGTCGCCGACGATCTGCACCGGCGCGTCACCGGCCGGCAAGGCGTCGACGATGCGCACCTCGGAGAGCTTCGCGAGCGGCGCGACGTAGGGCGCGAACGCGGCGAGCGTCGCGCGATCGCCCTCCGCGATCAGCGGCACCTTCTGCGCAGGCGACAGTCCCATCTCGCCGCGCAGCGTCCGGCAGGCGTTCACGACGTCCTTCAGCAATGCCATCTTCGCGTCGGCCGATTCGTCGATGCGCTCGAAATCGGCCTTCGGAAACGGCTGCAACTGGATCGTCTCGCCGTGCTTGCCCGCGAGCGGCGCCACGATCTGCCACAGCTCCTCGGTGATGAACGGCATGAACGGATGCGCGAGCCGCAGCGTCGCCTCCAGCTCGCGCACGAGCATCGACCGCGTGCCGCGCGCCGCCGCTTCGTCGCCCTCCGCCTCGGCGCGTCCGAGCTGCACCTTCGCGAGCTCGACGTACCAGTCGCAGTATTCGTCCCAGACGAATTCGTAGAGCGCGCGCGCTGCGAGATCGAAGCGATAGCCGTCGAGGTTCGCGGCGACGTCGTGCTTCGCGCGCTGCAGCCGGCCGAGCAGCCAGCGATCGACGAACGTGTGCGCGCGCGGTGCCGACGCGTCGAGCCCGACGTCCTCGCCCTCGACGTTCATCAGCACGAAGCGCGTCGCATTCCAGAGCTTGTTGCAGAAATTGCGGTAGCCCTCGCAACGGTTCAGATCGAAGTTGAGCGTGCGGTTGAACGTCGCGAGCGACGCGAAGGTGAAGCGCAGCGCATCCGCGCCGAACGCCGGGATGCCGTTCGGATAGTGCTGCCGCGTGCGCTTCGCGACCTTCTCGGCCTGGCGCGGATCCATCATGTTGGCGACGCTCTTCGACACCAGCGTGTCGGCGTCGACGCCGTCGATCAGGTCGAGCGGATCGAGCACGTTGCCCTTCGACTTCGACATCTTCTGCCCGTCGGCATCGCGCACGATCGCGTTGATGTAGACGTCGCGAAACGGCACCTTGCCGGTGGCGAGCGTGGTCATCATGATCATCCGCGCAACCCAGAAGAAAATGATGTCGAAGCCGGTGACGAGCACCGACGACGGGAGGAAGGTGCGCAGCTCGCGCGTCTCGGCCGGCCAGCCGAGCGTCGAGTGGCACCACAACGCCGACGAGAACCAAGTGTCGAGCACGTCCTCGTCGCGATGGAAGGACTTCGGCGCGCGTCCGAGCCGCGTCGTCGCCTGCGCGCGCGCGTCTCCCTCGGTCATCGCGACGTAGACGTTGCCGTCCTCGTCGTACCACGCCGGGATCTGGTGGCCCCACCAAAGCTGTCGCGAGATGCACCAATCCTGAATGTTGTTGATCCAGTGCAGGTACGTCGAGATCCACTCGGCGGGAACGAAGCGCACCCGTCCTGCTTCGCCCGTCTTCGGATCGACGATGCCCTCCTCGCTCACCGCGGCGAGACACAGGTCCTGGATCGTCTTGCCGGGCCAAAGCGGATGCGTCGGCGGCGCCGCCTTGCGCATCGCGACGTACCACTGATCGGTCAGCATCGGCTCGACGACTTCGCCGGTGCGGCCGCAGCGCGGCACGATCATCTTGTGGGGCTTCTCGGACACGACGAGTCCCGCTTCGCGCAGATCGTGCAGCACCGCCTTGCGCGCGGCGTAGCGATCGAGCCTGCGATAGTTCGCGGGCGCGTTGTCGTTGACGGTGGCGTCGAGGTGGAAGATCGAGATCGCCGGAAGGTCGTGGCGCTGGCCGATCGCGTAGTCGTTGAAGTCGTGCGCCGGCGTGATCTTCACCACGCCGGTGCCGAACGCGCGATCGACGTATTCGTCGGCGATGACGGGAATTTCACGCTTCGTCAGCGGCAGCGTCACCTTCCTGCCGATGAACGAGCGATACCGCTCGTCTTCCGGATTCACGGCCACCGCCGTGTCGCCGAGCATCGTTTCCGGCCGCGTCGTCGCGACGACCAGCGAGCCCGAGCCATCGGCGAGCGGATAGCGCAACTCCCAGATGGTCCCCTGCTCCTCGTCGTTGTCGACCTCGAGATCCGAGACAGCGGTCATGAGCTTCGGATCCCAGTTGACGAGGCGCTTGCCGCGATAGATGAGCCCGTTGTCGTAAAGCGTCACGAACGTCTCGCGCACGGCGGCCGACAGGCCCTCGTCCATCGTGAAGCGCTCGCGCGACCAGTCGGCGGCTGCGCCGAGGCGGCGCATCTGCGTCGTGATCGCACCCCCCGATTCGTTCTTCCACGCCCAGACGCGATCGACGAACGCGTCGCGGCCGAGGTCGTGACGCGTGAGACCGGTTGCCTTCAGTTGCTGCTCCACGACGATCTGCGTGGCGATGCCGGCGTGATCGGTGCCGACCTGCCACAGCGTGTTGAAGCCGCGCATGCGGTGATAGCGGATCAGCACGTCCATCAGCGTCTGCTGGAACGCGTGGCCCATGTGCAGCGTGCCCGTGACGTTCGGCGGCGGCAGCTGAATGCAATACGATGGCACGCCTGGCGAATAGCGCGGCTCGAAATAGCCGCGCGACTCCCAGATCGGGTACCACTTCGCCTCGATCGCGTGCGGCTCGAAGCTCTTTGCGAGTTCCATCGGCGTGTACAGCGGCAAAACCGATCATTATAGGCAGCAGACCTACATGGCGACCGCGAATGCCTCGTTCGCAACGACCGGCTCGGGCATCGTCCGCCCCACCGCGTGCGCGATCGCGCGGAGCTTCGTCATCAGCGAACCGAACTCGTCGATCGACAGCGCCTGATCGGCGTCGCACCACGCTTCCGTCGGGCACGGATGCACTTCGATCAACAGCGCGTCGGCGCCCGCCGCAACCGCCGCGCAGGACAGTGCGGGCACCATCCACGCCTTGCCGCCGGCGTGCGACGGATCGATGATCACCGGCAGGTGCGTCTCCTTTTTCAGCACCGCCACCGCGGTCACGTCGAGCACGTTGCGATACGCGGTCTCGAACGTGCGAATGCCGCGCTCGCACAGCATGATCCGGTGATTCCCGCCGGCCGCGACGTACTCGGCCGCCATCAGCCATTCGCTGATCGTCGCGCTCATGCCGCGCTTGAGGATCACCGGCACGTCGACCTTGCCGACTTCCTTCAGAAGGTCGAAGTTCTGCATGTTGCGCGTGCCGATCTGGATCACGTCGACACGATGCCGGAGGAACGTGTCGAGCATGCGAACGTCCATCAATTCGGTGACGATGGGCAGCGCGTGCCGCGCGGCCGCATTGCGCAACATCGTCAATCCCTCGACGCCCTTGCCCTGGAACGCGTACGGACTCGTGCGCGGCTTGAACGCGCCGCCGCGCATCAGCCGCGCGCCCGCCGCCGCCACGCCGGCCGCCGCAGCTTGCATCTGCGGAACGGTTTCCACCGAGCACGGCCCGGCGATCACCTGCACCTCCTCGCCGCCGATGGGTACGCCGCCGACGTCGACCACGGTGTTCGCCCTGTGCCACTCGCGCGCGACGAGCTTGTACGGCTTCAGGATGTGCATCGACCGCTCGACGCCCGGCAGCGAGTCGAACATTTCGGGATCGAGCTTGCGCTCGTCGCCGACCGCGCCGATCAGCGTGCGCTCGGTACCGCGCGACACGTGCACGTCGAGCCCGTGCGCGCGTATCTTCGCTTCGACGCCGGCGATTTCCGCTTCGCCGGCATCGGGCTGCATGACGATGATCATCTTCCTCTCCATGGCGTGACGTGAAAAAAATCGGGCGGCCCTTCTGGAGCCGCCCGATCGATTTGTCCCTCTTGTCGCTGTTGCTTACGGTCGCGTGCGGCCCTTCGTTTGAAACGAATAAAAGAAGACGAACGCCCAGTAGCCGGCCGCCGGCGGACGCAATGCGAGGGCGAGGTGCGAATGCTGCCTCATGAACCCAGTCTAGCACGCGTGAACCGGCGTTATGCAAGCGAACGCCGATCCGCGCGGCCGAACGGAGGTCGCCAATGGATGAAAATGGCAACAGTCCCGGCGGGGCGGCCGATCGCACCCGCCATCATCGGGAGGAGAGCATGTCCGCACTGATTTTCCACATGATCGGCGGCGCGCCGAACCCCGTCGCGCCGTTCAGCCACGCCGTCGAAGCGGACGGCTGGGTGTTCCTGACGGGCCAGATGCCCTTCACCGGGACGGCGAACGACTCCGCCTACCCCGAGTCGATCGAGGAGCAGACGCACCAGGTGATGAAAAACCTCGCGACCGTGCTGCAAGGCTGCGGCCTCGGCCTGCAAAACGTCGCCGCGGTACGCGTGTTCCTGCGGCACTTCGACGAGCACTACGCGCGGATGAACGACGTCTACGCGACGTACTTCCCGCCGGAACGGCGGCCCGCACGCACGTGCATCGGCGTCGACGGACTCGCACGCGGCGCGCTGATCGAGATCGACATGATCGCGCGGCGGTAACGAAAAGTGGGGTCCGACCCGGGCCTGACCGGTCTGACCCTACTTGTTTTCGCCGCTGCGCCAGCTCTCGATCTCGCGCTCGATCGCCTCGGCGACGTAGCCGCGCACGAGCTCGCCGAGCTCGCGATTGATCGTCTCGATCAACTCCGCGCTCGCGCGCTCGACGATCGGGGAAAGGCGCGCACCGAGCTGCTCGCGAAGGCCGGTGTCGGTGAAGAGGTCGAGTCGCTGCAGCACCTGCATCCGCACTTCCTCGGCGAGGCTCTGCCAATCGGCATCGGTACGCAGCGCACTGCCTGCCGCCACGACCGGCGCCGGCGCGGTCTCGCGCGCGGCTTCCACCGGCGGAATTTCGAGGATGAAGTCGTCGTCGAGAAACGGGCCGGCGTCGCCGCTGGCCGGCGCGGCTGAATCGGGATGCGGCGCGTCCGGTGTCGCGTTCGCAATCGCGGGCTGTGCATCCGCCTCGGCGACGTCGACAGCGGCGTTCTCCGCAGACTCGAGCTCGCGCTCGAGCACCGCGATCGTCGGTGCATGATCGGCAAGCGCGGCCGCTTCGGCTTCCGACGCGGGAAAGGCATCGTCCGCAGCGATCGGCTCGGCAGCCGGCGCCGGCTCGCGCATTTCCAGCTCGGCGAGCAGCGACGAATGCGCGTCTTCCTGCGCCGGCCAGCTCACGACATCGGTGAGGATCGGCACGTCGCCGAGCGTGTCGAGCGGCATCGATTCGCCGTCGCCGCGCGCGTCGGCCTCGACAGTGTCCGCCGGCGCGGCGTCGTCGACGCGCTCGAGCA
>DASTIY010000256.1:0-4206 GCA_035717085.1 Casimicrobiaceae bacterium | reverse complement strand
GCGCGAATGCATCGCCGCCTATGTGATCCTGCTCGCGTTCCTGTTCGGCGGCCACACGTTCCTCGGCTGGCTCAGTCTGTCCGAAGTGTCGCTCGCGATCGCCGGCGGCATCATCCTGTTCCTGATCGCGCTGCGCATGGTCTTCCGGCATCCGGAGGGCCTGTTCGGCGATCCACCCGGCGCCGAGCCGTTCCTCGTGCCGCTCGCGATTCCGGCGATCGCCGGACCCTCGGCGCTCGCCACCGTGATGCTGATGGCGTCGCGCGACCCCGGACATTCGCTCGCGTGGGTGATCGCGCTCACCATCGCGATGATCGTCACGACGATCGTGCTCGTCGCGTCGCGCCGCCTCGAGCGCGTGCTGGGCGAGCGCGGCATGATCGCCGTCGAGCGCCTGATGGGCCTCGTTTTGACCGCGATCGCGGTGCAGATGCTGCTCGACGGCGTGCGTACCTTCATCGCCGCGCTGGGGCAGCCATGACGATCTGGAATACTGTGGCCGTCGCTGCTGTTATCCGCCGATCGTGACGACGATGAAGGGAATCGACCGGTCCGCCGCGCGCGGCGGACCGGAGCGGTATGGCAGACCGGCGATCGTCCTGCATTGGGTTACCGCCGCGCTGATCATCGCCAACTGGCTGCTGGGACTTTCGATGGTCCCGATGCACATCTCGCCGCGCAAGCTCCAGTGGTATCTCGTCCACAAGTCCATCGGCCTTACGGTGCTGTTGCTCTCGTCGCTGCGCCTGGGCTGGCGCGCCGTGCGACCGCCGCCGCCACCGGTCGCGATGCCGCGGTGGCAGCGCCGCGCGGCGAGCGCGTCGCATGCGTTGCTCTACGTGCTGCTGTTCGCCATCCCGCTGTCCGGATGGCTCTACAGCTCGGCCACCGGCGTGCAGGTCGTGTATCTCGGCGTGCTTCCGCTGCCCAATCTCGTTCCGAAGGACCGAGCGCTGGGCGACGCATTGCGCCTCGTGCACGTGAGCTTGAACGCGCTGCTCTTCGTCGTGTTCTGCCTTCACGTGGCGGCCGCGATCAAGCATCACGTGGTCGACCGCGATGCGGCGCTCGTGCGCATTCTCCCGTTCGTGAAGCCGGTGCGGCCATGACGTTCGTCAGGCCGCTCGTCGCCATGCTCGCGCTGGTCGCGCTCGCCGCCGGCGCACGCGCGCAGGGCGTGATCGTCGACAAGAGCGAGATCGCCTTCACGATGAAGCAGATGGGCGTGAAGTTCGACGGACGCTTTCGGAAGTGGAAGGCGGACGTGGTCTTCAAGCCGCAGCAACTCGCCGCGTCGAAGGCGGTGTTCGACATCGATCTCGCGAGCATCGATCTCGCGAGCGCCGAGTCCGAGGGCGAGGCGCAAAGCGAGCTGTGGTTCGACAGCGCGCGCTTTCCGACTGCGCACTTCGCGTCGACCGCGATTCGCGATCTCGGCGGCGGACGCTACGAAATCGCCGGGAAGCTGTCGATCAAGGGCATCACGCGCGATTGCGTCGTGCCCGTCACCATGAAGACCGACGCCGCCGGAAATCGCGTCGCGGAGGGAAGCTTCGCGATCCGGCGGCTCGACTACAGGATCGGCGAGGGCGAGTGGGCGGACACCGGCACCGTCGACAACGACGTGCTGGTGCGCGTGCGTCTCGTGCTGCCGCCTGCGTAAGTTGCAACCCGAACGAAAAGGAGATCCGCCGTGAAATGCCACTTCGTCATGCTTGCGCTCGGCGCGAGCATGAGCCTCCCAACGCTCGCCGCAGAAACCTACACGCTCGATCCCGTGCATTCGCAGCCCGGCTTCGTCGTGCATCACCTCGGTCTCTCGAGCCAGGTGGGGCACTTCGAGAAGTCGAGCGGGAAGGTCACGATCGACCGCGAGGCGAAGAAAGGCAGCGTCGACGTGACGATCGATGCGACGTCGATCCGCACGCACGACCCGACCCGGCTCGACGCGATCGTCAAGGGCGAGAAGTACTTCAACGTCGAGAAGTACCCGACGATCACGTTCCACTCCGACGACGTTCGCTTCGACGGCGATCGCGTCGTCGCGGTCAATGGCGAGCTCACGATGCTCGGCGTCACCAAGCCGGTCGCGCTCGCCGTCGACGACTTCCGCTGCGCACCGAACCCCTTCAACAAGAAGCCGATGTGCGGCGGCGAAGCGACTGCGACGATCAAGCGCTCCGACTGGGGGATGACGGCCGGGATCCCGTACGCGCCGGCCGACGAGGTGACGTTGCGCGTTCCGATCGAGGCGTATCGCGTCGAGCCGTAAGCCGACGGGTGCCGTCACGCCATCCCCGGCGCGACGGCAGCTCGTACCGCGCGTTCGGCATTTCGGACGCACGCCGGCGCATTGCGTCCCGCCGCGCTTTATCGCGCGGTCGCGATCTCGTAAGCTGCGGGCCGCATCGTCCAACCGGGATCACGTGATCAGCAACGAAATGCCGACGCCGGGCTCCGAATCGCGCGGGCGCGAGGGACGCGCCGCCGGCGCCTCGCCTTCCGCCCGCCCGATGCGCAGCATCCGGCGCGGCATCGTCGTCGCCGCATGGGGCTTCTTCGACTGGCTCGCGGTCGTCTCGTGGACGAAGCTCGCGCTCGTCGCGGTGCTGGCGATGATCGTCGCCGGCATCCTGCAGACGCCGTTGCCGGCACTGTTGCTGATCCTCGCGTCGGTGATCATCAAGATCGTCGCCGGGGGCAAGCGGCGAGCCGAGATCACCGCCGTCGCGGCGACGCGGCGCGCCGACATGGAACAGCTCGAGCGAACGGTGCTCGAGGCGAGGATGCAGGCGCTGCAGGCGCAGATCGAGCCGCACTTCCTGTTCAACACGCTCGCGAGCATCGACCAGTTGATCCAGACGGATCCGCCGCGCGCGTCGAAGATGCAGCGCAGCCTGATCCGCTACCTGCGCTCGGCGATGCCGCAGATGCGTGATCGCGCGCGTCCGACGCTCGGCCAGCAGATCGACCTCTGCACGGCGTTCCTCGACATCATGGCGGTACGCATGGAAGATCGCCTGAAATCGGCGGTCACCGTCCCTGAGGGCCTCAAGTCCGCCACCTTCCCGTCGATGATGTTGCTGACGCTCGTCGAGAACGCGATCAAGCATGGCCTCGAGCCCAAGGCGGAGGGCGGCCGAATCGACATCGGCGCGGAAATCGTCGACGGCCAGCTCGCCGTGCACGTGCAGGATGACGGCGTCGGGTTCGCGCCGATGGGGGAGGGCGGCGTCGGTCTCGCGAACGTCCGCGAGCGACTGCACGCGATGTATGGCGATCGCGCCGAGCTCTTGATCGACTTGCCGCCCGCGGGCGGGACACGCGCGACGATCAAGATGCCGTACGAAGTTTCGGCGGCGCGCGCGAGCGTGCCGTGAACGCGACAGCGGCACCGACTGCGGTGATCGCCGACGACGAGCGGCTGATGCGCGAGCAGATCGCCGCCCAGCTGCGCCAGGCGTGGCCGGAGCTCCTCGTCGTCGGAGAGGCGGTCAACGGCCGCGAGGCGGTCGCGCTCGTGCAAAGCCTTGCGCCCGACGTCGTCTTCCTCGATATCCGCATGCCCGAGATGGACGGCATCGCCGCCGCGAAGGCGATCGGCGACCGCGCGCATGTCGTGTTCGTCACCGCGTACGATCAATACGCCATCGATGCATTCGAGCAGGGCGCGGTCGACTATCTGCTGAAGCCTGCCGAACCGGAGCGCGTGGCATTGACGTGCGAGAGGTTGCGCGAGCGGCTCGATCGCAAGCCGCTCCCGATGGACGCGCTGCTCGCCGAATTGACGGAGCGCCTGCAGACGGGCGGCAGCGCGACGCGCAGCTACCTGCGCTGGGTGCAAGCGAGCGTCGGGGGCGTGATCCGCATGATCCCGACGAGCGAGATCCTGTTCTTCCGCGCCGAGGACAAGTACACGCGCGTGCAGACGGCGCGCTACGAGGCGCTCATTCGCAAGCCGATCAAGGAGCTCGTGCTCGAGCTCGATCCCGCCGAGTTCTGGCAGATCCATCGCGCCACGCTCGTGCGGGTCGACGCGGTGGAGCAGGTGAGCCGGAACCTTCGCGGCAACCAGGTCGTACACCTGCGCGGTACCGCCGAGAAGCTCGAGGTGAGCCGCAGCTTCAACCACCTCTTCAAGCAGATGTAGCGGCCGGTGTCAGACATGCGTCAGAGGAGTGTCAGAGGAGTGTCAGAGGAGTGTCA
>DASTIY010000255.1:0-5461 GCA_035717085.1 Casimicrobiaceae bacterium | reverse complement strand
CGCGATGTCCGCTTCTCGGCGATTTTCATCGAGCAGCCGCTCGCGCGTCAGCTCGATCTCGTCGCGCTCGCGCTCCCCGCGCGAACACGCGTGGGCGTTCTGCTGGGTCCCACGTCCGCCGGTCTTGCGCGCGATCTCGAGGACGGTGCCCGCGCGGCCGGTCTCGAGCTGCGGCGCGCGCAGGCCAACGACGCCGCGGGTGTCTATCCGGCGTTGCAGCAGGTGCTCATGCAAAGCGACGTCCTGCTCGCGCTGCCCGACGCCGTGGCGGTCAATGCCGCAACCATTCGCAGCGTGCTGCTCGCGTGTCATCGCGCCGAGGTTCCTGTCGTGGGCTTCTCGCAAGCGCTCGTCGACGCGGGTGCGCTGCTCGCCGTCTACTCGACGCCGCCGCAGTACGCGCGCCAGGCCGCGGAGATCGCGCTCGACGTCGTCGAACGTCACGCGTCGCTGCCTTCGCCGCAGTATCCGCGTTACTTCACCGTCGGTGTCAACTTCGTCACCGCGCAGGCGATCGGCCTCGCGCTCGACGACGAGGCGACGTTGGCAGCGGCGCTCGCCGTGCGCGCGCGCGACCGCGAAAAGGACCGGGCACGGTCCCAGGCATCCGCCGTCCCGCAGGCCGCGAAGGCGTCGCCATGAAGCATTGGGGTATCCGCGCCCGCGTGCTCTTCCTCGCGCTTGCGCCGGGTGCGCTGATCCTGTTCACGCTGCTCATCTACTTCACGTACACGCGCATCGCCGCGGTCGACACCGCGCTCGCGCGGCAAGGCGTCTCGATCGCGCGCCAGCTCGCGTCGGCCGCCGAGTTCGCGGTCTTCGCTCGCGATCGCGTCGCCCTGCAAAGGCTGGCGGATGCGGCGGCGCGCGAGGAGAACGTGTCGACGGTGCATATCCGCGACGCGGCTGGCCATGAACTCGCGCGAAGCACCGGCGAGCGGGCGATCACCGACACCGAGAAGCTCGTCGCCTTCGCGTATCCCGTCGTCGAAACGCGGCTTTCGACCGACATCCCCGAGCGCCTGCACGTGCCTGACCAGGACGCGATCGGCGAGATCGTCGTCAGCATGTCGCGCCAGGGTGCGCAAGCGGAACAGCGACACCTGCTCGCGATCGGGCTCACGCTCGGCTTCGGCTGCATGATCGCGGCGGTCCTGCTCGCGATGGTCATCGGCAACGGCGTCGTGCGACCGATTCGCGGACTCGCGCAGGCCCTGCGCGACTTCGGCGCCGGTGCGCGCGTGCCGCCGCTCGATGTCTCGGGCGGCGGTGAGTTGCGCGCGCTTAACGAAGGTTTCAACGAAATGGTCGGGAAGCTCGCGGCGGGCACCGAGGAGCTCCAGGCGCGCATCGCCGCGGCCACGCGCGAGCTGAGCGAGCAGCGCGACACCGCGCAGGAGGCGACGGCGGCGAAGTCGCGTTTCATCGCCGCGGCGAGCCACGACCTGCGCCAGCCGCTCCATGCGATCGGCATGTTCACGGCGGCGCTCGAGCGACGCGCGGCGCAATCGGACCTCGCGCCGGTCGTCGCCGAGCTTGCGCAAGCGGTCGCGGTGATGGATCGGCTGTTCGACGCGCTGCTCGACGTTTCGAAGCTCGACGCAGGAACACTGCACGTGGAACCGAGATCCGTGCGCCTCGCCGATCTTTTCGCGCAACTCGAAGCCGAGCACCTCGAGGCGGCGGCGCAGAAGGACCTGTCGCTGCGCTTTCGTGACGCATCGCTCGGCGTGGTCGGCGACGAGCTCCTGCTGCACCGCCTGCTCGGCAATCTCGTCGCCAATGCGATTCGCTATACCGACGAAGGCAGCGTCCTCGTCGCCGCGCGTCGTCGCGGCGCCGACGTGCTGATCGAGGTGCGCGACAGCGGCATCGGCATTTCACCCGAGCATCGCGAAGCGATCTTCGGCGAGTTCTACCAGATCGGCAATCCTGCGCGCGATCGCCGCCTCGGACTGGGACTCGGGCTTGCGATCGTGGCGCGCATCGCGCGATTGCTCGGTACGGAAGTTCATGTGCGCTCGGCCCCCGGCAAGGGCTCGACGTTCTCGCTACGTTTGCCGATCGCCGCGCACGACGATACGTTTCATGCCAGCACGGCGTTACCGGCAAAGGCTCTCGTCGATGCCGACAAGCACATGTCGGTCCTGATCGTCGACGACGACCCGATCGCGCTCGCGGGCACCCGGACGCTGCTCACCGAGCTCGGCTGTCGCGTTCGAACCGCGACGGACGCATCGAGCGCTGAAGCGGAAATGACGCGGTTAGCTGACGCGCCGCTGCTCGTGCTGTGCGACCTCTGGCTGTTCGACGATCGCAGCGGCATCCGCCTGCTGCAGCGGCTACGGCGACGCGCGCGGGGGCCGTTCTGTGGCGTGCTCGTTTCCGGCGACACCCGGCCCGAGACGATCGAGCTCGCGACCGACGCAGGCTTTGCCTTGCTGCACAAGCCGGTCGCGGCCGCGCGCGTGCAGGCGATCGTCCTGCAATTCGCCGAGCGTTGCCGTGCCGTGGCGAGCGAGCCTTCCGCGTGAAGATCCTTCTCGCCGACGATCATCCGCTGATCCGCTCAGGGTTGCGCGGCGAGCTCGCGACGCTCGATCGCCACGTCGAGTTCGTCGACGCGTGCGATGCCAATACGCTCCGCGCGATGCTCGATCTTCACCGGGACCTCGACCTCGCGATCGTCGATTTGTCGATGCCGGGGATGCAACGCGAAGTGACGATCGCCGAGCTGCGGCGCGAATACGCGCCGGTTCCACTCGTCGTGCTGTCCGGTGGCGATCCAAGCGTCGACGCGAACGCGGTCCTGCGCGCCGGTGCCGCGGGCTTCATTCCGAAGAACGGCATGTCGAAGGTGATGCTGCAGGCGATCCGACTCGTGCTGGCAGGGGGCCGATACCTGCCGCCGCAACTCATCGGCGACGGCGAGGCGCACCCGGTTCCACCGGAAACCACGCGGTCGCCGCGAGCGTCCGCCGCACCGAGTGGCGGTGACGGCGAGCTCGTTCGTGCGCTCGGCGTGCTGAGCGATCGACAGCGTCAGGTTTTCGTGCTGCTCGCCGAGGGGCTGTCGAACAAGGCGATCGCGCGGCGCCTCGACATCACCGAGGGTACCGTGAAGACGCACGTCGCGACGATCTTCGACGTGTTCAATGTGCACAACCGCGTGGCCGCGGTCGCCGCAGCACGCGCGCTTTCGCTGAAAGCGCCGCGCGTCGTGCGCGACGAGCCGTTGTAGGAACGAACGCTGCGCCACCGCGCTCTCTCGGGGCGGTGTCGGGGAGCGGGCGTCGGAACCGGGATTTGTATCATGGCGCGGTCCGACTCCGACCGCCTCGACGATGGCTTACGCCGACCTCCGCGATTTCCTCGCGCAACTCGAACGCGCGGGCGAGCTTCGTCGCGTACGCGACGTGGTCGATCCGAGTCTCGAGATGACCGCGCTCTGCGATCGCGCCTTGCGGGCCGGCGGTCCGGCCTTGCTCTTCGAGCATCCCGCCGGCGCTCGGCGCGGGCCGAACGGCGACGTCATCCCCGTCCTCGGCAATCTGTTCGGCACGCCGCAACGCGTCGCGAAGGCGATGGGCGCGGACGGCGACGATTGGCGAGGGGCGCTGCGCGACATCGGCCGCCTGCTCGGTTTCCTCAAGGAGCCCGAGCCACCCAAAGGCCTCGCCGATGCGTGGCGCACCACGCGCCCGATGCTGATGAAGGTGATGGACATGGCGCCGAAGGAACGCCGGAGCGCGCCTTGCCAGGAGGTCGTGTGGGCAGGCGTCGACGTCGACCTCGCTCGGCTGCCGATCCAGACGTGCTGGCCGGGTGATGCGGGACCGCTCATCACGTGGGGTTTGACGGTGACGCGCGGGCCGCACAAGAAGCGCCAGAATCTCGGCATCTATCGGCAGCAGGTCGTCGCGCGCGACAAGGTGATCATGCGCTGGCTCGCGCACCGCGGCGGCGCGCTCGACTTTCGCGACCATGCGCTCGCAGCGCCGGGGACGCCGTTTCCTATCGCGGTCGCGCTCGGCGCCGATCCGGCGACGATCCTCGGCGCGGTCACGCCGGTGCCCGACACGCTGTCCGAGTATCAATTCGCAGGATTGCTGCGCGGCAGCCGCACCGAGATCGTGAAATGCGTCACGCACGATCTGCAGGTTCCCGCGAGCGCCGAGCTGGTGCTCGAAGGATTCATCCAGCCCGACGCGAACGATCCGACCGGCTACGAGACCGCGGTCGAAGGCCCGTTCGGGGACCACACCGGCTACTACAACGAAACCGAGCGCTTTCCGGTGTTCACGATCGCGCGCATCACGCTGCGCCGCGATCCGATCTATCACTCGACCTACACCGGAAAGCCGCCCGACGAG
Source organism: Casimicrobiaceae bacterium (assembly GCA_035717085.1). Taxonomy (GTDB): domain Bacteria; phylum Pseudomonadota; class Gammaproteobacteria; order Burkholderiales; family Casimicrobiaceae; genus VBCG01. The sequence goes on along the minus strand of DASTIY010000255.1, from coordinate 1,088 downwards.
CCCGCCATGCTCGGCGTCGCGTTGAACGAAGTCTTCGTTCCGCTGCTGCAGAAGCAATATCCGGAGATCGTCGACTTCTACCTTCCGCCCGAAGGATGCAGCTATCGCCTCGCCGTCGTTTCGATGAAGAAGCAGTATCCCGGGCACGCGAAGCGCGTGATGTTCGGCATATGGAGCTTCCTGCGCCAGTTCATGTACACCAAGCTGATCGTCGTCACCGACGACGACGTCGACGTCCGCGACTGGAAGGATGTCGTGTGGGCGCTGACCACGCGTGTCGATCCCGCCCGGGATACGCTCATCGTGCCGAACACCCCGATCGACTACCTCGATTTCGCGTCGCCCGTCGCCGGCCTCGGCAGCAAGATGGGCATCGACGCGACGAACAAGTGGCCGGCCGAGACCGGACGCCGATGGGGACGGCCGATCGCGATGGATCCGGCCGTCACCGCGCGCGTCGAGGCGATCTGGCGGGGAATCGCCGGCGCTTGAGTCGCGTCAGCGAGTGGCCCCGACGTTCCAGGCGGCGAGCACCCAGGTGATGGCGAGCGCAAACGCGAGGAGCATGCGCAGTGCGAGGCGCGCACGCCGGTGACGAATCGCCGCGAACGCGCCGGCTCTCATCACGACGGCGTACACATCGTGACGGCCTCCGGCCCGAACCCTTCGGGCACCCATCCTTGCGCGATCATCGGCCCGCGCAACGCGAGGTCTGCCGTGTAGCGGTGATTCGGTGCGCCGCCGCGCCCGTCGTTGTAGAGGCGATACACGGCCGACGAACCCTCCGGGCAGTCACCGTTCTCCGACGGCAGCGCGGCGTAGAACGCAGCGGACGTCTCGAGCGTCCAGTGCAAATTCGCACGCAGCGCGTCGCATTCGCTCGCGAAAGGCGAATGAAAGTGCGCGCCCTTCGCGCCGAATGCCGCGGAGAAGTAGCGACATACCGGTCGTGTGCCGGCCACGGGCGTGGCGTACGTCCCGAAGGCGTAGCCGGTGCGCATCCAGCCCGCGAAGCGGCGGCTGTCGAGCGCCTCGATCTCGTCGGACGACGCGGTGATGAAAAAATGATCGGCGCTCGGGTGGTAATA
>DASTIY010000254.1:0-25549 GCA_035717085.1 Casimicrobiaceae bacterium | reverse complement strand
CCCGAGGACGACGCTCGACACCCCCACCCCGAGCGCGAGGAGCCCGGTGTTCGCCAGCGCCGCGAGGTTTCCCGGCTGGGTGAGTGCACGTACGAGGGCGTGCGGATTGAAGTCACCCGGAAGTCCGACGGCGCCGAACGCGAGCCAGCACAACGGGTAGCCGATGAAGAACAGAAGCGTGGCGACGGCAACGCCGAGCGTGACGACGCGCGTCGCGTCGCGCACGTCGATCGACGCGCCGCGCGCGGCGGCTCGCACGTCGCGCGCATGCGCAACCGCGCTCACGGCCAGGCGAGGCGCTCGAAACCCGGCGAACCTAGGCGCCCCACTCGCCGCCGAAGATACGCGTCATGCGCTCCAGCAACTGCGGGCGCTGCGCCTGGTACTTCGCATAGTCGAGGACGAGGAGCTTCAGCTCCTTCAGCGGTGGATTGCCCGCGGGAGGCGCGAGATCCGAACGGCTCGAATACTTGCCGCCGTCGACGAGGATCTTCTGGCCGGTTTCGCCCATCCACCAGTCGTAGAAGAGCATCGCGGCATTCGGATGCTGCGCGTCCTTGAGCAAACCGACGGCGCCGAGCTCGGTCGGCACGCCTTCCGCGGGAAACGCGTAGTCGGTCGGCTTGCCGAGTCGTTTCGAGCGCCACGCGATGTTGTCGTTGGTGCAGAACGCCGCCGCGCGCTCGCCGCTTTCCAGCAGCTGGGTGACGAGCTGCGGCGTCGCGACGCGCAACGGCTTGTTGGCGGCGTACGCCTCGAGCAATTCCCATCCGAACGAGAGCGCGAGCGTATACAGCCGCGGTCCACCGTCGCCGTTGCTGCTGCTGAAGAACGCGAGCTTGCCGGCGTAGCTCGGATCGGCGAGATCCTTCCAATGTCGCGGCGGCGCGCTTGCGACGCCTTTCGTGTTCCACTGGATCACCGCCTGCGTGAGTCGATCGGCGACCCACGTGTTGTCGGGGTCGCGCAGGTTCGCGGCCACCGCCTTCGCGGAAGGCGAGTCGTACGGCTCGAGGATGCCCATGCTCTTCATGGCGAGGAATGCGCCGACGTCGGATGCATCGACGATGTCCGCCTGAACGCGGTGCGCCGCGGCCTCCGCGAGCACCTTGGACGACACGTCGGCGGAGCCGCCGCGGTAGTACTGGACCTTGATGCCGTACCGCTCCTGGAACGGCTTGATGATGTCGTCGACGATCTTCGTGTCGAGGCTCGTGTAGAGCATGACGTTGCCTTCCGCCTTCGCCTTCGCGACGTCCGCGGCGCTGGCGGCTTTCACGGCGAGCGCCGGTGCGGCGAGCGCCGACGCAGCGAGCGCCCGCAACGGACGCACGGCACGCGTAACCCCCGACGTTGCGCCGAGCGCGGCGCCGGCGCGGCCGAGGAAGCGGCGACGACTTTCGGATTGCGTGCGGATCGGTTTCTTCATGGCGCCTCCAGACGATCGATGTCGAACGGACTGCGGTGAGCTGCGCTTCAGGTGTAGACCGCCTTCTCGCCGGGAATTGGAGAATGTCCGAAGGAGCCGCGCGCGAGAATGGCCTCACGGCCGCCGAACTGCGCGATGCGCGCTGCCTGATCGGCTCGCGCGCGACGGTCCGCTTCCTCGGGATCCACGATGCTTCGCAGATCGTCGAGGCAGTCGCGGATCAGGCCCTGGTACCCCGGGTCGCGGCCCAGGTCGTGTCGCTCCTGTGGATCGCGTTGCAGGTCGAACAGCATGGGTGGCATGCCGACGTAATGGACGAACTTGAACGGTCCGTGCCGGGTCATGAACGCCCCCGTCGCACCGCCGGCCGCGTGATACTCGCAAAGCACGGTGCGCGGCGGCGCGACGCCGCGCGCGAGGTCGAACAGCGAATGGCCGGGCAGGTCCCGATCGTCGGCGTGTCGGGGCACGCCGGCCGCTGCGAGGATGGTCGGGAAACAATCGACGAGCGTCACCGGTTCGCGGCACACGATGCCGGACGGCACGTCGGGGCCGGCCACGATGAGCGGAACGCCCGCCGCCTCCTCGTACATCGTCGATTTCCCCCACAGGCCGCGCGCGCCGAGGTTGTCGCCGTGGTCGCTCGTATAGATGACGCGCGTGTCCTGCGAAAGTCCCGTCTCGTCGAGCGTCGACAGGATCTTGCCGACGTTGTCGTCGACGAACGTGACCATGCCGAAATACGCGGCGATCGCGCGCCGTACGCGCGCCTCGTCGAACGCCTCGTCGTAGACCATGCACTTGCGCAGCGCGTCGATGTACGGATGATGCGGCCGCTCGCGTTGCGCATAGAGCGCCGGCCACGGCACCGCGTCCTCCGGATAGAGCCGGTAGAACGCGTCGCGCGATTTCAGCGGAAAGTGCGGGCACACCAGCGAGACGAACAGGACCCACGGCTTGTCGCGGTACTTCGGCGCTTCGCGGCGCAACCACAGTTGCGCGGCCGCGGTGATGTCGTCGTCGTATCGCTGGTAGCTCGAATCGCCCGGTCCCGCCTCCTCGGCGAGCTTGAGTGCGGCCGTGCGCACCGGCAGGTCGTCGCGGATCAGGCCGAGCAGGTCGCCCACGCCGTCGACGACGTGCAGCGGCATGATTTCCTCGTCGAATCCGTTGTCATCCTCGACGCTGCGGTAGTGCAGCTTCCCGATGGAAACGGATCGATGGCCGTTCGCGATCAGCCGGTGTCCCCACGACGGTACGCTGCCGTCGTACGGGATCGCGTTGTCCCAGAAGCCGATCTGATGGATGTAGCGCCCTGTCGCGAAGCACGCGCGCGACGGCACGCAGATCGGCACGTTGCAGTACGCGTCGCTGAAGCGGACGCCGCGCGCCGCGAGGCCGTCGAGATGCGGCGTCCTGATCATCGAGTGTCCATAGCAGCCGAGCACGCGCCGGCTGTGCTCGTCGGACATCACCACGAGAACGTTCGTGGGTCTCATGATCGTGCGCCGGGCGGATACGGGCGGCCGACAGCGCGCCGCTTCCGCAACGAGTCGTATCGAAGGTCCACGAAACCTAGCTTTCTCATCGCAACTCGATCCGGTAACGGTAGATGTCGCCGCGCAGCACGCCGCGCCGATACTCGGCGATGACGCCTGCCACCGTGTACGTCGTCCGCTCGATCCGGAAGAGCGGCGTGCGCAGGCGAACGCCGAGATGGCGTCCGGCGTAGCCGTCCGCGACCGTCGGCTCGACGTATTCGATCGCGCTGCCGAGGCGCACGCCGTAGACGTCGCGCAGCACGTCGATCAAGTGGATCGCAGCGAGGTTCTGTCGCGCGAGATCCGGGCACAAGCCGAAGGGAATGTAGCTCGTCTGCAGCCCGACGGGCGTACCTTCGGTGAAGCGCACGCGCTCGAGCATCCACAACGCCGTTCCCGTCTTCACGTGCAGCATCGCCCCGACGTCCTGCGAAGCGCGGATCCGCCGGCATTGCAGGATGCGGCCTCCGGCATCGAGGGGCGGCCCGACGAGGTGAAACCGGTTGTACGCCCCGACGACGCCACTTTCCAGTTTCGAGCGCGTGACGAACGTTCCCCGTCCGCGGTGGCGTTCGAGATAGCCGTCGGAAACCAGATCGGCGAGCGCGCGGCGCAACGTGCCGCGGCTTACCCGGTAGTGCGCGCATAACGCGGCCTCCGACGGCAACGCGAGTCCGGGGGCGAAGCGCTCCGATCGCAGGTGCAGAACGAGGTCCTCCTTGATCTGGTGATGCAGCGCGACGGCCGGCTGGGCGTGGAACGCGGCGAGGTCGAACCTGCGCGGTGCAGGCTCGGCCGGAGAGGTCGCGCGACCGGCCTTGGGCATTTCGCCGATTTGTATAGACATTCGAACATCCTGTCAACCGCGCGACGCGCCAATCGCGCACCACGTCGAGGCCGGCTAAGCGCCCTCCCGCACGGAGAGCACGGCCAACACCCGCCGAAACCGTGCGAAGATGGCGATCCGCAACACCCGCCTGCACGCTGGCGGCGCCGGGCACGACGCGCCTCGACGAGGAACGAAACGATGAAGCTCTACGACTTCCCGCTTTCCGGCAACTGCTATCGCGTGCGGCTGTTCCTGTCGTTGCTCGGTCTGCATTACGAACTGAAGCCGGTCGATCTCGTCAAGGGGGAGCATCGACAACCGCCGTTCCTCGAGCTGAATCCGCGCGGCCAGGTGCCGACGCTCGAAGACGACGGCACGGTGGTCTGGGATTCGATGGCGATTCTCGTCTATCTCGCGCGCAAGTACGGCGGCGAGAAGTGGCTGCCCGGCAGTGCCGACGGCATGGCGGAAGTCATGCAGTGGCTCGCGGTGATGGAGAACGAATCGCTGTATGGGCTCGCCAGGGCGCGCATGATCTGCAAGTTCAAGTACCCGGGCAATCACGACGATGCGAAGGCGTTGGGTCGCAAGGCGCTCGACGTGATGGAAAAACGCCTCGCCTCGCATTCGTGGCTCGCCTCGGATCATCCGACGATCGCGGACGTGGGATGCTTCCCCTACGTCGCGCTCGCGCACGAAGGCGAGATCGCGCTCGACGACCATCCGAACGTCCGCGCGTGGGTCGCGCGCGTGAAGGCGTTGCCCGGATTCGTCGGCATGCCCGGCGTTTGATGGCTGGAGCGGAATTCATGAAATCGTTCGCGATCGTCATCGTCGTCCTGGCGCTCGCCGGTTGCGCGAGTGCACCGTCGCAGGCTCCGCAGGGCCTCGAGCACGACGCGTTGTTCGCGCCGCCGTCGCAGCCCGTGCGCGCTGCCGATGTCTTCGCCGTCTCGCCCGAGATGAAGGCGTTCATCGGCAGCGACATCGCCCGCCTCGTGCATCTGAAGGGCACGCGGCGCGGCCTCTTCGAGGCGCTGCGCGACAAGGCGGGCCTCTCGCTCGAGTACGACTCGGCCGTCACGCGCAACGCGGAGGAGGCATTCGCGGCGCGCAAGGGCAACTGCCTGTCGCTCGTCATCATGACCGCCGCCTTCGCGAAGGAAATGGGCCTCCCGGTGCGCTTCCAGAACGTCTTCACGGACGAGACGTGGAGCCGCAACGGCAGCTTCTACCTGTCGATCGGGCACGTGAACGTCGTGATCGGCGGCACGCGCGTCGAGCCGGGCTACGGGCACTACGACATCGATGCGATGATCGTCGATTTCCTGCCGCCCGCGGATGTCAAGGGCCTGCGGTCGTGGGTCATCGACGAATCGACGATCGTCGCGATGTACATGAACAACCGGGCGGTCGAAGCGCTGATGGCGGGCAACGTCGACGACGCGTACTGGTGGGCGCGCGAGGCGGTGCGCCAGGACGCGCACTTCCTCGGCGCGGCGAACACGCTCGGCGTCGTCTACCGCGCGCACGGCAACCTCGCCGAAGCGGAGCGCGCGCTCGATTACGTGCTCGCGCTCGAGCCCGACAACACCACCGCGCTCGCCAACCTCGTCACGCTGCAGAAGCAACGCGGCGACGTCGCCAAAGCGCAGAAAACGGCCGAGCGCCTCGCCCGCATCGAGCCGACACCGCCGTTCGCGTATTTCGAGCGCGGCATCGCGGCGATGAAGACGGGCGATTTCCGGCTCGCGCGCGACATGTTCACGCGCGAAGTCGACCGTGCCGCGTACTACCACGAGTTCCGCTTCTGGCTCGCGCTCGCCTATCTTGGCCTCGGCGACACGGACCAGGCGCGCGCGAACATGACGATCGCGATGGAAAACAGCCCGACCAGTGGCGATCGCGAGCTCTACGCGGCCAAGCTCGCGCGCATGCGCGCGGGCGTTCCGGTCATCCGCCGCTGACGCGCTCGTTGCAGCCGCTCATCGCGCGCGCGTGATCCGCGCGATGCCGACGACGCGCTCGATCACCGCGACGAGGATCACGATCAGCGCGATCTGCACCGTCGACGCGGCGGCGATGACGAGCTGGCTTCCCTGGAACTGCAGGTAGCTGAAGATCTCGATCGGCAGCGTCGTCACGCCCGGGCCCGTGAGGAAGAGCGCGGTGTTGAGCTCGCCGAACGAGACGATGAACGCGAAGAGCCACCCCGACAGCACGCCGGGCCAGATCAGCGGCAATGTCACGAGAAAGAACGTCCGTAGCGGGCCCGCACCGAGGCTCTCGCCCGCCTCCTCCAGCGCCGGGTCGAGCGCCTGCGCGCTCGCGAGCACCGTGCGGAATCCGTACGGCAAGCCGACGACGCAATGCGCGAGCAGCAGGCCGGGCAGCACCGGCATGCCGATCGTCTTGTAGAGCAGCAGCAACGCGACGCCGAGGATGATCGTCGGAAAGACGAGCGGCGCAAGGAACAGTGACTGCAGCAGGGCCGCGAGCGTGCCGCCACGGCGCGCGAGGAACAGTGCGGCAAACGTGCCGAGGATCGTGGCGATCGTCGCGGACGCGAGCGCGAGCTCGACGCTCAGCGCGAATGCGCCTCGCATGTTGTCGAGGCGGAAGAATTCGACGAACCAGCGCAGTGAAAAGCCGGGCGGCGGGAACTGGAAGAAATCCTTCGGCGAAAACGCGGCGACGACGACCATGACGATCGGCACGACGATGAGCGTGAACGCGATCACGGTCGCGACACCGCGCAACATGGAACCGCCGCTTCGCGGAGCGCTCACCGGCCGACGCCCTGCACGCGCCCGGGTCGCAACAGCGCGAGCAGCAGCCCGGTGAACGCGAGCGCCAGCGCGAGCAGAACGAACGCGAGCGCCGCGGCGCGCGGCCATTGGAACGCGGTGACGTTGTCGTAGATGAGGCTCACGAGGAGTTTCGAGCGCGGTCCGCCGAGCAGCGTGATCGTCACGTACGCCGAGAGCGTCAGCAGGAACACGAGCAGCGTTCCCGACGCGATGCCGGGCGTCGACAGCGGCAGCGTCACGTGCAGGAACGTGCGGACCGGCCCGGCGCCGAGCGCCTGCGCCGCCTCTTCGTAGCGACGATCGAGCGCAGCGAGCGTGTTCGCGATCGAGACGACCATGTAGGGCAGCAGGATCGTCATCAGCGCGACGACGACCGCCGACGTCGTGTACAGAAGGTCCAGCGGCGCATCGACGATGCGCAGGTCGCGCAGCGCGGTGTTGACGACGCCGCGCCGCTCGAGCAGGGCAACCCAGCCGTACGCGCGCACGACGTTGCTCACCATCAGCGGGAAGAGCAACACCAGCAGGGCGAGCATGCGCCGACGCGGCGGCAGCAGCGCGACGAAGTACGCGACCGGGTAACCGATGAGAAGGCAAAGACCGAGGATCACCGCCGCGACGCCGAGCGTGCGCCGCACGATCGTGAGGTAGAACGAATCGCCGAGCACGTCGGCGTAGTTGCGAAGCGTGAGCGCCTCGCCGTACAGCTCGCTCGACGACGCGGCGTGCAGGCTCACCCAGAACAGGTACGCCACGGGCACGACGAAGAAGACGAGCGCGAGCAGGAGCGGCGGCGCCAGCAGGAACCACGCCCATTTCGCTCTCATTCGACTATCCCGCGCGCGTCGCGCGTCGGGGCCGATTCGCTCCTCGCGATCATGCCTGCGCTTCGTCGAGCACGACGGCGCTGTCCGGATCCCACGTGCAATGCACCGCTTCGCCGATGCCGAAATCGCCGGCGCGCGCGTCCTGCCGATAGGCGATCAGTGATCCAGCGGCGCTCTCCAGATAGAAGTGCGTCACCGGCCCGCGATAGACGATGTCTCGGATCCTGGCAGGCAAGCCTTCGACGCCGCCGCGCTCCATACGCAAACGTTCGGGCCGCACCGCGATGCGCACCTTGTCGGCGATGGGGCGATCGCCGAGCGCCACGACGCGGCCGGCCGGCGTTTCGACGACGATCGCCACCGCTTCACGCGCGACGACGGTGCCCGCGACGAAGTTGCTTGCCCCGAGGAAACTCGCGACGAAGGCGCTGCGCGGCCGGTCGTAGATTTCGCGGGGCGCGCCGATCTGCTCGATGACACCGTTGCGCATCACCGCGACGCGGTCGGACAGCGTCAGCGCCTCCTCCTGGTCATGCGTGACGAAGACCGCGGTGATGCCGAGGCGCTGCTGGAGGCTGCGCAGCTCGACCTGCATCTCCTCGCGCAGCATCTTGTCGAGCGCGCCGAGCGGCTCGTCGAGCAACAGCACGGCAGGCTTGACGACGATCGCGCGCGCGAGCGCGACGCGTTGCTGCTGGCCGCCGGACAACTGCCGCGGATGGCGATCGGCGAGCGTACCGAGCTTGACGAGGTCGAGCGCCTCCGCGACGCTGCGCGCGCGGTCGCTGCGCGCGACGCGCCGCATGCGCAGGCCGAACGCCACATTCTCGGCGACGGTGAGATGCGGAAACAGCGCGTAGCTCTGGAACACCATGCTGAAATCGCGGCGGTACGGCGGGATTGCCGTCACGCGCGCGCCGCGGATGAAGACGTCGCCGGCGTCGGGCTGCTCGAAGCCCGCGATCAGCCGCAGCGTCGTCGTCTTGCCGCATCCCGACGGTCCGAGCAGCGAGAAGATCGAGCCGCGCCCAATGTCGAGACTGACGTCGTCGACGGCGGTGACGGCGCCGAAGCGCTTGCGCACGCGCACCAGCTGCACGTCGGCAGAAGCGTTCGATGCATCCATGCCCGTGTGCATCACTCCTCACCCGGCTCGCTGCGCTCGGCTGCATGACGGGCCAGCGCGCGATCGAACTCCGCCGCCCGCGTCCAGCACTCGGCGATCGACACGACGAGCTCGATCTCCATCAACCGCTGCGCGACCGTCGCGTCAGCCGACGCGTGACGGGCAACCGCATCCGCGAAATGCCGCCAGGACGGGACGAGTCGCTCGAGACCCTGAGTGTCGGCCGCGAGCCGCGCGAAGCGCGGCACAATGGAATCGAGTCGCTCGGCGACGCTCGTCGCAACACCGCGCTCGAGATCGCCTTCGTCGCCAGCGGCTAAATCCGGCAGCGCATCGAGCCACCGGCGACAAGCGTTCAATGGGCCTGCGTCGAGACCGGCGCGCTCGCTCGACGCCGACTTGGCGTGGTGTTCGATCATTCGGCGCGGTTCATCGCTCGCCAACGCATGTACCGCATTGAGCACGAGTCGAAAGCTCGGCGCGTCGGTGACGCGGTAATGGCGCAGCGTGTCGCGCATCGTCGCCGCGCCGCGGATCGGCAGATAGCGACGTACGTAGCCGTCGAGCGCGATGTACTTGCGAATCAAGTCGCCCATCTCGGGATGCGGCGAGAACAACACTGCGCGACCGCGCGCACCTGACGCATGGAGCATCGCCGGCCTGTCCTTCATCTCGCGCTCGAATCGCGGTGCATCGAGCGGATTGTCGATCGCGAGACGTCCCGGCAGCGAAAGCGAATGAAACGTCGCCGCCACGTCGATGCCGTCGCCGAGCGCGTCGTAGATCGGGCCGTGGTAGTGCGGCACTTCCATCGTCGGCGGGCAACCGAGCGCCAACGGTCCTTCACGAAGCGCGATCGTGACGATGCCGACCCCGCTTTGCAGATACTCGTGCGTGTAGAGCGGCTTCGCGTTCGCCGTGCCCGTCCATCCGGGGCGTCCCGCGGACAGATAGTAGGCGCCGCCGCACGAGCCGATGGCCGCACCGCCGTCCTGAAGAAACGCGCGGACGCGCGCGTCGGCGCCATGCGTATCCTCGGCCGCGTCGATGCCCCACGTCGCGAAGCCGCCGGGCAGGATCAGCAGGTTCGCGTCGTCGAGCGTTCCCTGCGCGAGCGCCGCACCGTCGCAGGGTACGTAATCGATGCCGAGCCGCAACAGGCACAGCGTGTAGTACGCGAAATACGGAAACTGCGACGCGTTGCCGGCGAACAGGCGCACGGCGGGTACGGCGAGCGCGTGCGCGTCGCTCGGAACATCGCGTTCCCACGATGCACGCTCGACGCCGAGACTCGCGACCGCGGCTTCCTGCGCGCGCCCGACCTCGACGAGGTAATCACCCGCCTCGACGTCGCCATGCGCGCGCGCAATCCACCACGCGCGCGCACCCGCCGCGAGCAGCCGGTTGACGGCGAGCGCGACGTCGAAGCCGTCGCCGTTCGCGCGCCAGCCGAGATGGACGAGGTGCGCGCCAGCCGGACGCGTCACGTCAACCGGAGACGGCGCGGTTCCAGCGCTCGACCCACTCCGCGCGACGATCGGTCATCATGCCGAGATCGAGCTTGATCAGATGGTCGAGCTGGTCCTGCGGAAACTTCACCCGCTCCTGCAATTCGGGCGGCAGCTTCGAGATCGTGTCCTTGTTCGTGCCGCCGTAGTTGTAGATCTTCGCGGCGAACGGCTGCACGTTCGGATCCATCGTCACGTTGACGTATTGCTCGGCGGCCTCGAGGTTCTTCGTGCCCTTGGCGATGCACGTCCCCGACGTGTACGCGATGCCGCCCTCCTTGGGGTACACCCACTCGACCGGCGCGCCGTAGCCCTTGACGGTGTAGGTCTGCGACTTGTAGAGGATGCCGATCATCGCGTCCTCGGTGCGCATCGAGTTCATCATCGTGTCGGTGTCCTTGGCCCAGATCGGGCGCAGGTCCGCCATTTTCTTGAGCATCGCGAAGCCGGCTTCCTCGTCGCTCGGCGACTTGCCTGCCGCGACGGCGCCGATCGGAATGATGTACGAGCCGATCGAATGCGAGATCTCGGGCAGCACGATGCGGCCCTTGAACTCCGGACGCCACAGGTCGGCCCAACTCGTCGGCGGCGTCTTGACGAGCTTCGTGTTGTAGACGATGCCGATCACCGAGAAGATCTCCGGGACCCAGTAGTCGTTCCAGAACGTCGGGATCATGTTCTTCAAATTCGGCATCCGCGGCGAGTTGCGGTCGATCTTCTCGCAGACGCCCTGCTTGATCGCGAGCGGCACGAGGCCGTCGGCAAGCTGGAAGCAATCGGCAGGCGGATTCGGCTGGCTCACCTTGATCTTGGTGATGCGCTGCACGGGGCTCGCGCCGCGATCCTGCACGACCTTGATGCCGGTCTCCTTCGTGAACGCGACATCGACGTTGTCGCGCATCGCGTCGCCCCATTGGCCGCCCCACGTCATGACGACGATCTGGTCGGGTTTCGCGAACGCGCGTTCCGACCACACGAGCGGTGCGATCAGCGGCGACGCGAGCGCGACGCCGCCAGCCTTGAGCCATTCTCTCCTGCGCATGTCTGCCTCCTTTGATGGGTTACCGGCGCGCCGCGTTGTATGCTTCGGCGGCTGCGATGGCCTTCACCCGGCCCTCTTCCCGCGGGCAGAGGGCGCAAAACTCGCGAATGCGTGATGCACGACGACCGCTGACGCTCGCCGATCTCGACGCGCTCGCCGAGCGCTTCGCGGTCGAGCCGCAACCGGCACTACTTTACGCCGCCCTCGATGTCCTCGTACAGCAGGTCATCGGGCATCGGCTCTTCACGCTGATGCGCGTGCACGAGGCGACCGACGAGGTCGAACGCATCTACAGCAGCAACACCGTGGCGTATCCGGTCGGCGGGCGCAAGGTGAAGCGCGGAACGCCGTGGAGCCGTGCGGTGCTCGACCGCGGCGAGGTGTTCGTCGCGCGCAATGCCGACGAGGTGCGCGACGCGTTCGCGGATCACGCGCTCATCGAAAGCCTCGGCATCGGCTCGATCATGAACGTGCCGATCGCGTGGGCGGGACGCCGCCTCGGCACGATGAACGTCTCGCACGAGGCCGGCTGGTTCACCGCCGACGACGCGCGCACGGGACGGCTCATCGCGCCGTACGTCGTGCCGGCGCTGCTTTCCGAATAGCGCTTCGTCCGAGCGAATCGCGAAAGTAACGCAGCGCCGGATCGTGCCCGCCCCGCTGCTCGAGGTCCGCAAACTCACGCGCAGCTTCTACGGCGTGCATGCGCTCGATCGGGTGCATCTGTCCGTCGAGCCGCATCGCATCACCGGACTGATCGGTCCCAACGGCGCGGGCAAGACGACGCTCTTCAACTGCATCTCGGGCGTCATCCCGCCGAGCTCGGGCAGTGTCACCTTCGACGGCTTCGACATCACCGGCTGGCGCACCGACCGCATCGCGAACGCGGGCCTGGTGCGCACCTTTCAGATCGCGCGCGGCTTTCCGCGACTCACCGTCTACGAGAACCTGCTGCTCTACGGACGCGCACAGCCGGGCGAGCGCGCGTACGCCGCGTTGCTTCGCACCGACGCGTCGCGGCACCGCGAGTCGAACCTCGTCGCGAAGGCATACGCCATTGCAGAGCGCCTCGATCTCGTGCGCGTGCTGAACGCGCCGGCGGCCAGTCTCTCCGGCGGCCAGAAGAAGCTGCTCGAGATCGGACGCGTGTTGATGGCGGACCCGCGCATCATCCTGCTCGACGAGCCGGTGGCGGGCGTCAATCCGTCGCTCGCGCGGGGAATCGCGGGGCATCTGCGCCGTCTCGCCGACGAAGGGCTCACGGTGCTGCTGATCGAGCACCACATGGACACGATCGCGGCGTTGTGCGACCACGTCGTCGTGCTCGCCGACGGCCGCAATCTCGCCGAAGGCACGTTCGCCGAGCTCGCGTCGAATCCTGCGGTGCAGGAAGCGTACATGGGCCGCAGGCATTGACTGCCACGTCCCTACTCGCCGTCGACGGCGTGGTCGCCGGCTACAGCGCCGCGGACGAAGTGTTGAAGGGTGTCGACCTGCGCGTCGATGCCGGCGAGATCGTCGCGATCCTCGGACCCAACGGCGCCGGCAAGTCGACGCTCGTGAAGACGATCGCCGGGTTACTGACGCCGAGCCGGGGCTCGATCGCGCTCGACGGTCGTGCGATAGCGGGCCACGCGCCGCGCGAGATCAGCCGCCTCGGCATCGCGTACGTGCCGCAGGAGCAGAACATCTTCCCGACGATGAGCGTGCGCGAGAACCTCGAGATGGGCGGCTTCGTCGACCCCAAGGGAAGCGGACAGCGCATCGAGCAGGCGTTCGCGCGCTTTCCGATGCTCGCCGAGCGCCGCCGCGTGCAGGCGCGCTCGCTCTCCGGCGGCGAGCGGCAGGTGCTCGCAATGGCGATGGCGCTGATGGTCGACCCACGGCTGCTGCTGCTCGACGAGCCGTCGGCCGGTCTGTCGCCGCTCGCCGCGCAGCGCCTCTTCGACCACATCGTCGCGATCCATCGCGCGGGCGTGTCGATCGCGATGGTCGAGCAGAACGCCCGCGAGGCCTTGACGGTCGCCGATCGCGCATACATTCTCGTCGACGGCCGCAACCATCGCGACGGCGCGGCCGCCGCGCTCGCCGCGGATCCCGACATCCGGCGCGTGTTCCTCGGCGGATGACGACGAACAACGACACGACGAAGGAGGATGCCATGCAGCAGAGCCGTGAAGAGCGTCGCCGGTTCATCAAGCGTGCGGGTGCGCTCGCGTTCGCCGGATTCGCGCCCGCGATCGTTCGCGCACAGGGCGAGTCGCTGCAGATCGGCGTGTTGACGCCGCTCACCGGCGCCGGCGGGTTCGATGGGCCGCGGATGGCGAAGGCGATGCAGGCGGTGATCGACGAAGTCAACGCGAACGGAGGCTTGCTCGGTCGCAAAGTGGTGCTCGTCGTCGAGGACGGCCAGACCAATCCGGAAGCGGCCGTGCGCGCAGCGCGCAAGCTGATCGAGGTGACGAAGGTCCCGGCGATCATGGGCACGTGGGCGTCGGCGGTCACGTCCGCCGTCGCACCGCTGTGCTGGGAGAGCAAGACGTTCCTGACGACGGTTTCGGGCGCCGATTCGATCACCAAGCTGCCGCATCAGGGTTACCTGATCCGCACGCAGCCGAACAACCATCTGCAGGCGGGCAAGCACGCAGAGTTCATCGCGTCGATGGGCGTCAAGCGCTGCTTCATGATGTCGATCCAGGCGCCGTTCGCGCAGCCGACGCAGACGCGGGCGACCGAAGTGCTGAAGGACAAGGGCTCGCAGATGGTCGGCACGCTCATCTACGACAAGGACAAGACGACGTACCGCTCCGAAGTCGACCAGGCGCTGCGCACCAATCCCGATCTCGTTTACCTCAACGGCTACGCGCCCGACGTGACGATCCTGCTGCGCGACCTCTATCGCGCCGGCTACAACGGCAAGCGATTCGCGCAGTCGTACGCGGTGACGACGAAGGTGCTCGATTCGCTGCCGCACGAAGTGACCGAAGGCGTCATCACCGTGCAGCCGTCGGCCGACGTCACGTCGCCTGCCTATGAGCTCGCGAAGAAGCGCCTCGGCGTCGCCGAGCCCGATTCGTACGAGACGCAGGCGACCGACTGGGCGAGCCTCGTGTCGCTCGCGATCGCGAAGGCGAAGACCGCGACGGGCACCGGCATCCGCGACAACGTGCGCAAGATCTGCCAAGGCGACGGCCAGAAGGTGTACAGCGCGGTCGAAGGATTGAAGCTTCTCGCGCAGGGCAAGGACATCAACTACGAAGGCGCGAGCGGGCCCTGCGATTTCACCGAGATCGGCGACATCATCGACTGCAAGTTCCGCTACAACGAGGTGAAGGGCGGCAAGTTCGTGCTGCTGAAGGTCGCCTAGCGAGTGGCGTCGCTCGCGGAAGTCGGGCAGCTCGTAGTCAACGGCGTGATGGCCGGGACGATCCTCGCCGTCCCGGCCATCGGCCTCACCGCGATCTACGCGGTGCTGCGCTTCCCGAACTTCGCGCTCGCCTCGCACGCGACCATCGGCGCGTTCGCCGGCTACGTCGCGAACGCGAAGCTGGGACTGCCGCTCGTCCCCGCCGTGCTCGTCGCGTTCGTCGTCGCGGGCATCGTCGGCGTCGTCAGCGACGAGACGGTGTTGAAACGTTTTCGTCCGGCCGGCTACATCACCACGGCGATCGCGTCGATCGCGCTCACGATCGCGCTCGAGAACGTCGTGCGCTTCGTGTTCGGCAACGAGCTGCGCGGCTACGACCTGCCGATCCAGCGCGACTTTCGCGTCGGCGTCATTCGCGTGGGCCCGCAGCAGCTCGTGAACCTCGCGATCGCCGGCGTCGCGATGGCGGCGCTCTTCGGCTTCCTGGCGTTCACGCGCACCGGCAAGGCGATGCGCGCCGTCGCCGACAACCCGATGCTCGCGTCGATCAAGGGCATCGACGCCGACACGATCGGCCGCATCGTCAATTTCGTCGGCATGGGGCTCGCGGGACTCGGCGGCATGCTGATCGGCCTCGATACGACGATCGACCCGCTGACCGGCTTCCGCTCGATCCTGTCGGTGTTCGCGGCCGCCGTCGTTGGAGGCCTCGGCAGCATTCCGGGCGCGCTCGTCGGCGCGTTGACCGTCGGCATCGGCGAGGAGCTCTGCCTGCTCTTCCTGTCGCCGGACTATCGCAGCGCCGTCGGCTTCGTCGCGATCCTGCTCGTGCTCACGCTGCGCCCGCGCGGCATCCTCGGCCAACGCGCGTACTGATGGAGAATTATCTGATCGCGATGGGCGTGTCCGCGGGTATCTACGCGCTGATGGCGCTCGGCGTCAACGTCGTCTGGGGCTTCGCCGGCATGGTGAACCTCGGCCTCGTCGGCTTCTTCGCCGTCGGCGCCTACACGAGCGCGCTCCTGACATTGAAAGCCGGCTGGACGATCGCGGCGGGGATGGGCGCAGCGATCATCGTCGCGGCCATCGTCGGCGCGCTCGTCGCGCTCATCACCGTGCGCCTGCGTGGCGACTATCTCGCCATCGTGACGCTGGGCTTCGCGGAAACGATCCGCATCGTCGCCAGCAACGCGATCTGGCTCACCAACGGCACCGACGGGCTCTCCGGCATTCCCGGCCCCGGGCGCGGAAGGTTGTCGCCCGAGATGTTCAATCTCGTCTACCTCGCGATCGTCGGCGTCATCGTGGCCATCGCGTACGCGATGAACGAGCGATTGCGCAGCTCGCCGTTCGGGCGCGTGCTGCGCGCGGTGCGCGACGACGAGCAGATCGCCGCCGTCGCCGGCAAGCACGTGACGCTCTTCAAGGTGAAGGCGTTCGCGATCAGCTCCGCGGCGCTCGGATTGGCGGGCGCGCTGTACGCGCACTACACGTCGTACATCGCGCCCGACATCTTCGTGCCGCTGCTCACGCTCTACATCAAACTGGCGTTGCTCGCCGGCGGCCTCGGCAACAACCGCGGCGCGATCGTGGGTGCGTTCGCCGTGGTGTTCCTGCTCGAATCGACGCGCTTCGTGATTCCGTACATTCCCGGCATCACGCCGGTGCAGGGTGCGGCGATCCGCGAGTTCCTGATCGCGTCGTTCCTGCTCGTGATGCTGCGCTACAAGCCGACGGGGCTCGTGCCGGAGACGTCGACGCGCCTACCGATTCCGCCCGCGGCGACGCGCTACCAGCCGACCGCATAGGAAAAGCAGGGTCTGACCCGGGTCAGGCCCTACTTTTCGGCTACCAGCCGACGGCGTAGCAGGGACGCCGTGGATCGGCACCCGCTGAAATGACGCCGCTTGCGCGATCCGCGTGCTGGATACACACGGCGCCGGCGCGCCACACGAAATCGGGCCATTCGGCGACGTCGTGACCGCGCGATGCGAGCGCGTTGCGCACCGCTTGCGGCACGCGATTCTCGACGTAGAGCAATCCGGGCGAATAGCTGTGCGGCTCGAACGAATCGGGGAAGCTGTACGACGCGAACCGCGGCGCCTCGACCGCCTGCTGCAGGCTCATGCCGAACACGCGCACATTGAGCATCACCTGCAGCAGCGCCTGCGCCTGCACGTCGCCGCCGGGCGTGCCGAGCGGCATCGCGCCGCCCTCCGGCGTAAACGCCATTGCGACCATCGGCGTAAGACGCGGCCGCTTGCCGGGCGCGGGACACGACGGATGTAAAGGATCACCGAAGCTTTGCGATCCCCGTGACGACGGGCATAGTCCGGTGCCCGGGATCACCGGCGTGTCGTACGACGGATCGCTCGGCGTTGCCGCGAACACGTTGCCTTGCCTGTCGATCACGCTCACGTGCGACGTATCGTGCGCGCCGGCCGCGGCGCGCTCGCGCGTCGGAATCGGTGGTCGACGCGCCTCTTCGATGTCGCCGGGCGCCGGTATGCCGGGCGAAGCGCGATCCGGACGGATCTGCGCGCGGCGCGCATCGGCGTACGCGGGTGACAACAACGTCTGCAGCGGCACGTCGACGAAACGCGGATCGCCGAAGTAGGCCTCGCGATCGGCGAACGCGAGCTTGATCGCCTCGGTCAGCGTGTGCACGTAGTCGACCGCGTTGTGCCCCATCGATGCGAGATCGACGCCGTCGAGCATGTTCAGCAGCTCGAGCAGCACCGGTCCCTGGCACCACGCGCCGCACGTATAGACGTCGAGCCCGCGAAAGGACGATCGCGCAGGCGGCTCGAGCGCGACGCGAAAATCGGCGAGGTCCTCGCGCGTCATCAACCCGCCGTTCGCGCGATGGTAGTCGGCGATCGCACGCGCGACGTCGCCGCGATAGAACGCGTCGCGCACGGCCTGCAGACCGGCCGCCCGGCCCCGCGAGGACACCGTCTTCTCCTCGTCGGCGAGAAACTGCAGCGTCCGTCCGAGATCGCGCTGCACGAACAGCTCGCCTGGCTGCGGCGGGCGCCCACCGGGGAGGTAAATCTCCGCGCTCGACGGCCAGCGCCTATAGTCGTCGACGTGCATCGCGATCATGTCCGACATCAGCGGATACATCGCAAAGCCGTCGCGCGCGAAGCGGATCGCCGCCGACGCGCAATCGCCGAAGCTCATCGTGCCGAAGCGCTCGAGCGCCGTCACCCACGCGTCGATCGCCGCGGGGACGACGGTACGCAATACGCCGTGCGGAATCCGGCCGCCGCAATGTGTCGCGAAGTAATCCGGGGTGATCGCGCGCGGCCACGTGCCGAGACCGCTGATCGTGACGACTTCGCGCGTCTTCGCGACGTAGATCATGATCGGTGCGACGCCGGCGACGTTGACGAGGTCGCTCTGCAGCACGCCAAGCGCGATGCCGCCCGCCACACCCGCGTCGATCGCGTTGCCGCCCGCCTCGAGGATCGCGAACGCCGCATGCGCCGCGCCGTAGTGGCCGGCGACCGCCATGTGCCGCGTGCCCATGACCATCGGGCGCAGGCTTTCGATGCCTTGCGCCTCGACGCGGTGCGAGATCGAGTCGGTCATGGCGCGGTCAAGCGGTGACGCGGCTCTCCGCCCGCTTCGCGTTCACGGAAGGACGTGTCGCGAGCGCTTCGTCGATGATCGCGTTCGCTTCGCGCAACTCGTCGCCGCCGAGCGTCAAACGCGGCGCGCGCACACGCGCGCTTCCCATTCCGACACGTTCCTGCGCGAGCTTGATGAGCTGCACGAACTTGGGCACCGTATCCATGCGCAACAGCGGCAGGAACCAGCGGTAGAGCGCGAACGCGTCCTCGTCGTCACCGTCGACCGCGGCGCGGTAGAGCGCGACCGATTCCGCCGGAAATGCGTTCACGAGGCCCGCGATCCAGCCAAGCGCACCGGCGCCGATCGCCTCGACGATCGCGTCGTCGACGCCGCACAGTACGCTGATGCGCCCGCCGAGCAGCGCGCGAATCGCCGTGGTGCGCCGAACGTCGGTGCTCGATTCCT
The DNA here is from genome assembly GCA_035717085.1 of Casimicrobiaceae bacterium. GTDB lineage: Bacteria > Pseudomonadota > Gammaproteobacteria > Burkholderiales > Casimicrobiaceae > VBCG01. Next base: position 7,029 of record DASTIY010000254.1, on the reverse strand, counting down.
TCACCGCCTTCAGGTTGGGCAACTCGCGGGTGATCTCCGCGATGAGCGCCGGCACGAAATCGGTCTTGTAGGCGACCGGGTTGTTGTAGAGCATGCACGGCAGATCGGTCGCGGCGATCACCGCGCGCACGTGCGCCTTCATCTCGCGCCAGTCGGTGCTGTAGACGTACGGCGGCAGCACCATCAAACCGCTGCAGCCGATCGCCTTCGCGTCCTCCGCGAGCGCGACCGCTTCGGCCGTGCTCAACGCGGCGATGCCGGGAATCACCGGCACGCGATCGCCGACCGCCGCGACGCATATTTCGAGCACGCGCCGCTTCTCGGCGCCGCTCAGCGTCGCCGATTCGCCGAGCGAGCCGATCGGCACGAGGCCCGTGCAACCGTGCTCGACGACCCAGCGCGCATGTTCGTTCAGAAATCCTTCGTCGACGCGATCGCTCGCATCGAAGGGCGTGGTGAGCGCCGGAATCACCCCCTGCCAGTGCACGTTCATGTTTCGTCCTCGGTATCGGGATCAGGCCTCCGGTCCGACCCCGGTTGCGCGAGCCTCCGACGCAAGGGCCTGCCTGCCGTTGCCGGCCAGCGGCGCGGCGCGCCGGTTCGCGTAGCGATCGGGCGACAAGGCGTCGATGGCGATCGACGTCGCTTCGCCGGACAGCACCTGCGCGACCAGCATGCCCGTCACCGGCGCGAGACTGACGCCCATCATCGCATGGCCCGTCGCGGCGGAAAGATTGCCGTACTGCCCGAAGCGTCCGATGTACGGCAACCCGTCGGGCGAGCACGGCCTCAGGCCCGCGCGAATCGCGGCACTCGCGAAGAGGTTCGGCGTGACGTCGCGAAAGTAATCGTGCATCGCTTTCACGATCCCGCGAATGCGCACGGGCTCGATCGTTTCGTCGAAGCCGGTGATCTCCATCGTGCCGCCGAAGCGAAGCGACGTGCCCATCGGCGTCACCGCCGCGCGCGCCTCGCTGAGGATCGCGCAGGTTCGCATCGTCCCCGGCGGCTTCTTCACGGTGAGACTGTACCCCTTGCCCGATTGCATCGGCAGCGACACGCCGAGCGTGCGCGCGAGTTGCGACGACCACACGCCCGCCGCGAGCACGAACTCGTCGCCCGCGACGACGCCGTCGCCCGTCTCGGCGGCTTCGATGCGCGAGCCGCGGGTGCGAAAGACCCGAACGTTCGCGCCGTGACGCAATTCGACGCCGCGGCGCTGCGTTTCACGTTGCAGCGCGCGCATGAGCTGCGCCGGGACGAGCCGCGCGTCGCGCGGGAAATGAACGGCGCCGGTGATCGATAGACGGATGTCGGGCTCGATCGTCGCGACCTGCTGGGGTGTGAGGACCTCGGCCGGCATGCCGAGGTCGCGCGCGAACGCCGCGGCGTGCGCCTCCTCGTCGAGCCCGTGCTCGGTGTTGCACAGCACGAGCATTCCGCTTTCGACGAGCCCGAACGGCACGTCCCACTGCGCGGCCCACTGCGCGTAGCACGCACGACTCGCGAGGTGCAGATCGCGCAGCAGCGGCGCGGCTCGCCGTACGTGCTCGGGCGTGCAGGCGCGCCAGAACTTCCATCCCCAGTCGAGGAGGTCGATGCTCGCGCGCGGCTTCAAATGGAACGGACTCTCGGGGTTCCCCATCCAGCGCAGCCCCAGCGCGACCATGCCCGGACTCGCGAGCGGCACGACGTGGCTCGGCACGACCATGCCGGCGTTGGCGAACGAGCAGCCTTCGTCGCGATCCGCGGCCCCGCGCTCGACGACGACGACGCGGTGCCCCTTCTCCGCGCACATGAGCGCGACGCACAGGCCGACGACGCCGCCGCCGATGACGACGACCCTGTTCACGCCGCGGTAATGCCGAAGCGCAGCGGGTCGTCCTCGTCGAAGATCAGCGTCGACTCCGCGGTGACGTACGCACTGCCCGTGATGCGCGGCAGCACGCGTCCGTGCTCGCCGCGCGCGTACGTCGCCTCGAACACCGTTCCGATCACGCTCTCCTGCCGCCAAAGCTCGCCGGGCGCAAGCTCACCACGCGCGTGCAGGCACGCGACCTTCGCGCTCGTTCCCGTGCCACATGGCGAGCGGTCGTACGCGTCGCCCGGGCAAAGCACGAAATTGCGCGAGCCGCGCGCGTCGGCGAGCGGCGTATACACCTCGACGTGATCGATCTCCGCGCCGTCGTCACCGGCGATGAAGTTCGCCGTGAGGCTCGCCCGCACGCGCTCGCAGAACGTGGTGAGCTCGTCGATGTTCGCCGGCACGATCTCGATACCGGGTGACTCGACGAGGTAGAACCAGTTGCCGCCCCACGCGACGTCGCCCTTCACCTCGCCGTAACCGGGCACGTCGACGACCACGTCGTGCGCGTGTCGATAGCTCGGCACGTTCGCGACGGTCGCGCGATGCCCGTCATGCAGTTCGACGCTGACGACACCGACCGGCGTTTCGATCCGATGCACGCCGCGACCGATGCGCCCCAGATGCGCGAGGGTCACCGCGAGGCCGATCGTGCCGTGGCCGCACATGCCGATGACGCCCACGTTGTTGAAGTAGACGACGCCGGCCGCGCACGTCGGATCGACCGGCTCGCACAGGAGCGCGCCGACGATCACGTCCGAGCCGCGCGGCTCGTCGATGACGCCCGAGCGGAAATGGTCGAACTCCCGACGAAAGCGCTCGCGCCGCGACGCGAGATCGCCGGTGCCGAGGTCGGGCCCTCCTTCGACGACGACGCGGGTGGGCTCGCCCGCGGTATGCGAATCGACGACGCGTACTGTCTTCATTCACCTACATTAACACTCCTCTGACACTCCTCTGACACTCCTCTGACACTCCTCTGACACGTGTCAGAGGTGGCGCTCAACGTGGCAAGATCGCACCCATGGAGGGACGACGATGACAGCGTATCTGTTTTCCGGCGGCCGCTTCCTCGATCCGCGCGCGCCCGAGCTGCGCGAAGGCGTGGAAGTGCTCGTCGAAGGCAACCGCGTGAGGGAAGTGTCGGATCGGCCGATCGCAACGCAGTCGGCCACGCGCGTCGACCTGCGCGGCCGAACGCTGATGCCGGGCCTCATCGACGCGCATGTCCACTTCTTCCTCGCCGAAGTGAACATCGGCCTGCTCGACGGAATGCCGCTCACGCTGCTGACGACCAAGGCCGCCGTCGCGGCACGCCGCATGCTGATGCGCGGCTTCACGACGGTCCGCGACGCCGGCGGCAGCGACTACGGGATGAAGGCGGCGATCGAGCAAGGTCTCGTCGACGGGCCGCGCCTTTTCGTCTCCGGCATGCCGATCAGCCAGACTGGCGGTCACGCCGATTTTCGCAAACGCACGCAGACGGCGTTCGAGTGCTCGTGCTGCTCGGGCCTCGCTTACCTGAGCCGCATCGCCGACGGCGTGCCGGAGATGCTGAAGGCGGTTCGCGACGAGCTGCGCAAGGGCGCCGACCAGATCAAGGTAATGGTGTCGGGTGGCGTCGCGTCGCAGAGCGATCCGCTCGAAAGCCTGCAATTCCGCGTCGACGAGATCGAGGCGGCGGTCGAGCAGGCGACGAGCTGGGGCACGTACGTGATGGCGCACGCGTATTCGGCGGCGGCGATCGGTCGGGCCGTCGACTGCGGCGTGCGCACGATCGAGCACGGCAATCTCGTCGACGACGCGGTCGCGCGGCGCATGGCCGAGCGCGGCGCGTACATGGTGCCGACGCTCGTGACCTACGAATGCCTGCAGCGCCGCGGTCCGGACTACGGCCTCACCCCGTACAGCCTGCAGAAGAACGAGATCGTGCTCGAAGCGGGCCTGCGCTCGCTGGAACTGTGCCGCAGCGCGGGCGTGCGCATCGGCTTCGGCACCGATCTGCTGGGTGCGCTGCAGGACGAGCAGTGTCGTGAATTCCTGATTCGCGCGGAAGCGATGCCGCCGCACGAGGTGATCCGGTCGGCGACGATCGTCAATGCGCAGATCGTGCAACGCGAGGGCGACCTCGGCGAGCTCGTGCCCGGCGCCTACGCCGATCTGCTGGTCGTCGACGGCGATCCCTTCCGCGACCTCGGCGTGCTGCAGAACCAGGGAGAACGCATCGCCGGCATCATGAAGGACGGCCGGTGGTACAAGAACCTGCTGTGAGTCGATGCACTGCGGGCGCGGTACTGGTCTAGTTTGCGGATGTGCTAGTTACAAAAATTCGCCCAACGGGCCTAAAGGAGTTCGATGCCGTACCTACGTCCGACGAGCGCCAGTAGTCCGAAGCAAAGCGCCGTGATGACGACACAAGCGAGCAACGCTGGCCAAAAGCCGATCCTAGTCAGCAGTGCGGGGAAAGCCAGAAACATTGGAAGCGTGGGAAGCACGTACCAGAACGTGTACCACGCGTGGTTGGCAACCTTCGTTTCTGGCTGATGTTCGAGATGAAGCCAGATGAGTGCTAATACCGTGACGAGCGGTAGCGCCGCGATGAGTGCCCCAAGCCTGTCGCTACGCTTCGCAACCTCCGAAACGAGTACCACGACTGCGGCAGTAATGAGATATTTGGTAATAAGCCAAGTCATTGATGCCGCCACTGGGACTGTTTAGCCCATAGTATCGGCCATCATCACGACTTCTTCTACGCTGGCCTCACGCGCGCGCGAGGGAGTTTTAGCAGTCGCCGGCGCGAGAGACTACCAGTACCGCGGGCGCCGCCTCCTTGACTTCGCGTGGTTCCTTACTTTATAGTAAGGCATGGTGACCGCAACGATCACGAGCAAGGGACAGATAACGATCCCCAAGGAAGTGCGCGACGCGCTCGGCGTCGGTACGGGCGACCGGGTCGAGTTCGTCGCCGAGCCCGACGGCGTCTACAAGGTGATTGCGGCGACGCGCGACATCAAGCACCTCAAGGGGCTGGTCCCCAAGCCGCCGAAGCCGGTGACGGTCGACGCGATGAAGCGGGCTGTCGCGCGCGCCGTGTCGAAACGGTGATCGGACTCGACACCAACGTCGTCGTTCGCTACATCGTCCAGGACGAGCCCCGTCAGGCCGCTGCAGCGACGCGGCTGATGGAACGCACGCTTTCAGCGGACAATCCCGGCTTCATCGGCGTCGTCACCCTTTGCGAAATCGGCTGGGTGCTCGCCGAGTGCTATGCAGCCGACCCGGCCCGCATTTCCGCGGTGGTAGAAGCGCTGCTCGGAACCCGGCAAATCGTAGTCGAGTCGGCGGAGTTGGTCTGGAAGGCGCTGCGCGCGTGGCGGGCGTCCGCTGCCGACTTCAGCGACGCACTCATCGGGGCGATCGCAGTCGCGAAGGGCGCTGACACCATCGTCACCTTCGACAAGGCGGCGGCCAAGCTCCCGGACTTCGAGCTTCTCGCTTAGCTTCCGTCCTCACCGAGTCGCGTCGCCAGGTTCGGCTCAAAAGCGGGAGTGTTGATTTCCGGCCAACGATTCGATAATATTAGAAACATGAAAACTGGCCGCCATACCGACGTCGTCTCGCAACTGGCCGCGCTCGCGCAGGAGACGCGCCTCTCGCTGTTCCGCCTTCTCGTGGAAGCCGGACCAGCGGGACTCACGCCGGGCGTCCTCGCCGAACGCCTCGACGTCGCCGCGCCGACGCTCTCGTTCCACCTGAAGGAATTGACCCGCGCATCGCTGATCCGTCCCGCCCAGCAGGGACGCTTCATCGTCTACACCGCCGACTTCGACGCGATGAACGCGCTGATCGCCTACCTCACCGAAAACTGCTGCCGCATGCGTTGCGGATCCGAGTGCGTATCCACGTGCGCACCGGACATCGAACCCCGCCGGGCCCGCGCAGTCAAGCGCGCACCGGCAACTTCCCGAAGGAGAAGTCCATGACACACTCGCGAACGATCGAAAACGACGTGAAGGAAGTGGTGCGCGAGACCTACGCCGCGGCAGCGCGACGGGTTCGTGCAGGCGCCGAAAAGGGCTGCTGCGGCAACACCGCGAGCGGCTGCGATCCCATCACCTCGAACCTGTACGACGCGGGCGAAGCGAACGCATTGCCGGAGGCCGCCCTCGCCGCGTCGCTCGGCTGCGGCAACCCCACCGCGCTCGCCGAATTGAAACCCGGCGAAACGGTGCTCGACCTCGGTTCGGGCGGCGGCATCGACGTCCTGCTCTCGGCGCGCCGCGTCGGCCCGACCGGCGTCGCCTACGGCCTCGACATGACCGACGAGATGCTCGCGCTCGCGCAGGAGAATCGGCGCAAGAGCGGGCTCGCGAACGCGCACTTCCTGAAGGGCGAGATCGAGAACATTCCGCTGCCGGCGAATTCCGTCGACGTGATCATCTCGAATTGCGTCATCAACCTGTCGGGCGACAAGGATCGCGTGCTGAAGGAAGCGTTCCGCGTGCTGCGCCCCGGAGGACGATTCGCGGTGTCCGACGTCGTCGTGCGCGGCGAGGTGCCGGCGGCGATTCGCCGGAACATGGAACTGTGGAGCGGTTGCGTCGCCGGCGCGCTCTCCGACGCCGAGTACACGCGCAAGCTCGAAGCGGCAGGATTCGACGCGATCGGAATCGAGGTGACGCGTGAATACGGGATGGACGACGCACGCGCGTTCCTGACGGCCGAAGGCGTCGACGCCGATGCGATCGCGTCGCAGGTCGACCGCAAGTTCGTGAGTGCCTTCGTCAGGGCGGTCAAGCCCCTCGATGCGCCGGATATGGCATCGTCCTCTGGCAACGTGGCCGCGACCGCGGGCTGTTGCGCATCCGACACACCGTCGCCATCTTCGAACGAAGCGTCGACGTGCTGCGGCTCGCAGGGAACGAAGTCCGCGCCGCGGTCAACCAAGGGCAATCGCTGCTGCGGCTGACGCGAGCGGTTCCGCCATGCTGACGAAGATCAATTCCTGAGAACGGGCGCATCCTGTAATGTCGCCAAGCTGAGGCACCCTGCCCGCTCTCCTCCCCGCCGATGAAATCAGAAGATCCGAAGCTCCTCCGCCCGTCCGTCCCCGCACTGCCCGCGCAAGCGATCTCCGAGGAGGTCCTGCTCGAGAAATACGCGAA
>DASTIY010000253.1:0-7184 GCA_035717085.1 Casimicrobiaceae bacterium | reverse complement strand
GCAGATCCGGCAGCTCGCCGGCATGCGCGGCCTGATGGCGAAGCCGGACGGATCGATCATCGAAACGCCGATCACGGCGAACTTCCGCGAGGGCCTGAACGTGCTGCAGTACTTCATCAGCACGCACGGCGCACGGAAGGGTCTCGCCGACACCGCGTTGAAGACCGCGAACTCGGGCTACCTGACGCGCCGCCTCGTCGACGTGACGCAGGACCTCGTGGTGACCGAAGACGATTGCCAGACGCGCAACGGCGTGGCGATGAAGGCGCTGGTCGAAGGCGGCGAGGTCATCGAGCCGCTGCGCGAGCGCATCCTCGGTCGCGTCGCCGCGTCCGACATCGTCAATCCGGAGTCGCAGGAGACGCTGTACGAAGCAGGCACGCTCCTCGGCGAAGACGAGGTCGAGCGCATCGAAACGCTCGGCATCGACGAAGTCAAGGTGCGCACGCCGCTCACCTGCGACACGCGCTACGGCTTGTGCGCCGCATGCTACGGACGTGACCTCGGCCGCGGCCATCTCGTCAACGTCGGCGAAGCGGTGGGCGTCATCGCGGCGCAGTCGATCGGCGAGCCGGGGACGCAGCTCACGATGCGCACGTTCCACATCGGCGGCGCGGCGTCCCGGACGGCGGCGGCCTCGCAGGTCGAGTCGAAGTCGGCCGGTACGGTGCGCTTCTCGCCGACGATGCGCTACGTCACCAACGCCAAGGGCGAGCTCGTCGTGATCGCGCGCTCGGGCGAAGTGATGATCTACGACGACAACGGCCGCGAGCGCGAACGCCACAAGGTGCCGTACGGCGCCACGTTGCAGGTCAAGGACGGCGACGCGGTGCGCGCGGGCAAGGTGCTCGCGCAGTGGGACGCGACGTCACGACCCATCATCACCGAGTACGCCGGCACGGTGAAGTTCGAGAACGTCGAGGAAGGCGTGACGGTGGCGAAGCAGGTCGACGAAGTGACGGGGCTGTCCACGCTCGTCGTCATCGATCCGAAGCGCCGCGCCGGCACGTCGGCCAAGGGCGTGCGCCCGCAGGTGAAGCTGCTCGATGCGAGCGGCGAGGAGATCCGCATCGCGGGCTCCGACCTGCCGGTGAACATCACGTTCCAGCTGGGCTCGATCATCACGGTGAAGGACGGGCAGCCCGTGGCGGTGGGTGAAGTGCTCGCCCGCGTGCCGCAGGAAACGTCGAAGACGCGCGACATCACGGGCGGTCTGCCGCGTGTGGCGGAACTGTTCGAGGCGCGTGCGCCGAAGGACGCCGGCACGCTGGCGGAAGTCACCGGCACGGTGTCGTTCGGCAAGGATACGAAGGGCAAGCAGCGTCTGGTCATCACCGACCTCGACGGTGTCGCGCACGAGTACCTGATCCCGAAGGACAAGCACGTCACCGCGCACGACGGCCAGGTGGTGAACAAGGGCGAGATGATCGTCGACGGTCCTGCGGATCCGCACGACATTCTGCGGCTGCTCGGTGTCGAGGCGCTCGCGCGCTACATCACCGACGAAGTGCAGGACGTGTACCGGCTGCAGGGCGTGAAGATCAACGACAAGCACATCGAAGTGATCGTGCGCCAGATGCTGCGGCGCGTGCAGGTGCAAAACCCGGGCGACACGCGGTTCATCCAGGGCGAGCAGGTCGAGCGCTCGGATCTGCTCGACGAGAACGACAAGGTGCGAAACGACGAGACGAAGGAGCCGGCGAACTACGAGCACATGCTGCTCGGGATCACCAAGGCGTCGCTCTCGACCGATTCGTTCATCTCGGCGGCCTCGTTCCAGGAAACGACGCGCGTGCTCACCGAAGCGGCGATCATGGGCAAGCGCGACGACCTGCGCGGTCTCAAGGAGAATGTGATCGTCGGGCGTCTCATCCCGGCGGGCACGGGCCTCGCGTATCACAACGCGCGGCGCCGTCAGAAGCTGTTGGGACCGGAGCCCGCGGTGACGGCGGAAGAAGCGCCGGCGGCGGCGACGCCGTCGGAGGTCTCGGCCGACGCCGCGTAAGCGACGCGTCGTACCGCTTCAAAGGGCCGGGCAGCAAATGCTGTCCGGCCCTTTTTTACACCACGGTCACGAGTTCCGAATAGGCGGCGAGGGCCGCGTCGGCCGTCAAGCGGGAATTTCCGTGGGGCGATCAACGGTTGCTCTTCGTGCCGACGAAGAAGTACTGGTCTGCGCCACCCGCGCTGTCCTGGAACGGTGCGAACGCATGCAGTCGTCCCGTCGTCTGGTCGTAATAGAGGATGCCGGAAATCGGACCGCGTCCGAAGATGCAATTGAGATTGTTCGCGTGGATCGTCCAGTCGAACGCGCGAACGGCGGGGCGCGGCGTGACCGTCCCGACGAAGGCGCAAAGGGCGTCGTTGGACCCCCGCACGTTGCCAGCCGCATCGATTGTCATGCTCGCGTCGCGCCGGCCACCGACGTGGCCCGTCGCTCCGCTGTAGCTTCCGGCGAGGTCGGCCAGGCTCGGCGCCTGGTCGCTGCCCTGCACGAAGCTTCCTGCGAAACTGCGCGTCGAAACGGGCGTCGCAACCGTGAAGTTCAGGTTACCGCCGGGAACGATCGTCCCGGTTACGGATGCGGGCGCGGCGAATCCGGTCGCTTCGGCGGTTTGCGCGATCGGATAACTCGTCGAATCGGCTGAGGACAGCGTCCCGCCGTTCGTGCTCGCGGTACCGATGACCACGTTGATGTCGTCCGACGTACCGGCCTTCGCGTAGACGAACTCGAAGCGCCCGTCGTCGAGCACGAGCGCAAACGCGCTCTCGTTCAGGTTCGTCGCGCCCGTCCAGATACCCTTCGCCGTCGACGTGTCGACCGGCGCGGTCGTGCACACGGTGCCGGGCGCGACGAACACTTCGCGGATGATCGCCTTGGTCTGGGTAATGCCGTCGACCGAATAGGTAAACGTGGCCTGATTGCCGCTCGTGAACGTGAACGTCGCGGTGCCGACCTTCGTATAGCTGACGCCCTTCGAGTTGAACGGCACGGAGTTGAAGGCGGGACCGGTCGTGCGCGCCAGGTCGCCCGCGTAGGTGCGATCGGCGGTCTTGAAGGCGCTCACCGACAGCCACATCGGCGTGCCGTCGGAAGCGTACGTGAACCATGTCGCGAAGATGACGTCGCTCTGATGCGTGAGGTTGATGCCCCAACCGGACTCTGACCCGGCGGGTGAAGTCCACCACAAGTCCTGGTAGTTGGTGGCCGTCACCGGATCGAGCTTCGCCGCCGACATGCATGTCGGTACCACGCCGAACACCTGGCGGGTGATCGACTTCGTCTGCGTGATGCCGTTGACCGTATAACTGAACGTCGCGTTGTTCTCGTCGGTGAACTGCAGGGTCCCGTTACCCACCGCAGCGGGCTTGAACTTCGACGAGTCGAACGGCACCGCGCTGAAGGCGGGTCCCGTTGCATCGAAGAGCACGCCGCTGTAGGTCGCGTCGGCCGTCTTGTTCGCCGTCATCGCGAGCCACCACGCCTTGCCGTTCGCGTCGTACGTGAACCACGTCGCGAAGATGATGTCGCCCTGGTGCGCGAAGTTGATGCCCCATCCCGATTCGGAATCGGCCGGCGCGTTCCACCACAGGCCCTGGTAGTTGCGCTCGACACCGGCGGCCCATGCGACGGACGTTGCGAGCGCAAGGACGAGTGCCGCCAGAATGGCGGCGACGTGCCGTCGACAGCTCATGCCATTTCTCCCTGATGCGTCGTGATGGTTCGATGGCGCATCAGCTCGATGCGGGTCGCACGTCGAGAATGGCCATCATGCAGTTGTCCTCGTGTTGCAGGATGTGGCAGTGGAACATCCGTTTACCCGGCAGCGAATGCCTGACCTTGATCGTGGCCGTCTGACCGGGCGGCACGAGCACCGTGTCGATCCACGCGAGGTACGGTGCGGGCGTCGTTTCGGTGCCGAACGTTCGCGACACGAGCTGAAATTGCGTGCCGTGGATGTGGAATGGATGTGCCATCGTCGTGTTGTTCACCACGTTCCACGTTTCGACCTGATCGACCTCGCTGACGACATCGACGCGATTGATGTCGAACATGCGCCCGTTCATCAGGAACGTGCGCTTCGCGCCCTTGCTCGTGCAGACATCGAACTCGTCGAACGAGATGTCGACGCGTGCAACCGAAGGTCCGAGGTCGGCAATGGGCCGTAGCTTGGCCGGAACGGCCACCGGGGTAGCAGGCAACGCGTTGGTCGTTTCGACCGTCATGACATCCTGGTCGGAGTACGTGCCGATCCCCATGAGGTCGGTGGTGTAGCGCAGCGCGCGCAGGCGATAGCGGCCGTTGGGCGCCGCGTTCGCCTGCACGATCAATTCGACGCGCTGCGCGGGGGCGAGCAGATACTCGGTCAAGCCCGCGATGGGTTCTGCGAGCAGGCCGCCGTCGGTGCCCACGAGCGTGAACGTGTGGCCTTCGAGCGCGAGCTTGAGATGAATCGCCGCAGTCGCGTTGAAGATGCGCCAGCGTTCGGTGGTGCCCGGCGCCACCGCGTGCACGGGCAGTCGCGCGCCGTTGACGAGCAGCAGGTCGCGCTGGCGTCCGATCGTCCAGTCGATCGCGTCGTCCGCGGCAATCTGCGCATTCGCATCGAGGGTGATGCCCGTGATGAACATCAGCACCTCGGGGATGTGCGCGAGCGCATCGTCGACGGCGCGCACGACGAGCGGCGCTGCGAGTCCCTCCGCGACCTGCGATGCGGTCGCGTCGTGCGGATGCGGGTGATACCAGTACGTGCCCGCCGTGCCGGCGGGCACATCGAACTCGTACACGTGCCTTGCCCCCGCCGCGACCGGATCCATCGGATTGCCGTCCTGGTCGGCCGGCACCGGCAAGCCGTGCCAATGGATCGTCGTCGCCTGCGGCAATCGATTGTCGAGCTCGACGCGCACCCGCTGGCCTTCGACCAGCTCGATCAGGGGTCCCGGCGAATGTCCGTTGTAGCGCGCGAGCGTCGTGCCGTGGCCGGCAATCACCGGCACGTCGTCGCGTGACGTGACGAGCGTCGCGGCGAATCGCGAAACCTCGCCACTTTCGTTGCGAAGGACCGGCAGCACGGGCAGCGGCTGTCCGGGCGCGAGGCGCGGGGTAACGGCGTCGATGCTCGACGTCGCCTCGCTGCCGCCCGACTGCCTTCCACACCCGACGACGAGGCCGGCGACGCCCGCGCTCAGGCTGCGAATGAATCGGCGACGGTCGATGGGGATGCCGCGCGTTCCACGCGGCGACCCCGTCGCCCTCATTGGCAAACCGTCGTCGGCGTCGCGAACACCTGACGCGTGATCGTCTTCGTCTGTGTCGTGCCGTTCACCGTGTAGCTGAACGTTCCGTTGCTCCCGTCGGTGAAATGCAGCGTTCCTTTGCCGACGCCCGTCGGCTTGAACTTGGACGAGTCGAAGGGAACGGCGCTGAACGCGGGGCCGGTGGCGTCGAAGAGGTCGCCGCTGTATGTCGCGGTGGCCGTCTTCGTGGCGGCCATCGCCAGCCACCACGACTTGCCGGCGGCGTCGTACGTGAACCACGTTGCGAAGATCACGTCGCCTTGGTGCGTGAGATTGATACCCCAGCCGGACTCCGAGTCGGCAGGCGCGTTCCACCACAAGTCCTGGTAGTTGGTCGCGGCCACCGGATTGACTTGCGTCGCCGACAGGCAGGTGGGCAGCGGCCCGAACGACTGCCGCGTGATCGTCTTCGCCTGCGTGACGCCGTTGACGGTGTAGTTGAACGTGCCGTTGTTCTCGTCGGTGAAGTGAAGCGTCCCATTGCCGACGGCCGTCGGCTTGAACTTCGTCGAGTCGAAAGGCACGGCGCTGAACGCGGGACCGGCCGCATCGAACAGCACGCCGCTGTACGTCGCGTCGGCGGTCTTGTTCGCGGTCATCGCGACCCACCACGCCTTGCCCGCGGTGTCGTAGGTGAACCACGTCGCGAAGATGATGTCGCCCTGGTGCGTGAGGTTGATGCCCCACCCCGATTCGGAATCGGCGGGCGCGTTCCACCACAGCCCCTGGTAGTTCTTCGCGACGGCGCCACCGGCGCCCGCCATGGCGGCGGTGACCGAAGCGCTTTGCCCGGCGAAGTTCCTCGCCACGTTGGGCACGGCGTTCTTATTGCGATCCAGCGCGCTCACGCCATCGGTCGGCAGCCCCGCATAGGAGATGAAGTCGACGTCGGCGAAGTTGAGGTTCCCCGGGCCGATCGTGAAGAAGTGATTGGGCACGACGAAATCCGGGGTGACGATGCCGAGGGCCTTGAAGCCTTCGGTGGCGACCAGCACGTAAGTGTTCGCCGTCGCGAATCGGGGAAGGTTGTTCGGGAAGACGAACGTTTGCACGCCACCCGGACCACCGCTCGAGATGGCGTGGTCCTTCCACAGGTTTTCCCCGTCCGCGCCGAACGATTCCTTCAGCACGGCGAACTGGATCGTCCCGTCGGCGTTGGAATAGATCTGCTGGATGCGATAGAGGTGAAACGTGGCGAAGGCGGGCGCGGTGAACAGCGCGAATGCAAGGGCCGCCAGCGTTGCGGTGACGCGCGCACGTGTGCCATGCATGGTGGATCTCCCTCGTGGATGACGACGTCCGGCGCCCGGACGTCGCTCGTTACTGGAGCGGGATCGCGACGATGCGTCCGGTTAGCTCGGTGACATAAAGCTTACCTGTCTTTTTGTCGTGTCGGCACGTTACGAAAAAGGCAGCCGACGTCTCAAGGGGAGGGCGACGAACCTCGAAAATCGCGGTGCGAGCTTGCGTGTCGACCGACGAACACGACGGCGCGGAACGCGCGGCGCCGCCTACATCTGCCGGAACAGATGCGCGTACGAGGCACTCACCTGAAGTGCTTCGCTGCGTCCCTTGAGTTGCACTTCACACCGGCCGCGCAGGTCGCGATGCACGGCCGCGATGGCGTTGACGTTGACGATGGTTCCGCGATGCACCTGGAGAAAGGTATCGGGATCGAGCTCCTCGAGAAGCTCGCGGATCGGCTTGTTGATGAGCGACTGTGCCGTCGGCGTCACCACGAGCGTGTACTTGTTGTCCGCCTGGAAGTAGCAGATGTCGTTGACGGGGATGAGCCGTACCGAGCGGCCGTGCGCCACAGTGATCCAGCGCAGGAAGCGCTTTCTGGGCGCACTTCGCTCGATCAGCGACGCGAGCATGCCTTCGAG
>DASTIY010000252.1:0-7050 GCA_035717085.1 Casimicrobiaceae bacterium | reverse complement strand
CGGTCGTCGGCACGTCCTCGGCCGTCTCGAACGTCGACACGCGCCGGCCCATCATCTGGGCCAGCCTGACGAGCCGCTTGCCGTACGCGCCGTTGACGAGCACGAGCAAATGGCCGTCGCGTGGCACGAGCGTGTTCACCGCGGCTTCGACGGAGAACGTGCCGCTGCCTTGCAGCGGCACGCATACGTGCGTCGCGTGGCCCGATACGACGTCGAGCACCTGGGTGCGCACGCTCGCGGTGATCGCGTTGAAGTTGGAATCCCACGATCCCCAGTCGCGCAGCATCGCGACCTTCGTCGACAGCGCCGTCGTCAACGGGCCGGGCGTGAGCAGGATCGGGTCGCGGCTTACGTTCGCCATGTCGACTCCTCGTTTAATTGTGTTGAATGCGTTCGATGCACCAATCAGCGAGCCGCCGCGCGCGTGGGCAGCCGCGCGAGGCCGATCAGGACGATCGCGGTCGTGATCGCGAGCACCATCGTGAGGGCGGCCGCGTCGAAGATCGCACCGCGGTCGGAGAGCGCGAAGATGCCGACCGGCATCGTCACCCAGCCGGGCGGATAGACCATCACCGTCGCGCCGAGCTCACCCATCGACAGCGCGAAGCTCAGGCTGAACGCCGCGATCAAGTACGGCGTGATCAGCGGCAGCGTCACGCGGCGCAGTCGGTAGAACGGCCGCGCGCCGAGGCTCTCCGCGACTTGCTCGAAGTCGGCCGGCAAGCGGGCGAGCCCCGCCGACACGTTGCCGTAGGTGAACGCCGAAATCAGCACGAAATGCGCGATGATGACGATCATCGTGGTGCCGTTCAGCAGCACCGGCGGCCGGCTGAAGGCCACGAGAAGTCCGAGGCCGACCGACACCGACGGCACCGCGCTCGGAATGAAGAACACGGCGTCGAGCACGCGCTTCGCGGTTCGCGGCTGTACGCGCAGCGACAGCGCCGCCCAGGTGCCGGACGCGAGCGCGATCAGGCTCGCGATCAAGCCGGTCATCACGCTCACGTGCAGGTTCTCGAGCGAGTCGCCGTGCATCGCGTTCACGTAGTGCTCGAGCGTCGGCTTGCTCGGCAGTACGCCGTTCCACTGCCCGGCGAAGCTCGCCAGCGCGATCACCGCGATCGGCAGTCCATAGAGAACCGCGAACAGGACCAGCGCGGTAACGGCCGTCGCCGTGCGCGCGGACCTAGACCAGACCAGCACGGCGGCCTCCGAAATACGCGACGACGAAGCGGTACAGCGAGTACAGCGCGAGCGACAGCGCGACGTTGACGACCGCGATCACGCACGCCGTCGTGTAGTCGAATTGCTGGATCGCCTTGTCGTAGATGAGCAGCGGCAGCGTGATGACGTCCTTCGCGCCGATGAAGAGCACGATCCCGAATTCGTTGACCGTCAGCAGCAGGCAGAGACTTCCGCCGGCGACGAGGGCCGGCAACGCGGCCGGCAGGATGATCCGCGACACGATGCGCAGCGGCCGCGCGCCCAGGCTGCTCGCCACTTCGAGCTGCGCGGGCTCGATCAGCGAGAATGCAGCGAGCAGCGGCCGCATCACGAACGGCGTGTACACGGTGACTTCGGACAGGATGACGCCCCACTGCGAATAGAGGAAGTCGACCGGCGGCAGGTCGCGGTGCATCAATGCCATCAGCGACTCGTTCAGCATGCCCGCCGAGCCGTAGATGAACGTGAACGACAGCGCGACGAGGAACGTCGGCAGCGCGATGAACGTGTCGATCAGTCGCGCGATGATCGTCGCGCCCGGAAACGGCGTGAACGCGATGAACACCGACAGCACGAAGCCCAGCACGAGGCAGCCCGCCGTCGCGGAGAGCGCGATCACCACCGTATTGCGCAGCCCGTCGACGAACATCCGCGAGCCGAGCACCTCGAAGAAGTGATGCAGCGACAACGCCGCGCCTTCGCCGCCGAGCGCCTGGCGCACGATCAGCGCGAGCGGAAAGAAGAACAGCGCCGCGAGGATCAGCAGCGGCGGCAGTACCCACATGCGGCGGGAGCCGGTGCTCCCCTGCCCCGGGAGCGCGAGCGCGAGTTCAGCCACGCAACGATTGCTCGGGGACGAGCGTCGCCTCCGACGCGCTGAAGTGAACGGTGAGCGACGCGCCCGGATGCGGCGGCGAGTGCATCGGCGCGCACGCGAGGCGCAGCACGTGCCCGCCGACGTCGAGCTCGACGTTTTGCATGTCGCCCTGCCACTGCACGCCGCGTACGATGCCGGACAGCATGTTGCCGATCGCATCGGCCGGTGAGAGCCGCAGCTCGTGCGGGCGCACGCAGAGCAGACACTCGCCTCCTTCGGGCAGCCCGTGATGGTTGCGCGCGATCAGCGCGTCGTGCCCGAAGCGCACGCGTGCCATGCCACCCGTCGTCGACGCGACTTCGCACACGGGCAACAAGTTGGCGCGACCGAGGAATTCGGCCGAAAACCGATTCGGCGGATAGCGATAGAGCGACTGCGCGTCGCCGAACGCGACGAGCTTGCCGTCGCGCATGATGCCGATGTGGTCGGCGAGCGTCAGCGCCTCGGTCTGGTCGTGCGTGACGTACAGCACCGTGAGCGATGGCAGCTCGCGATGGAGTCCCGCGAGCTCGTCGAGCATCGAGCGGCGGATCTGCGCGTCGAGCGCGGACAGCGGCTCGTCGAGCAGCAGCACCTGCGGCTTGATCGCAAGCGCACGCGCGATCGCGACGCGCTGCTGCTGTCCGCCGGAGAGCTCGCGCGGATAGCGCTTCGCATAATTGGCCATGCCGACCATGCGCAGGCACTCGGGCACGCGCTCACGGATGACGTCGGACGGCGCGCCGCGCGCGCGCAGGCCGAACGCGACGTTCTCCTCGGCGCGCATGTGCGGGAAGAGCGCGTAGTTCTGCACCACCATGCCGATGTTGCGCGCGTACGGCGCGACGTTGGTGACGTCGCGCGCGCCGATCGAGATCGTGCCGCGCTGCGGCCGTACGAAGCCTGCTACCGCACGGAGCGCCGTCGTCTTGCCCGAGCCGGAAGGCCCGATCAGCGCAACGATCTCGCCGGGCTTGACGGTGAGCGTGAGCGATTCGAGGACGACGACGTCGTTGTAGGCGACGGTGACGTCCTCGAAGCGAATGCCGCTGCTCGCTTCGGCACCGGCTCGCGCATGCGCAGCCGGCGCCGCCATCGCAGGCGCCGCCTGCGCCAGTTCCCCCTGCATCACTGCCCCGAGATCGCCTTGTTGTACGCCGCGACGTCGGCCGGCAGGTCCTGCAGAACCTTGTTCCAGTCGGGGTACCACACCTCGACGCCTTGCAGCATCGCGTTCAGCTTCTTGAAGTTCTCGTCGGTGGGTTGCACGTCGCTTCGCACCGGGAAGCCCTGCGCGACCGAGCTCACTTCGCTTTGCGCCTTCTCGCTCATCAGGAAGTCGATGAGCTTCTTGCCGGCGTCGGCGTGCGGCGCGTTGTTGACGAGCCCGATGTAATACGGGAGCGGGAACACCGAGCGCGTGCCGCTCGGCGCGGCGGGGAAGAAGACCTGTACGTTCGGGTTGTTGCGCATCTGCGCGAGGTTCATCTGCAGATCGCCGTTCGCGACGTAGATCTCGCCCTTGTTGACGAGCGCGGTGAGCTTGCCGGTCGACGCCGAGGGTCCGAGGTTATTCGCCTGCAGCTTGCCGAGGAACGCGAGGCCCGCCTCCTTGCTGCCGAACGCATGGAACGTCTGCAGCATGAACGCGGTTCCGTCACCCGCCTGTCCCGGCGTCGAGTACTGGATCTTCTTCTTGAACTTGGGATCGAGAAGATCGCTGTACGTCTTCGGCGCTTCCTTCAGGACCTCCTGGTTGTAGATGAAGTTCGGGAAGTTGTTGATCATCGCCACGTACAGGCCCTTCGGATCCTTGTCGCCGGCCTTCAGCTTGTCGGCGCCCGCGGGCGTGTACGGTTGCAGCAATCCTTCGGCCGCGGCCTTCTGCATGAAGGGCGGCAAGGTGACGAGCACGTCGGCCTGCGTGTTCGACTTCTCCTTCGAGATGCGGTCGACGACGCCGCTCGAGCCGGCCTCGATGTACTGGATCTTGATGCCGGTCGCCTTGGTGAACGCGTCGAACTGGTTGCCGAACCAGCTCGGATTGCCGTCCTTTAAGCCGTCGGCGGCGTAGATCGTGACGACGTTCGATTGTGCGAGCGAGGCGCCCGCGAAGAGTGCCAGCGCGAGGGCGCCGGCTGCCTTGAGCAGTCCCTGCTTCATCCCATCCTCCGTAGTGGGGACCATCGATCGTGGACGCCTCGCGCCATTCACGGCGTGGGCGTCGTCCAGCGGCGATCTTAAGCCCGCGTCGCATTGCATGCAGCCCGGGCGTTACCGCGCGTCCTCGCCGCGGATTGTTGACAATCTACAACCAACATCGTCTAATCGCAACATGCTGAAGCAGAACGGGTCGCGCAACCGGCCGTCGCGTCGGCGCGCGCTCGCGCTCCCGGCCGCGGGGCGCGCGAGTCCGCAGCGCGACGGCGCCGCACCGCGGCTCGTCGCCCCGCCCAAGCGCACCGTCGCCGACGACCATCCGATCGCGCTGATCCGGCAGAATTCGCTGCCGATGCTCGTGCAGCGCGAGATCGAGCGCATGATCCTCGCCGGGGACCTCCCTGCCGGCTCCCAGCTGCGCGAAAACGACGTCGCATCGATGCTCGGCGTGTCTCGCGGTCCGATTCGCGAAGCCTTTCGCGCGCTCGAGGAATCGGGCCTCGTCCGGCTCGAGAAGAATCGCGGCGTTTTCGTTCGCCAGATCGGCATCGAGGAGGCCGATCAAATCTTCGAGCTGCGCGCCGTGCTGGACGAATTCGCCGGCCGCCGCGCCGCGCAGAACGCGACGCCGCTCGAAACCGCCGAGCTGCGCGCGCTCGTCGATCGCATGGAGCACGCGGTCGGCGGCGGCAACGTCGACGGCTATCACCAGGCGAACGTGGCGTTCCACGACCGCATCGTCGAGCTCGCCGGCAACCCGAAGCTGACGATGCTCTACCGACGCCTCGTCAACGAGCTGCACCTGCATCGCCGCGCCTCGTTGTCGCAGGCCGGCATCCTTCCCGTTTCCATGCGCGAGCACCGCATGATCGTCGACCATATCGCGCAGCGCCAGGCCGCGGCGGCCGGACGCGCGCTCTACGAACACGCGATGTCGAGCCGCGAGCGCGTTCACGACCGCGTCGAGCGGCCGGCGCGTACGCGAAAGGTGATGCGGTGACGCCGGTCGTGGACGTCAACGGCCGCCGCTATCGCGCGCCGACGCGCCCGCTCGTCGTCGTGTGCGTCGACGGTTGCGAGCCGGATTACATCAGCCAGGCAATCACGGCGAAGGACGCGCCGTTTCTCGCGAGCCTGCGCGAGCGCGGCACTTGCCTCACCGCCGACTGCGTCGTGCCGTCGTTCACCAATCCGAACAACCTGTCGATCGTGACCGGCGCGCCGCCTTCGGTGCACGGCATCTGCGGCAACTTCTTCTTCGATCCCGAGACGCGCGAAGAAGTCATGATGAACGACGCGAAGTACCTGCGCGCGGGCACCATTCTCGCCGCGTTCGCGAACGCCGGCGCGAACGTCGCGGTCGTCACCGCCAAGGACAAGCTGCGCGGCCTCCTGGGCCACGAGCTCTCGGGCATCTGCTTCTCCGCGGAGCGCGCCGATCGCGTGACGAAGGCCGGGAACGGTATCGACGACGCGCTCGGGCTCGCGGGCATGCCGTTGCCGTCGGTGTACAGCGCCGAGCTGTCGCAATTCGTGTTCGCCGCCGGCGCGGCCCTGCTCGAGCGCGTGCGTCCCGACATCATGTACCTGTCGACGACCGATTACGTGCAGCACAAGCACGCGCCCGGCACGCCGGCGGCGAACGCATTCACCGCAATGCTCGATCGCTACCTGGCCCGCCTCGACCAGGCGGGCGCAGCGATCGTGCTGACCGCAGATCACGGCATGGGCGCGAAGACCGACGCGTTCGGCCGCCCGAACATTGTCTTCCTGCAGGACGTGCTCGACGCCAGGTACGGCGAGCACGCCACGCGCGTCATCCTGCCGATCACCGACCCGTACGTGGTGCATCACGGTGCGCTCGGCTCATATGCCACCGTGTACGTCGAAGGCCGCGTTCCGGTCGAGGACGTGCGCGCGCGCATCGCGGCGCTCCATGGCATCGATCTCGTGCTGACGCGCGAGGCGGCGTGCGAGCGGTTCGAATTGCCGGCCGATCGCATCGGCGATCTCGTCGTCGTCTCCGAACGGCTGACCGCGATCGGCAGCCGCGAGCGCGCGCATGATCTGTCGCAGCTCGATGCCCCGTTGCGCTCCCACGGCGGGATCTCCGAGCAGCGTGTGCCGCTGATCGCCAACCGGGCCGCGCCCGACCTGCCCGACCGCCGCTGGCGCAACTTCGACGCCTTCGATCTCGGGCTCAACCATCTCGCATAACCCTTGCATGAGGTCCAATGACACGTCCCCCCACGCTCGCTCCGCTCGCTGCCCCCCGAGGGGGCGCGCTCGGGGCGGCCCTTCACGCTGATACGCGATGCTGACCGCCGCCAAGCCCGTTCCCGCTCCTGACCACGTTTTGCACGAAGCGATGCGCATCGCGGGCGAGCGCGTGCGGAGCGAGCGCACGCTGGAGGTCCGAAACCCCTACACCGGCGAGCTCGTCGGCACCGTCCCGCGTGCGAGCGTCGACGACATTCGCCGCGCCTTTGCCGTTGCCCGGGCGTACAAGCCAACCTTGACGCGCTACGAGCGCTACGAAATCTGCCGCAGCGCGGCGGAAATGATCGCAGCGCGCGCGGCGATGCTCTCGGACCTCATCACCGCCGAGTGCGGGATCTGCAAGAAGGATTCGCTCTACGAGGTGGGTCGCGCCCGCGACGTCTTCACGTTCGCCGGAAATGCGGCGCTCCAGGACGACGGCCAGGTCTTCTCCTGCGACCTCACGCCGCACGGCAAGTCGCGTAAGGTTTATACGCTGCGAGAGCCGCTGCTCGGCGTGATCTCGGCGATCACCCCGTTCAACCATCCGC
>DASTIY010000251.1:0-2300 GCA_035717085.1 Casimicrobiaceae bacterium | reverse complement strand
AGCGCCGGCAGGTTCGTGAAGCCGACGATCTTCACGCCGCCCGCCTCGACGATCTGCCCCGGCACCGAGCCTTCGACGTTGCCGCCCTGCTCCACCGCGAGGTCGACGATGACCGCCCCTGGCTTCATCGCCGCAACGGTTTGCGCGCTCACCAGGCGCGGCGCGGGGCGCCCGGGAATCAGCGCGGTGGTGATGACGATGTCGACCTGCCTGCAGCGCTCGGCGATGATCGCCGCCTGCCGCTGCATCCACGACGCCGGCATCGGTCGCGCGTAACCTCCGACGCCTTCGGCGATCTCGCGCTCCTCGTCGGTTTCGTACGGAACGTCGACCCACTTACCGCCCAGTGATTCCACCTGATCCTTCACCGAGGGTCGTACATCCGACGCCTCGATCACCGCGCCCAGGCGCTTCGCGGTGGCGATCGCCTGCAGTCCCGCGACACCGACGCCGAGCACGAGCACGCGCGCGGCCTTCACGGTCCCGGCGGCGGTCATCAGCATCGGCATGAAGCGTCCGTAGACGTCGGCGGCGACGATCACCGCCTTGTAGCCGGCGATGTTCGCCTGCGACGAGAGCACATCCATCGATTGCGCGCGCGTGATGCGCGGCAGGCGCTCGAGCGCGAAGCCGGTGACGCCCGTGCTCGCGACGGCCGCGAGCGTGGCCGCATCGTAGGGATCGAGCAGGCCGACGAGCGCCGCGCCACTGCGAAGTGCGGCGAGTTCGTCACCGGCCGGTGCGCGCACCTTCAGCACGAGTTCGCTGCCGAGCGCTTCGTCGCGATTGCCGATGCGCGCGCCGACGGCCGCGAAGGCGTCGTCGGGCAGGCTGCTCGCGAGGCCGGCGCCGGCTTCGACGACGATCTCGTGCTTGCCGCTCGCGCCGAGCTTCTTCACCGTCTCCGGCGTCGCGGCGACGCGCGTTTCGCCCTGGCGCGTCTCTCGGGGAATGCCGATCAGCATCTTGTTCTTCGCGTTTCGATCGCGCCGCTATCGTGCCACAACTTCGATAGCAGCCGGCCGGCGCTCACAGCGCCGCGGCAATCGCCTTGCCTACGTCGACCGTGCTCGCGCGGCCACCGATGTCGCGCGTATGCGGCGCCGTCGCATCCGCGAGCACGCGCTCGATCGCGGCGACGACGTCGTGCGATGCGTCGGGGTGGCCCAGGAAGTCCAGCATCAGCGCGGCCGACCAGATCTGCCCGATCGGATTCGCGACGCCCTGCCCTGCGATGTCCGGCGCGGAGCCGTGAACGGGCTCGAACAGCGACGGGTACGTGCGCTCGGGATTGATGTTGCCGGAAGGCGCAATGCCGATCGTGCCGCAGACGGCAGGGCCCAGATCGGAGAGGATGTCGCCGAAGAGATTCGAGCCGACGACGACGTCGAACATTTGCGGGCGCTGCACGAAGTGCGCCGACAGGATGTCGATGTGGAACTGGTCGACGCGCACGTCCGGGTAACGGGGTGCCATCGCGCGCACGCGCTCGTCCCAATACGGCATCGTGATCGAGATGCCGTTCGACTTCGTCGCCGACGTGAGATGCCGCGCCGGCCGAGACGCCGCGAGGTCGAACGCGAATTTCAGGATGCGGTCGACGCCCTTGCGCGTGAACACCGACTCCTGGAACACGATCTCGCGCTCGGTACCCTCGAAGAGTCGCCCGCCGACCGACGAATATTCCCCCTCGGTGTTTTCGCGCACGACGACGAAGTCGATGTCGCCGGGCTTCCTGTTCGCGAGCGGTGTCGCGATGCCCGGCATCAGGCGGCATGGTCGCAGGTTGACGTATTGGTCGAAGCGCCGCCGGAACTGGATCAGCGAGCCCCACAGCGACACGTGATCGGGCACCGTCGCCGGCCAGCCCACCGCACCGTAGAAGATCGCCTCGAAGCCGGACAGCGTTTCGAACCAATCCTCCGGCATCATGCGGCCCGTCGCCGCGTAGTAGTCGCAACTCCAGTCGAAATGCACGAACTCGAACGGGATGCCGAACTTCGCGCCGACCTTCTCGAGCACGCGCAAGCCCTCGGGCACGACTTCCTTGCCGATGCCGTCGCCGGGAATCACCGCGATCCGATGCATGGGTAGCCTCCGTGGATCGAACGATTATAGAGGCGCGCCTGTCGTCGCCTCGGCCGTTTGGCCGATCGCGGCCACGCTCGCATGCGCCTACGCTCCTCGTCGTCGCAACGATCCCGAGGAGACACCATGAACGAACGCCGCTACTGGATCGCGGTCGTGCCGCGCGATCACGCCGAGGCCGCCGTGGCGAACGGCATCGTCGAACTGAGCTA
>DASTIY010000250.1:0-2149 GCA_035717085.1 Casimicrobiaceae bacterium | reverse complement strand
CCGTCACCGCGGACCGTCGCATAGGGATCGAACGAAGAACCGTCACCGATAATCGAGCGACCGATCAGCGCGCCCGATTCGCCGACATCGAGCGCGTCGCCGAGGGACGGATGGTGGTGGCGATACGGGAGGATCAGTCCTTTCGTCATGCGTCGTCGACGTCGAAGCGCTCGCGCTCCGCATTGTCCCATGCGGTCAACGGCTGATAATCGGGGACGATCGAGAGGCCCTTGACGAGATCGGACGACAGCGTGTCGCGCGTCACCGCCACGTCGACGAGCGCGGGGGCGTGCGCGAACGCGCGCTCGAGTGCGGCGTCGAGTTCACCGGCGTGCCGCACGCGCTCGCCGTGCAGGTCGAATGCGCGTGCCATCGCCGCGTAGTCGGAATCGCCGAGCGTCGTGCCGTAGACGCGGCCGTCGTAGTTGCGTTCCTGGTCGACGCGCTCGATGTTCCACGCGGCGTTGTTCGCGATGACGAAGACCGCGCGACAGCCGTGCCGCGCCGCCGTGTCGATTTCGATCGCATGCAGGCCGAACGCGCCGTCGCCGCAGACCGCGACCACGTGCCGATCGGGAAACGCGAGCGCCGCCGCGTTCGCGTACGGTACGCCGACACCGAGGCAACCGAACGCACCCGAATCGAGGTACGTCGACGTGTCGAGGCCGAGCCGAGCGAAGCTCAGGATGTCGCCCCCGTCGGCAATACCGATCGCGTCGGTTTGCAGTTGGCGGCCGAGCGCGGCGAAGATCCGATTGGGGTGCATGCGCCCGTCGGCACCGTTCGGCGTCGCGTCGAGCGACGCGACGTATTTCCGGGCGCGTTGGACATGCTTCGCATGCAACCCATCGCGCCATGCGCCGTCGGGCTTCGAACGTACCGATTGCGCGAGCATCGCGAGCGCGTGGCCGACGTCGCCGGCGATGGCAACTTCTCCCGGACGATTGTCGTCGCGCTCGCCCGCAAATTCGGCGATGCGCACGAAGCGGGCGCGCGGGAACGCCGCGGGCGATCCGTAGCCGAGCTGATAGTCGAGCTTCCGGCCGACCGTGAGCACGAGATCCGCTTCGGACATCGCAGCGGCACGCATCGCACCGGCGTAAGCCGGGTGTTCCGTGGAAACGAGGCCACGCGACTCCTGCGTATCGAGGTAGGCGGCGCCGGTCGCGTCCAACAACGCGAGCAGCGCGTCGCGCGCGCCGCGTGCACCTCCGCCGCTGATGACGAGCGGACGCGCCGCAGACGCAAGCAGCGCGCAGGCGCGCTCCACGTCGCTCGGGTCGGGTAGCGCGCGCGGTGCCGCACGATGCGCGAGGTACTCCGCAAGCGCGGCGCCCGCCGCGATCCGCGCACGCAGCACGTCGGTGGGCACTTCGACGTAGACCGGGCCGGGCAGGCCGGCGGCGCCGCGCGCCATGGCAACCGCATGATCGAGCTCCCGCAACACTTGATCGGCGGCGCGCAACGTGCGCGCGAGGCGCGTGATCGGCCGCAGGATGTCGACGTGCGGGGTGCCTTGCAGCGGGCCCATGTGGTCCTGCCGCGCCGGCGGACATCCGCCGATGACGAGAATCGGCGCGCGCTCGAGATCCGCGTTCGCCACCGACGTCACCGTGTTGGTGACCCCCGGCCCCGACGTGACCAGCGCGACGCCGAGCTCGCCGGTGAGAAGCGCGTGCGCGGTCGCCATGTGTACCGCCGCACCTTCGTGACGGACGTCGACGATCGGAATGCCGAGCGTCGAAAGTCGGTCCCAGATCGGCTGGATGTGGCCGCCCTGGAGACCGAAGATGCGCGCCGGCCCGCGCGCCTGGAGGAAGCGGGCGATCCATTCGGCAACGGTGGTGGGCATGTGGCGTGAGGGGCTAGGGGCGAGCGATCAGGGATCAGGGGCCAGGAGCCAGCCCGACATGCGACCGTTTAGTCCCACAACGACCTTGGATCGATACACCTTCTGGCAATGTCCGTGCACGACCCTGCTGCCCCTGGCCCCTGAATCCTGGACCTCCGATTTCAAAAAACCGGATTCTCCCGATACGTTCCCCACAGCTCCTTGAGCTTCTCGATGATGTCGCCCATCGTCGCGCCGGCGGCGACGAGCTCGATCGTGACCGGCATGATGTTCTCGTCCTCGCGCTTCGCGACGTCG
>DASTIY010000249.1:0-2511 GCA_035717085.1 Casimicrobiaceae bacterium | reverse complement strand
TATGTCGGTTAGTCCGAGCGTGCGGTGCGCGCGTCGCGCCTCGTGGCGCGGCGTACCGTTACGGTCGTCGTGCCCATGAATGGCCGGAACGGCGAAAACGTCGATCCCGACCCGGAAATGCCGTTGCGTGCCGGTGGGGCGGGCTTTTCATGCGTTTTCGTCGACGTCGAGCCTTCGCCGCGCAATGGATCGATGCACAAACGGACTGTAGTATGCAATGGACGTGCCATATGCCGATGGTCTAATGGCGAGCGATTATGGGACCCGACGCGAAAGCGTGGCAAGCGACGCGCCAGCGCATCGACGACGCCTCGCGGGCTGCCGGGCGGCCTCCGGATTCGGTGGCGCTCCTTGCGGTGTCGAAGACCTTCGCGGCCGCCGCGGTGCGGGCGCTGTATGCGCTCGGCCAGCGCGCATTCGGCGAGAACTATGTCCAGGAGGCGGCGGCGAAGCGCGAGGCGCTGCGCGATCTCCCCGACCTGCGCTGGCACCTGATCGGGCCGCTGCAAGGCAACAAGGCGCGGCTCGCGGCGACGTTCGATTGCGTCGAGACCGTCGACCGGGCGAAGATCGCCGATCGGCTCTCGTCGGCCCGTTCGACGGCGCTGGCGCCGCTCGACGTTCTCGTCCAGGTGAACGTCAGCGGCGAGGCATCGAAGAGCGGGGTGGCGCCGGCCGGCGCGGTCGAACTCGCGCGCTACGTCGCAACACTGCCGAATTTGCGCCTGCGCGGCATCATGGGGATCCCGGAGCCGACGCCGGACGAGGCGCGCCTGCGCGGGCAGTTCCGGCAGCTCGCGCGGTGCCTCGACGGGTGCCGGTCTGCGGGGCTCGACGTCGATACGCTGTCGATGGGCATGTCCGCCGATCTCGAAGTGGCGATCGCGGAAGGCGCGACCGAGGTGCGCATCGGCACGGCACTCTTCGGCGCGAGGAGCAATCCATGAGGGTGACCTTCATCGGCGGTGGCAACATGGCGACTGCGCTGGCGAGCGGTCTCGTCGCGCGCGGCAATGCGGCGAGCGAGCTTCGCGTCGTCGAGCCGTCGGCGACGCAGCGTGATCTTCTCGCCGAACGGCTCCCGGGGATCGCGGTGCACGACGCGGCGTCGCGCGACGCCGTTGCCGACCGCGACGTCGTCGTCCTCGCCGTCAAGCCGCAGCAGATGCACGAAGCGAGCGCGGCGCTCGCGCCGTTCGTGGCCCCGATACCGGTCGTGCTGACGATCGCGGCCGGCGTGCGCTGCGGCGACATCGCGCGCTGGCTCGGCGGTTATCGGCGCCTCGTGCGTGCCATGCCGAACACGCCCGCGCTGGTCGGGCAGGGCATCAGCGGCGTGTATGCGATGCCCGAGACCGGCGAACGCGCGCGCGATGCGCTGCGCGTGCTCGAGTCCTGCGGCGGCGTGATCGCGTTCGACAGCGAAGAGGCGCTCGATGCGGTCAACGCCGTGTCGGGCAACGGCCCGGGGTACGTGTTCTATTTCCTGGAAGCGCTCGAGGATGCGGCGCTCGAGCTCGGTCTGCCCGCCGACGTCGCGCGCAGGCTCGCATTCGCGACGTTCGAGGGAAGCGTCGCGCTCGCGCGGCAGAGCGACGAGCCCCCCGCAACGCTGCGCGCGAAGGTGACGTCGAAAGGTGGCACGACGCAGGCGGCGATCGGCGTGCTCGATCGCGCCGCGGTTCGGCGCATCTTCGTCGATGCGGTGAAGGCGGGTGCGAAGCGCGCGCGAGCTGGGCGACGAGTTCGGCAGGGAAGGGTGATGCTGAACAACGCGCTGGCGTTCCTCATCGACGTCTTCTTCGCGCTCTTCACCTACGCGATCCTGCTGCGCTTCGTCATGCAGGCAATGCGCGCACCGTTTCGCAATCCACTCGGCCAGGCGGTGATGGCGCTGACCGACTGGATCGTGAAGCCGCTGCGCAAGATCGTGCCGGGCTTTCGCGGCGTCGACTGGGCGTCGCTCGCCGCGGCGTTCCTGTTCCAGTTCCTGTGGCTCCTCGCGCTGCAGCTCGTGTTCGGGCGCGCGTTCTCGCTGCTCGGCGTGGGCCTCGGCTTCCTGGTCCTCGCGACGATCGTCGCGCTCGTCAAGGCCCTGCTGTGGCTCGTGATCATCGTCGTGTTCGCGCAGGCGATCCTGTCGTGGGTCGCGCCCGACGGGCCTGTTGCCGGCGTGCTGAACGCGCTGACGTTCCCGCTTTTGCGACCGGTCCGTCGCGTGGTGCCGCTCATCGGCGGAACCCTCGATCTCTCGCCGCTGATCGTCATCGTGATCGCGCAGCTCCTGCTGATCACCATCGTGCCGTGGCTGGAGAGCTCGGCGACGCGGCTCGTGCTCTGACGGCGGGACGCGTCGTCGTCAGGCTGCTTCGGCGCACGCGGCAATTATTCGGGTGACGCGATCCGCTGTTCACGGTACCGGCGTATCACGCGATCGTGCGGCAGCATTCGTGAGCCGCACGTAATCATCCACCGAAAGCGTTTCTCCGCGCACCGACGGATCGACGCCGG
>DASTIY010000248.1:0-21782 GCA_035717085.1 Casimicrobiaceae bacterium | reverse complement strand
GATCCCCGGGTAGCCGTCGGCGCTGTCGCCGACGAGCGCGAGATAGTCGGGAATCAGCAGCGGGTCGACGCCGAATTTCGAGCGCACCTCGACGGCATCGCGAATCTTCTTCGTCACGCGGTCGACCTGGACGACGCGGTCGTCACGCACGCATTGCGCGAGGTCCTTGTCGGGCGTCCAGATGCAGACCTTGTCGACCGTTCGATCCTCCGCTGCAATCCGCGCCGCCGAGGCGAGCGCGTCGTCGGCCTCGAGCTCGACCATCGGCCAGACGACGACGCCCATCGCGGCAAGCGCTTCCTCGAGCGGATGAAACTGTGCGAACAGCGCCGGCTCGATGCCCTCGCCCGTCTTGTAGCCGGGCCACAGCGCGTTGCGGAACGACTCGATGACGTGGTCGGTCGCGACGCCGAGGTGCGTCGCGCCCTGCTCGAACATTTGCAGCACCGTCTGCAGCACGCCGACGACGCCGCCATAGGGTCGGTCGCGACCCTTGGTAAATCGGCGCAGGCCGTGGAAGTGGCGGAAAAGCTCGTAGGTTCCGTCGACGAGGTGAACGATCACGCGGTCAACGTGGCGGCTGCCATCCGGGGAACTTCGAGTGTACGGGATCGCCGGCGCGGCGCGATCGACGCCGCGACGTTCTTGGTGTCGTGCGAAGCGCCCTGCTAGACTCGTTCGCATGACGCCCGCGATCAGCCGCTATCCGGTTCCGACGCTCGCCGAGTTGCCCGACGACATCCGCGCGCGCATCGTCGAAGTGCAGGAGAAGGCCGGCTTCGTGCCGAACGTCTTCCTGACGCTCGCGCACCGGCCCGACGAATTCCGCGCGTTCTTCGCCTACCACGACGCGCTGATGCTGCGCGACTCCGGATTGAGCAAGGCGGAGAAGGAGATGATCGTCGTCGCCACGTCGGGCGCGAACGACTGCCTCTACTGCATCGTCGCGCACGGCGCGATCCTGCGCATCTACGCGAAGAATCCGCTCGTCGCCGATCAGGTCGCGGTCAACTACCGCAAGGCCGACATCACGGCGCGGCAGAAGGCGATGCTCGCGTTCGCGCTCAAGGTCGCGACGAACAGCGTCGCGATCGTCGACGACGATTTCGCCGTGCTTCGCGAGCACGGCTTCAGCGACGAGGACATCTGGGACATCGGCGGCATCGCGGCCTTTTTCGCGCTGTCGAACCGGATGGCGAACCTGATCTCGATGCGGCCGAACGACGAGTTCTACCTGCTCGGCCGCGTCCCGAAGACGTGACGGCTCCGCGCATGAAGCACGGCGCGAACCGCTACGCCTCGTAGACGACGCGTCCTTCGCGCAGCGTCGCCCGCACGCGGCCGACGAGCTCGTGGCCGAGGAATGGCGTGTTCTTGCCCTGGCTTACGAGCGCGTCGCGCCCGACGATCCAGGCGGCCTGCGGGTCGAAGATGCAGACGTCGGCGACGCTACCGTCGGCGAGCGCCGGCGGCGCGATACCGAGGATGCGCGCCGGAAGCTGCGTGATGCGGGCGAGCGCCTCGACGAGCGGAATCTCCTCCTCGCGCGCCCACGCGAGCGTGAGCGGCAGCAGCAGCTCGAGTGCCGTCGCGCCCGGCTCGGCCTCGCCGAACGGCATCTGCTTGCCGTCGTCGTCGACCGGCGCATGATCGGAGCAGATGGCGTCGATCGTGCCGTCGCGCACGCCGCGCCGCAACGCGTCGCGATCGCGCACGCTGCGTAGCGGAGGCACGAGATGCGCGAGCGGGTCGAACCAGCCGATGTCGACGTCGCAAAGATGCAGGTGGTGCACGTCGACGTCGCAGGTGACGGGCAGGCCCTCGCGCTTCGCGGCGCGCACCATGTCGACGCCTTCCGCCGAAGACAGCCGGCAAAGATGCACGCCGACCCCGCTTGCGCGAACGAGTCCGAAGATCTTGGCGAGCGCGAGCGTTTCCGCCGCGACCGGAATGCCCGGCAGGCCGAGGCGCGTCGCCACTTCGCCGTCGTGCGCGACGCCGCCTTGCGCGAGGTACGGGTCCTGCGGGCGCAACCACACCCGATGCCCGAACGTCCCCGCGTACTGCAGCGCGCGCAGCAGCATCAGCGTGTCGTGGAACGGCATGTCCGCTTGCGAGAACGCGACGCAGCCGGCCAGGGCGAGTTGGCCCATCTCGGTGAGCGTCGTGCCGCTCAAGCCCACGGTGAGGGCGCCGATCGGATAAACGTGCGTGAGTCCGATCTGCCGCGCGCGATGCTTGAGCATCTCGACGAGTCCCGGCTCGTCGAGCGGTGGATCGGTGTCCGGGGGACACGCGAGGCTCGTCACGCCGCCTGCCGCCGCGGCCGCGAGCTCCGACTCGAGCGTCGCCTTGTACTCGAGGCCCGGCTCGCGCAGGCGCGCCGCAAGGTCGACGAGCCCCGGCGCCACGATGCAGCCCGTCGCGTCGATCACGCGTGACGCCTCGAACCCTCGCGGCGGCTCGCCGCTGCCGACGATCGCACCCTCGGCGATGTAGAGCGAGGCGTCGCGCTCGACGCCGCATCCGGGATCGACGAGCCGGCCGTTGCGGATCTCCACCTTCATCTCAGTGGCGCCGTTCCGCCCCAAGCCCTGAGCGCCCCCCGGGGGGCAGCGAGCACAGCGAGCGTGGGGGCATCATGCTAATTTCCTGCGACGATCGAAAGCACCGCCATGCGCACGGCAATGCCGAACGTGACCTGCGGCAGGATCACCGAGCGCGCGCCGTCGGCGACGGCCGAATCGATTTCGACGCCGCGGTTCATCGGCCCAGGATGCATGACGATCGCGTCCGGCCTGGCGAGCGCGAGCTTCTCGCCGGTCAGGCCGTAATGCTTGAAGTACTCGCCTGCCGATGGCAGCAAATCGCCCTTCATCCGCTCGTTCTGCAGCCGCAGCATCACCACGACGTCGCAGCCGCGCAAGCCTTCGCGCATGTCGTTGACGACGCGCACCCCGAGCGACTCGACCTGCGTGGGCAGCAGCGTGCGCGGGCCGATCACGCGCACCTCGGGCACCTGCATCGTCGTGAGGCCGTGGATCAGCGAGCGGGCGACGCGCGAATGCAGGATGTCGCCGACGATGGCGACCGTGAGACCGCGGAAATCCTGCTTGTAATGCCGGATCGTGTACAGATCGAGCAGACCCTGCGTCGGATGCGCGTGGCGTCCGTCGCCGGCGTTGACGACGTGCACGTGCGAGCGTCCGGTCGCCGTGAGGTGCGAGGCGATCAGATGCGGTGCGCCCGATTGCGAATGCCGCACGACGAACAGGTCGGCGTTCATCGCGCACAGGTTGTCGACCGTGTCGAGCAGCGTTTCGCCCTTCGCCGTCGACGACACGCCGATGTTGAGGTTGATGACGTCGGCGGAGAGCCGCTTCGCGGCGATCTCGAACGTCGTGCGCGTGCGCGTCGAGTTCTCGAAGAACAGGTTGAACATCGCCTTGCCGCGCAAAAGCGGCACCTTCTTCACCTCGCGCTCGGCGATCGACACGAACGGCTCCGCCGTATCGAGGATTTGCGTGATGATCGGCGCCGGCAGCCCCTCGAGCGTCAAGAGATGCGTCAGCTCGCCGTTGCGGTTGAGCTGCGGATTGCGGCTCATGTCCGGACTAGGCGGCGCCGCGGAGGGGTTCGACGGCGAGCGACAGCGTGCCGCCGGGATCGCGCGAGACGACCACCGACAGGTCGCGCGCCACGGCGAGGCGCGCGCCGGTGTACGTCGCCTCGATCGGCAGCTCGCGGCCGCCGCGATCGACGAGGACGGCGAGCTCGATGCGCTCGGGACGTCCGAAATCGAAGAGCTCGTTGATCGCCGCGCGCACGCTGCGCCCGGTGTAGAGCACGTCGTCGACGAGCACGATCGTCGCACCCGAGACGTCGAACGGCAGCGACGTGCGGCGCGTATTCGGCTTGAGCCCGGAGATTTCGTAGTCGTCGCGGTAATACGCGACGTCGATGAAGCCGAGCTTGTGGTCGCCCGGCAGTTCAGTGGCGAGCCGCTCGGCGATCCACGCGCCCCCCGAATAGATGCCGACGAACGCCGCGTCGTGCGCGACGGCGCCGTGCATCCGCTCGATCAGGGCGCGCAGCGCGGCTTCGGCGTCGGGCAGCGACTCAGGCGTCATGCGTGTCCAGATAGGCCTGAAGGATGATCTGCGCCGCCACTTCGTCGCGTCGTGCGCGCGCGTCGCGCCCGCCGCCGGCCAAGGCGTCGCGCGCGATTTCACTGGTGTGCCGCTCGTCTTCGAGCTCGACCGGCAGCGCATAGCGCGCCGCGAGCGTTGCCGCGAACGTGCGTGCGCGCGTCGTCATCGCATGCTCGCTGCCGTCGGCGTGGACCGGCAGGCCCACGACGAGCCGCGCGGGCGCCCATTCGCGCACGAGCCGGTCGAGTGCGGCGAGCCGGGCGTTTTCGTCGCGGGCGTCGATCGTCGTCAAGGCGCGCGCGCTTCGCGTCAACGTGTTGCCGATCGCGACGCCGATGCGCCGCGTGCCGAAATCGAACGCGAGAATCGCCGCGTCCGCCTTGCTTCGCACCGGCCGCTCACCCGTGCCCGGCGGTATCGGAGAGCCGCGAGAAGTCGATGCCGAGCAGGCGCACCGCGGCGGGCAGCCGGTGCTCGGCCGGCAGATCGAAGAGCACGCCGGGATCGGCCTCGACGGTGAGCCACGCGTTGCGTGCGAGCTCGTGCTCGAGCTGGCCGGCTTCCCAGCCCGCATAGCCGAGCGAGACGAACATGTCCTTCGGGCCTTCGCCGCGACCGGCCGCTTCGAGCACGTCCTTCGACGTCGTGAGGCCGACGTTGTCGTGGACCGGCAGCGTCGATTGCCAGTGGCCGACCGGCCGATGGAGCACGAAGCCGCGATCGAGTTGCACGGGCCCGCCGAAGTGGACGGGCGCGCCGCGAAGCGCACGGTCGTCGAGCGGAATCTCGATCTGTTCGAAGAGCGCCTGCAGCGTCATGTCGATCGGCTTGTTGATGACGATGCCGAGCGCGCCTTCCGCGTTGTGCTCGCAGACATAGGTCAGCGAGTTCGCGAAGTGGGGGTCCGCCATGGCCGGCATGGCGATCAGGAAGTGGTGTGTGAGGTTCACCGTATCGCCCACGCCCGCCATTGTACGTTGCCGCCGCGCAACGCCGATGCGCGTTCGACAACTCGGGGCGTCGTACTCATTGCGAACGAGAAGCGTTCCCATTTACACTTCTTGAACCTCGTTCAAGGAGTCGCCGATGCCTCGATTCGCCCCGCTCTGCCTGCTCGCCGCCGCGGCCATCGCATTTGCCGCCGAGCCGGAATTCACGCTCACGATCCGCGATCACCGCTTCGCGCCCGCCGAAATCCGCATCCCGGCCAACCAGAAGGTGCGCCTGGTCGTCGACAACCAGGACGCGACGCCCGAGGAGTTCGACAGCCACGCGCTCAATCGCGAGAAGGTGATTCCGGGCCGCGCGAAGGCCGTCATCTTCGTCGGGCCGCTGGCGCCCGGGCGTTACCCGTTCATCGGCGAATTCAATGCAGCGACGGCGCAGGGCGCCGTCATCGCGCAATGACTGCGCGCCGCGCTTCCGCAGCGCTCGCAGCACTCGTCTGCTCGACGCTCGCGCATGCGGGCCCCGACGATTACGTCGCGATGCCCGCGGTCGAGTACGGCGAGCGGGAGATCGAGCTTCGATTCGGAACGGCGAGCGGCGTGGACGATGCGCCGCGCGCGTCGGCCGCGTCGATCGCGTTCGGTTACGGCGTGACGCCGTGGTGGGCGACCGAGATCTACGGCAAGTGGCATCGCAACGGCTCGACGAGCTTCGACGCGATCGAATGGGAAAACCGGTTCCAGCTGACCGAGCCCGGGCAGTATTTCGTCGACCTCGGTCTCCTGATCGAGATCGAGCGTCCGCGCGATCGCGCCGAAGGCTACGAGTTGCGCATCGGCCCGTTGCTGCAGAAGGACGTCGGACCGGTGCAGACGAATTTCAACGTCCTGCTCGAGCGGCACTACCGGGCGAGCGAACCGGAGGTGACCGAGCTTGGCTATCAGTGGCAGGTCAAGTATCGCTGGCGCGAGGCGTTCGAGTTCGGCGCGCAGGGATTCGGCGACGTCGGCAAGTGGAACGACTGGGACAGCGTGAAAGCGCAGGAGCACATCGCCGGCCCGGCGATCTTCGGCAAGCTCGATCTCGGCGGCAGGCAGGCGATCAAGTACGACGCCGCGGTGCTGTTCAAGCTCTCCGATGCGGCGCCGCGCCAGACGCTGCGCGCGCAAATCGAGTACGAGTTCTGAAGACGCGCGGAATGCCCGACGCCGGCGTCAGTCCGGGCGCACGCGCGAGAAGGGGTTCACGATCCGGACGCCATCGATGAGCTGCCCCTCGCTCAAGTCCTCGCTCAGGAGCCGCCCGCAACCGGCAACGCTCGCCGCTTTGACGACGAGCGCGTCCCAGAAGGAGAGCGAGTGCAGCCGGTGCAAGTCGATCGCAGCGACGATCATGTCGGGTCGAATCACCACCGTGTCGAGGCGCTGCAGGCGCTCGACGCGCGTTCGCGCCTTCTCCGGCGCCAATCCGAGCTTTTTGATCGCCGCGACGTAGTACTCCTGCATCACCTGCGTCGACACGACGGCCCGACGATCGCGTATGAGCTCGGAGAGGACCTGTCGGGCGCGCGGGCGCTTCGTCTTCGCGCTCGCGTCGTCGGCGTAGACGAAAACGTTCGTGTCGACGAAGACGCGGTCGCTCACGGCGGCGCGTAACGATCGAGGCGTTCGTCGTAGAGCTCCTCGCGCCGGAAGCGCTTCCCGCCGGAACGGCCGGGGTGCTTCCACATCGCCTCGAATTCGGCCAGCACTTCGGGGCCCGAAAGCTGACCGGCGAGCGACTCGACGTATTCGCGGATCAACTGGTTGAGGCTCGTGCCCTGTTGGCGCGCCACATCGCGCGCGCGTTCGACGACGGCCTGGTCGAGTGCGAGCGTCAGATTCATGCACACATGTTACGTGTGCACATATTACGTGTCAACGCGATTGTGCGCGGCGCGCGCGAGTCGCGGCGTGCTCGTCGCTCGGCCTCCCGGGGCTGCGGCGCAATCCGCCGCGTGCTCGTCGCTCGGCCTCCTTGAACTCGGCTGCGCCTCGCGCGGCGTGCTCGTCGCTCGGCCTCCCTGAACGGTCGGCGCCATTCGTCAGAACACGCCTCGGCCTCCTGCGACTCGCACGCCGTCGGGCCCTTCGCGCCTCCCCTCGGCTGCGCCTCGCGCGGCGTGCTCGTCGCTACTCCTCCTCGTGGCGGCGATGCTTGGCGTATTCGTTCGACAGCTGATTCTGCAGGTTCGCGGGCGCCTGCTCGTAATGCGACAGCGACATCGTCCACGCGCCGTGTCCGCCGGTCATCGACTTCAATCGCGCGGCGTAGCCTTCCAATTCCGCGAGCGGTGCGAGGCCGTTCACGGCGAGCATGCCGGCCTGCAGCGTCTTCGTGCCGGTCACCTGGCCGCGGCGCGATGACAAATCGCCCGCGACGTCGCCCATGTTGTTCGCGGGGCAATTGATCTCGACGCCGACGATCGGTTCGAGCACGATCGGCTTGGCCTTCGCGATCGCATCGAGAAACGCCTTGCGTCCGGCGGCAACGAACGCGACTTCCTTCGAATCGACCGGGTGGTACTTGCCGTCGTACACGGTGACGCGCACGTCCTGCATCGGAAAGCCCGCGATCGGCCCCGAATGCAGCACCTGCTCGACGCCCTTCTGCACGGCGGGAATCAGCGTATTGGGGATCGCGCCGCCTTTCACCTGATCGACGAATTCGAAGCCGCCGCCGCGCGGCATCGGCTCGATGCGCAGGTACACCTCGCCGAACTGGCCTGCGCCGCCCGTCTGCTTCTTGTGCCGGTGATGGCCCTCGGCCTTCGACGTCACGGTCTCGCGATACGGCACCCTCGGCGGCCGCGTGTCGACTTCGAGCTTGAACTGGCTCGCCATCCGCTCGAGCACCGAGCGCAGGTGCAGTTCCCCGAGGCCGCGCAGCACCGTCTCGTTGCCGACGGAATCGTGCGCGACGACGAGCGTCGGATCCTCGGCGGTCATCTTGTGCAGCACGTCGGAGATCCGCTGCTCGTCGCCGCGTCGCTTCGGCGTGATCGCGAAGCCGTGCATCGGCACGGGGAATTCGAGCGGCCTCATGTGGATCTGGTCCTCGTCGTGCGAGTCGTGCAGCACGCAGTCGAACGTGATGTCGTCGACCTTGGCGACCGCCGCGAGATCGCCCGGCACCGCCTTGTCGACTTCGACGTACTTCGCGCCCTGCAGCATGAAGAGGTGCCCGACCTTGAACGCCTTGCGGCTGTCGCCGACGAAGAGTTGCGTGTCGCGCGTGATCGTTCCCTGATGCACGCGAAAGACGCCGAGCTTGCCCACGAACGGGTCCATCACGACTTTGAACACGTGCGCGAGCACGTGCAGGCTCGGATCCGGCGTCGAATGGAATTCGGTGGCCTTCTCGCCTTCGCCTTTCGTGAAGAGCGGCGGATTGCCCTCGGCGGGATTGGGCGCGAGCTTGACGAGGACGTCGAGCAATTCGTCGATGCCGGCGCCGGTGCGCGCCGAGGTGAAGCAGACCGGCACGAGATGCCCTTCGCGAAGCGCCGCCTCGAACGGCGCGTGCAACTGCTCCGGCGCGATCTCGCCCTGCTCGAGGTAGAGCGACATGAGCGCCTCGTCGACTTCGACGACCTGGTCGACGAGCGCCGAATGCGCCGCCTCGACCGACGAGAAATCGGCATCGCCGCTGGGGTTGAAGAAGCAGTCGACCACGCGCTTGCCCCCGTCGGCCGGGAGGTTGATCGGCAGGCACTGCTTGCCGAACGTGCTTTGCACGGCGGCGAGCACGCCGGGCACGTCGACGTTCTCCGCGTCGATCTTGTTGATCACCACCAGCCGGCAGAGATTGCGCTCGCCGGCCCACTGCATCATGCGCGAGGCGATCATCTGCACGCTCGTCGACGCGTTGACGACGATCGCCGCCGTTTCGACCGCATCGAGCGCGCCGATCGCCTGTCCGATGAAATCGGGATAGCCGGGCGTGTCGATCATGTGCACGCGCGTGCCGTCGCGCTCGAGATGCACGACCGATGCGCGCAGTGAATGCTGATACGTCTTCTCGAGCGGGTCGAAGTCGCTGACCGTGCTGCCGCGCTCGACGCTGCCCGCGGCCTGGATCGCACCGGCCTTGGCGAGCAGCGCCTCGACGAGGGTGGTCTTGCCTGCGCCCCCGTCGCCCACCCACGCTACGGTACGAATGCTGTCCGTCGCGAAATCCGCCATCGCCGCCTCCTCGATTGGTGAAATCAGGGGAAATGTACCGCCGATGCGCGAAGGTTGTCAGCCGAGACGCAAGCGTTCGGCGTTTGTCCTACGCGATGGCGGGTTACGTCCCGACAGCCGGTGGATGCAGTCGCGTGCGAAGATCGCGCGTGCTCGCGAGCCTCCTCGCCCGGCCGGGCCTGTCACGCGCCGCGCGCAAGATCGCCCGCGATCCGCTCGGATTCGCGGCGCAGACGGCGCGTGCGTTTCGCGCGAACCAGGGCCTGATCCTCGCCGGCGGCGTCGCTTACTACACGCTGCTGTCGATCCTGCCGCTGATGATCCTGCTGGTGATCATCCTGTCGCACGTCGTCGAC
Source organism: Casimicrobiaceae bacterium (assembly GCA_035717085.1). Lineage (GTDB taxonomy): Bacteria > Pseudomonadota > Gammaproteobacteria > Burkholderiales > Casimicrobiaceae > VBCG01. The sequence goes on along the minus strand of DASTIY010000248.1, from coordinate 12,104 downwards.
GCGGAACGGCTGATGGGCACGCTCGCGCGCTATCTCGGCATCGTCGTGCCCGGGCAGACCGCTCCGCTGATCGACGAGCTGCACGGCTTCATCGCGCATCGCGAGGTGATGGGACCGACGCTCGCGATCACGCTGATCTTCTTCAGCTCGCTCGCGTTTTCGGTTCTGGAGAACGCGATGTCGGTGATCTTCTACCACCGCGTGCTGCGCAAGCGCCGCCGCTTCATCGTCTCGGCGCTGATTCCGTACCTCTACATCCTGTTCCTCGGGATCGGACTGCTCGTCGTCACGCTCGTCGCCGGTGCGCTGCAATCGCTCGGGCTCACGTCGCTCGACCTCCTCGGTCACGACCTGTCGCTATCGATCGTCTCGCGCGCGCTGTTGTACCTGATCGGGATCTTCGGCGAGGTGCTCGTGCTCGCGTCGATCTATTTCGTGATGCCGGTGGGCCGGCTCTCGTGGCGCCACGCGCTGATCGGCGGCGTCAGTGCGACGATCCTCTGGGAGATATCGCGGCACGTCCTCGTGTGGTACCTGGCGACGTTGTCGCAGGTGCAGACGGTCTACGGCTCGCTCACGACGGCGATCGTCGTGCTGCTGTCACTCGAGCTCGCCGCGATCGTGCTGCTGTTCGGTGCGCAGGTCATCGCCGAATACGAGCGAATCGAGTGGGAGCCGGTGGCGAAGGCGCCGGGGGCGCTGCACACGGCTTAGGCGGGATAGGGGAGAAGTGATAGGGGATAGGGTGCGTCAGCACGATGCACACGTCGTGCTGAAGCTCAAATGGGACGGGGGCAAACAGCGGAATAAGGTGCATCTCGGCGATGCAGCCTATCCCCTATCCGTTATCCCCTATCCCGATCAAATCCCCAATCGCCCCCATCAGCTCCTCCTCCTGATACGGCTTGCCGAGGAAGCGGTCGACGCCGAGCTCCATCGCGCGGTTGCGGTGCTTGTCCGCGGTGCGCGACGTGATCATCACGATCGGAATGTCGCGCAGCTTCGCATCGCCCTTGATCGTCTTCGCGAACTCGAAGCCGTCCATGCGCGGCATCTCGATGTCGAGCAGGATCACCGCCGGCATCTGGTCGGAGAGCACCTTCAGCGCGTCGATGCCGTCGCGCGCGGTGACGACCTCGAAGCCTTCGCGCGACAACAGGCGCGTCGTGAACTTGCGCACCGTGAGCGAATCGTCGACGACCATCACGAGCGGGCGGGCGAGCGTTGCGGGCGCACTCACGACGCCGTCGTCGAAGCGCTCGTCGGCGCTCGGGTCGTAGCGCGTGACGTCCGCGCGCTGCGCAAGCTGCACCGGGTGGATGATCAGCACGATCTCGCCGGTGCCGAGCACCGTCGCGCCCGAGATGCCCGACACCCGCGCGAGCTGCGCGCCGATGTTCTTCACGACGACTTCCTGGTTGCCGAGCATTTCGTCGACGTGGATCGCGACGACGCCCTGGCCGCTTCGTACCAGCAGCACCGCGTTGTAGCGGACGAACTGCGGCACGCTCGTCGTGTCGGCGAGAAGCCGCGGCAGGTAGTGGAACGGCCACGCGCGACCCTGCCACTGCACGCGCCCGTCCGCATAGAGCGAGCGCAGCACGTCGGCCTTCACCTGCTGCACCTGCTCGACCATCGCGGCCGGCACCGCCCACATGCGACCGCCGGCGCGAACGAGCACCGTCTGTGCGACCGCCAGCGTCAGCGGAAGGAACAGGTTGAAGCGCGTGCCCTTGCCGGGCGTCGTGTGCACGTCGATGCGGCCGCCGAGCGCGGCGATCTCGTTGCGCACGACGTCCATGCCGATGCCGCGTCCCGAGATCTGCGTGACCTCGTTCGCCGTCGAGAAGCCCGGCTGGAACAGGCACTCGACGAGCTGATGGATCGTCGGCTCGGCGCTCTCGGATACGAGGCCCGCGGCATGCGCACGCGCGGCGACGCGCTCGAAGTCGATGCCGGCGCCGTCGTCGGCGAGCTCCACCGTCACTTCGTTGCCGACCTGGCGCACGGTCAGCGCGATCTCGCCCGTCTCCGACTTGCCGGCCGCGAGGCGCGCCTCGCGCGACTCGATGCCGTGGTCGAGCGCGTTGCGCAACAAATGCTCGAGCGGCCCCACGAGCTTTTCGAGCACCGAGCGGTCGAGCTCGGTGCGCCCGCCCTGGATCTCGAGGTTCGCGCGCTTGTCGAGCTCGTGTGCAGTCTTGCGCAGCACGCGGTACAGCCGCTCGGATAAGCTGTTGAACGGGACGGTACGGATCGCGAACAGCCGTTGCTGCACGTCGCGCGACAGGCGTGCCTGCGCGAGCAGCGCGGCGTTCGCGTCGTCGAGATTGCGCAGCAGCGACTGCTGGACGGTGGAGACGTCGTTCACGCCCTCGGCGAGCGAGCGCGTCAATTCCTGGAAGCGCGTGTAGCGGTCGAGCTCGAGCGGATCGAAGTCCTGTTGCGACGGATCGACGACCGACATGCGCGACTGGATCTGCGTCTCGGCGGCGAGCTCGATCTCGCGCACCTGGTTGCGCAGGCGAATGACGCTGCTCGTGAGCTCGAGCAAATTGGTCTTGAGCGCGCGCAGCTCGCCTTCGACACGGGCACGCGCGATCGCGACCTCGCCCGCCTCGTTGACGAGCTGGTCGACGATGTCGGCGCGCACCCGCAGCATGCCCCGTCCGACGTCCGCCTCCATCCGATCGGAAGCGCGCCGCCTCGGCGTGTCAGGTACCACCGGCGTCGTCGCCGTTTCGGGCGCCGCTTCGGGTGCGGCCGGCCCTTCGCTCGGCGTTGAAACCGGCGCAGGCGATGCGGTGGCGGAAATGGGCGCAAGCCACGGAAGCGGCACGTTGCCGCGCCCTTCGCGCAATGCGTCGAGCACGAAGCTGATGCGATCGAGGTCGGTGTCGAGCGCCTCGAAGAGCTCGTCGCCGGCGGCGACCGGCTGATCGGCGATCGAAAGCCGCGCCTCCATCCGGTGCGCGAGCTCGCCCAAGCGCATCGCGCCCGCCATGCGTGCGCTGCCTTTCAGCGTGTGCAGCGTACGCCGCAGTTGCGCGCCGGCCGTTGCGTCGCCGGAGTCGCGGCGCCAGCCGCGCAGCAACTCGCCGGCCTGCGGGAAGAGCTCGGCCGCCTCCTCGAGGAAGATCGGCAGGATCGATGCGTCGAGGTCGTCGACGACGTCGAGCAGCGATTCCTCGGTCGGTGCCGGCACGACCGGCACCGCGGCCGTTTCGCTCGTCGGCATCCATGCAGCCGGCTCGTCGCGCGGGTCGTCGACGTCGGCTGTCGCGGGTGATTCGGTGGACGCGGGCGAGGGCTGCGGGACCTCATCGACCAGCGTCGCCGCCATTTCGCCGACGGTTGGAAATTCCTCGGCGACCCCGGAGTCATCGACTGCGATGTCGTCGGCGATCGCCATTTCATCGACCACCGCCCATTCATCGACGATGACGACGTCCTCGATCGTCGCGCTTTCGCGATAGCCGAGAAGCAGCGGGGCGTCGGGGTCCGGCGCGAACGGCGTCGGCCGCACGTCGAGCGCCGGGACCGGCGCGTCGCCGACGACACCGACGATCGTCGCTTCCGCGGATGCGACGTCGACGTCGGGCTCGTCGGCAACCAGTTCCAGGTGGTCGCTGCCCTCTTCCGCCGGAATGAGCGGGTCCGACGGTGGCACGTTCGCCAGCGCCTCGTGACGAAGCTCGTCGAGCTCGCGCTCGATCTCGGCGGCTTCGCGCGCGTCGTTCGGCGTGAACGCCTCGCGTGCCTTGACGCGCGCGACGAAGTGCGCGAGACCGGCCGTCGCGCGCGCCAGGACCGGCTGCGTGACGCCCGGGAACGGCGTGCCGCATTCCTCGAGCGCGAGCAGCGCCTGCTCGAGTGCACGCGCGGTCGTCGCGACGAGCGCGAGGTTGGCGGTCCGGTGAATGCCGCAAAGCGTGTGGCTCGCGCGCGTCATCGGCTCGATGCGCGCCTGGTCGGGATCGAACTGCAGCGCGGCGACCTCGTGCTGCAGCAGCGCGACGTGCTGGTCCGCTTCGTCGCACAGGATTCGCCACAGCGACGAGGACAGGCGCACGTCGCCCACCATCACCTCGTCGGTGTCGCCCGCGCTCGCCACGGCGGGCGCGCGCGGCGTTTCGGTGAGCAGCATCAGGTCGGGGTGCGCGCCGCGCCCGCGCGCATCGTGCGCGAGCGTCGACGTGTTGTCGGCGACGACACGCAGGATCGGCTTGGCGGCGTCGCGCGCCTCGAACGGCAGCCCGACGTCGATCGTCTCGCCGAACGACTCCTCGATCACCGTGACCGACGGCGCGTCGTCGTCGGCGACCGGCGCGCCGAGCTCGGGGAACGTGACGAGCTCGAGATCGGGCACGAAGGCCTCGGCGACGTCCTCGCGCTCGAGCGCGCGCAACACGTCGTCGTCGGCTTGCGTCGATGACATCGCCGCCGCCTCGTCGGGCACACGCGTGTCCGCCGGCACGTGCGGAACGGCGATGGACGGCTTGGCCGGCGTCGCGTGCGCGTCGGCCGGAAACTCGGCTTCGACCGCGCGAACCGCGGCGAGCAGCGGCGAGGCATCGGTGGCGAAGCGGCCGGTGTCGCGCAGCTCGTGCACCCAACTGCGAAACGACGCCTCGGCGACGCGCACGAGCACGAGGAGCGCGGGCGTGACGCGACGCTCCTCCTCGAGCAGCCGGTTGTGAACGCGCTCGACCGCCCACGCGAGCTCGCCGAGCTCGGTCAGCCCGACCATGCGGCCACTGCCCTTCAGCGTGTGGAATTGCCGGCGGATCGTGACGAGCGCATCGCGATCGCCCGGCGCGTGCTCGAGCACGCCGAGGTGCTCGGCGATCGTGTCGAGGACTTCATCGGCTTCGGTCAGATAGATGTCGAGGAGCTCGGCGTCGAGCGCGCTCGCGTCGGTGGCGAGCAGCCGCTGCGTTTCCTCCGACAGTTCGGGCGCAGGTGCGGCACCCGACTCGGCGATGACGTCCACCCGCGCCGCGAGCGCGTGGTCCTGCGTTCCCTCGTCGATCTCGCGCAGCGCCGCCTTGACCTGCGCCACGAGGTCCGCGTCGCCGATCAAGTCGGCGTCGTCGCGCAGGCTCACGAGCTTCGCGCGAAGCTCGGCGCGCGCGGCCGCATCGGCCGGCGCCGCTCGCACGTCCGCGATCAGTCGAGGCAGTGTCGCGCGCAATTCGGCGACCGAATCCTCGACCGACGGCGGCTCGACGATCGCGGCCTGCGGCGTTTCGCCGAGGCGCTTCGCGACGAGCGGCGCGATGATGCGATCGCGGTCGGGCCGCTGATGCAGCACGGCGTCGATGTAGAAACCGAGGCCCGACAGCGACTCGGCGAGCAACTCGAGCCCGTCCTCGTCGACCGGCGTCGCGGGGTCGGCGTACGTCTCGATCTGCGTCTGGCAAAGCGCGAGCAGGCGATCGGCGTCGTCGAGCTCGAGCATGCGCAGCGCGCCGCGGATCTGCTGGCTGTCGCGCGCGAGCGTCGCGAGATCCTGCCGCCTGCCGTGGTCGCGGAAGAACGCGTCGAGCACCTGCTCCATGTGGCGCAGGTTCGCCTGCACTTCGCGCATCACCTGCCCGAGCAGCACGCGCGCCTGCGCGCGTTGCGACATCTCGTCGAGCGCGGGCGCGCCATCGGCCGCCGCGTTGCCCGCCTGCGCCGCGTCGAGGCGCGCGAGCATCGAGTCGACCTGCTCGGCGAAGTCGGGCGACAGCTTGTTGAAGTTCTCGAAGGCGCTCTCGGCGAGCAGCAGCGCCGTCGCGAACTCCATCGCCAGCGGCTCGGACACGCCTTGCGCGGGCATCGCCGCGAAGCGGTCGACGAGCGCGCTCGTGAGCTTCGAAAGCGACGCCTCGCCGATCGCGCGCGCGTTCGCGTGCGTTGCGGCGAGCAGCTGCGCGAGCTTTTGCGCGTTGTCGCCGCGCCCCGCCGCCGCCTTGAGCCACGCTTCCTTCGCGCTCGCGAGGTGCTCGCGCGCCTCGCGCACCAGCGGGCGGATGCGCACGGCGTCGACGTCGAGCGTCGCCGGCGCGGGGATCAGCGTCGCAAGCCGGTACGTTCGCTGCACCGTCTCGACCTGCGGGGCGGTGGGCGCCGCGACCGCAATGCAATAGAGCACCTCGCGGCGCAGGCGGTCGGCGACCTTCGCGCTGCCTTCGGTGACGCGACGAATCTGCAGATCGATCCGCGCGACGAGCTGCTTCACCGCGAACGACGGCTCGAGCGCCTGCAATTCGAGCCCCTCGAGCAGCGCCGCCGCCGTCCACCAGAACGCGCGCAGATTCGGCTGCGCGGTGACCGCCTCGATCTCTTCGAGCGCCTCGCGCATCGCCTGCGCGCCGCTTCGCGCGCCGCGCAGCCATTCGAGCAATCCGCGCTGGTATTGTCGCCGCGCCTTCAACAGATGCGACGCGAGCCGCGCCGCCGGCATGATCTCGCCCGGTGCCGAGCGCGGCGGCCGGATGCCGAGATCGGGATAGAAGAGGTCCGACGGCGACGGGTTCGCTTCGCCGCGCGCCTTGCGCATCGCCTCGTATTCGAGCGCGAGCGCAAGCGGCACCGGCGCCGTGCCGTCGCCGATCTCGTCGAGGAATACGCGCAGCCGATTGATCGCGCGATCGACGATATCGACCGTCGCCGGCACGTCGTCGGCAGGCAGCTCCTCCATGCGCACGAGCTGGCGCTCGATCTCGTCGGTGAACGCGACGACGCCGTCGAGGCCCACCATCTGGATCGCACCCGCGGCCTGGTGCGTGTACGCCCGCGCATGCTTGAGGAACGCGGTGTCGGCGGGATGCGCGCGAAAGCGCGCGAGCGCCTCGCCCGCGCGCGCGAGCGCCTCGTCGATTTCCCCCTGCACCCACGTGAGCGGGCCGGCGTCGAATTCCGTGGCGGTCTCAGTCAACACCGGACGCTCTCCGTCGCGTTTGCTTTTGTCGTTCCGCGGCCTTGTGCAGCGGCCCTAAACCTTGAAACCCGCCACCGAGCTGCGCAATTCGGCGGCGAGCTTCGTCAACTGCCCGATCGACACGTTCGTTTGCTTCGTGCCCTCGGTCGCCTCCTCCGAGATGCGCAGGATGCCCTGCATGCCGCGCGTCACGTCGCTGACCGACGCCGTCTGGCGCTGCGTCTGCGCGGAAATGCGTCCGATCAACGCGGCGAGCTCGTGTGACACGCGCTGGATCTCGTTCAGCGCCTGGCCCGCGGCGTCGGACAGCTTCGCGCCTTCGACGACGCCCACCGTGGACTTCTCCATCGCCGCCACCGCATCCTGCGTGTCGGCCTGAATCGTCTTCACGATCGCGTCGATCTGCTTCGTCGCCTCGCCGGAACGTTCCGCGAGCCGCTGCACTTCCTCGGCGACCACGGTGAAGCCGCGTCCCGCTTCGCCGGCCGACGCAGCCTGGATCGCGGCATTGAGCGCGAGCACGTTCGTCTGCTCGGTGATGTCGGAGATGAGCTCGACGATCTCGCCGATCTCGAGCGACGATTCGCCGAGTCGCTTGATGCGCTTCGACGTTTCCTGGATCTGCGCGCGGATGTCGTTCATCCCCGCGATCTGGTTCTGCACCGCGTTGCCGCCCATCGCGGCGGCCGCGAGCTGCTGTTCGGCGACGCGCGCTGATTGCGCGGCGTTCTGCGCGACCTCGTTGATCGACTCGGCCATCGTCAGCACTGACGCCGACGCCTGCTGGATCTCGCGATTCTGGCGCTGCGACGCCTCGAACAGCCGGTTCGAGATCGCCTGCGTTTCCTGAGTCGCCTTCGTCACCTGGTCGGTCGCCGAGTTGATGCCCCGAACGAGCGTGCGCAACTCCTCGATCGTGAAGTTGATCGAGTCGGCGATCGCGCCGGTCACGTCCTCGGTCACCGACGCCTGCACGGTGAGGTCGCCGTCGGCGAGATTGCCCATCTCGTTCAGCAGGCGCAGGATCGCTTCCTGGTTGCGCTTGTTCTCGTGCTCGCTGTCCTCAGCGCGAATGCGCGCGTCGTCGAGGAACACCTTGGCGATCAGCGCGAGGCAGAGCAGCGCGAGCACGCCGAATGCGACCGCGAGGCCGAGCGTCAGCGCCCGGGTGTGGCCGCCCTGCTCGTACTGCGACGCGAGCGTCGTCGTGTCGCCGAGCAGCGGCTCGGCTTCGTTGTTGATGCTGCGGGCCGCCTGCTTCGCCACGACCAGATTCGCCATGTTCGACAGGATGCCGTTCACGCCCGCCTCGTAATCGCCGAAGCGCTTCGAGAGCTCGGCGAGCGTCGCGCGCGCGTCGTCGCTCTTCGCCGCCGAGAGCCGCAGCGAATCGCTGCCCTTCGCGAGCCCGTTGACGACGTCGCGGAACGCGGCGTCGTCCTTGCCGAGCAGGAACGCGACTTCCGGGTCGATCTCGTCGGCGGCGGCGAGCGTGTTCGCGTTCTTCGCAATCCGCTGCGACAGCACCGCCAGCTGATTGGCGTAGTCCACTTCACGCAGGCTGCCGCCGCCCTGCCCGATCTCGTGCGCGGCCTGCTGCGCGAGCTCGAGGAGTGCGCTGTTGCCCTGGTTGATCGCGGCGAGGCCGCGCGCGAGCGTCGTCAGGCTCTTTTCGTTGTCGACGAGGCGCTTCGCAGCGGTGTCGATGCGCTCGAAGCGGCCACGGATCGACTTCAGCGTATCGACGGCCGCGGGATCCTTCGTCGGATCGAGCGCGAGGCCCTTGAAGACGCCGCCATTGCCGAGCGCATCGAGGTTGGTCTGGAAACGATCGCGGCTGTCACGGATCGCGGCGAACGCGCTCGCCTGCCCTTGCGCCGCGAGCGCCGAGCCACGCGCGAGCCGCTGCGAGAGCATCTGCATCTCGGTCGCGGCCGACGCCTGCATCGCCTGCTGCGACGTCGCACGGTTGTCGAGGAACACCATCAGCACGGCGAGCGCGATGAACGTGATCGTGAGCACGCCGAGCACCTGGAACTGGCGCACGACCGGCAGGCCGCCGATCAGCGCCAGGCGCGACGGCGGCGACGCGCTGTTGCTCGCCGTCCGCATCGCGTCGAGCGACGGCATCGTCGTCAACGGATCGATCGTCTCCGGCGAGCGGATGCCCATGCGCACCTGCGTCGTCGGAACCTCGAAGTCGACGTTCTCCGCGCGCGAGTCGTTGCCGAACAGTTTGGCCATCTTCAATGCCATCGCCATGTCTCCCTCGCTCGTCGAAGGCGCCGGCTGCCGTCAGGCGCCGACCTGGAGGAACGCCGGATCGCGCGCGAGCAGTGCGAGATCGATCTCCTGCCACGCGCGGCCTTCACCGTCCTGCCACCGCGCGACGTGCCACGCCGGTACCGCGGTGTCCTGCGGAAGCGGCTCGAATTGCGCCAGGTTGCGCAGTCCCAGCACGCGCTCGACGACGATGCCGGCGCTGTCGCCGCCCTCCGTCCCGCGCGCGAGCAGCACGAGGCGCGAAGCGCTCCCCATCGCGACCGGCGAAGCGCCCAGGAACGCCGGGAAGTCGACGACGCCGTGCAGGTTGCCGCGAATGTTCGCGAGGCCGAGGAACCACGGCTTCGTCAGCGGCACCGGCACGATCGGCGGCACGGCGATCACTTCGGCCGCGTCGGGCAACCGGATCAGCCACATGCCGTTCGCCGACGCGACGCCGAGCCGCGACGACTCGACCTGCGCCGCCGTCTTGCTCGCGAGCCGCGACGCGAGCTCCTGCTGGAACGAACGCAGATCGAGGCGGGCGGCGCGTGACATGTCAGTCCCGAAGGGCCGCCCCGAGGGACTGACGCGCCCCCCGGGGGGCAGCGAGCGGAGCGAGCGTGGGGGAATGTTCCATCGGGCTAACCGAGCGACGCGATCTTCGCGAGCAGCACGTCGCGGTCGACCGGCTTGACGACGTAATCCTTCGCCCCCTGGCGAAGGCCCCAGATCTTGTCGGTTTCCTGGCTCTTCGACGTGCACATGATCACGGGGATCGACTTCGTGACCGGATCGCGACTGATGGCGCGTGTCGCCTGGAACCCGTTGAGACCCGGCATGACGACGTCCATGAGGATCAGGTCGGGCTTCAGGAGGCGCGCCTTCGCGATCGCGTCCTCGCCGTTCTCGCTCGAAACGACGTCGTAGCCGGCCTTGGTCAGCAGGTCTTTCAGCATGTGCCGCTCGGTCGCCGAGTCGTCGACGACCAGGATTCGCTTGATGCCCATCGTGGGCCCCTTCCGTTCGCCGGTCCCCGGGTGGGTCTCCGCGACGATCGCGCGCGCACTGATCGGGTTAACCATGCGGTCTTGCGCTCCTCTACGCCGCGACCGCGCGCACGTGCGCGGCAACGGCCTTCAACAGGCTTTCCTTCGTGAAAGGCTTCGTCAGGTACTGATCCGAGCCCACCATCCGGCCGCGCGCGCGATCGAAGAGGCCGTCCTTGGAGGAGAGCATCACGACGGGCGTCGAGCGGAAGCGGCTGTTCTTCTTGATGAGCGCGCAGGTCTGATAGCCATCGAGGCGCGGCATCATGATGTCGACGAAGACGAGGTCGGGCTGATGGTCGGTGATCTTGGCGAGCGCGTCGAAGCCGTCGTCGGCGAGGATCACCGTGCAACCGGCCTGCAGCAGGAAGATCTCGGCGCTGCGACGGATGGTGTTCGAGTCGTCGATCACCATCACCTTGATACCCGACAGCGGGTTGCGGCTCGGAGTCTCGTTGCCCATCCACGGCCTTCGTTTCGTCGCCGCGAGGCCGTTTCGGCACCGCGGAGTCGACGCCGGATGCGGTCCCGGCGCGCCTGCGAACTCGCGGCTGCCCGGCGCCGCACCGGCCCCCGCCGAGTCTGCCACGCCAGGAGCGGGTTGACTAGAGCATAAAGCTTGCCGGAATCCCGCCTGCGCCGGGATTCTGACGAAAACGCAACATCACGACACGTTTTCCTCCGGGGCCGCTGCCGTGGGGCGGCACGTGGTGCCGTGCGGGCGTCAGCGGCCGAGGAACATCCGATACGCCGGGTTCGCCGATTCGTCGACGTAGTCGTAGCCGAGGCGGTCGAGGAAGTCGCGAAAGGCACGGCTGTCCCCGGGCGGCACCTGCATCCCGACGAGCACGCGCCCGTAGTCGTCGCCGTGGTTGCGGTAATGGAAGAGGCTGATGTTCCAGCCCGCGCTCATGCTGTCGAGGAATTGCATCAGCGCTCCGGGGCGCTCGGGGAATTCGAAGCGGTACAGGATCTCGTGCTCGGCCGCCGGCGCGTGGCCGCCGACGAGATGGCGCACGTGCAGCTTGGCCATTTCGTTGTCGGAGAGGTCGCTCGCGTCGATGCGCGCCTCTTTCAATGCCGCGAGCAGCCGCTCCGTCTCGCGGCGATCCGCGACCTCGAGGCCGACGAACAGGTGCGCGACCTGCGGATCCGCGTAGCGGTAGTTGAACTCGGTGATCGAGCGCTTGCCGAGGAGCGCGCAGAACGTGCGGAAACTGCCCGGCCGCTCGGGAATGGTGACGGCGAGGATCGCCTCCCGCTGCTCGCCCAGTTCGGCACGCTCCGCCACGAAGCGCAGCCGGTCGAAATTCATGTTGGCGCCGCAGGCGATCGCGGCGACGGTCCTGCCCTCGACGCCTTCGCGCGCCACCCACGCCTTGACGCCCGCGATGGCGAGCGCGCCGGCTGGCTCGAGAATCGCGCGCGTGTCTTCGAACACGTCCTTCAGGGCGGCACAGATCGCGTCGGTGTCGACGGTGATCACCTGGTCGACGTACTTACGGGCGAGACGAAAGGTCTCCGCTCCGACCTGCTTGACGGCGACGCCGTCGGCGAAGAGTCCCACATGAGGCAACACGACGCGGCGCCCGGCCGCGAGCGAGCGCGCCATCGCGTCGGAGTCCTCGGGCTGCACGCCGATGATCCGGATCTCCGGCCGAACGCGCTTGACGTACGCGGCGATGCCGCCGATCAGTCCCCCACCGCCGATCGCGACGAAGATCGCGTCGAGCGGCGACTGCCATTGGCGCAGGATTTCCATGCCGATCGTGCCCTGTCCCGCGATCACGTCCGGATCGTCGTACGGATGCACGAACACGAGGCTGCGCTCGCGCTGCAGTTGCTGCGCCTTCTCGTAGGCGTCG
>DASTIY010000247.1:0-12091 GCA_035717085.1 Casimicrobiaceae bacterium | reverse complement strand
GTCTTCTGCAGGATGTTCGCTTCATGCAGGCCGTCCATGGGATCGCCGCGCTTGCCGAGGAAGTGGACGTGGCGCTCCTCGATTCGCGCAAGCAGCAAGTCCTCCATCGCCCGGCGGGCGCTCGGCAGGTCAGGCATGATGAAATAGAGTCTGCGACGCATATCGCCTCCCGGTTTGGAGACTGACGGAAGGTCACTCTACGGCGGCGGAACAGCAGTCGCAACCCCAGCGAAGCGCAATCATGCATGTTTGCGGCCTCCTCCTCGCCGCCGGACGCGCCACGCGCTTCGGCAGTGACAAGCTCCTCGCACCGCTTCCCCATGCGACGCTCGACATGCCCGCAGGCACGCCGCTCGGCGAGGCGGCCGCGCGTCGTCTCGCGCAGGTGCTTCCGACAAGCGTCGCGGTCGTGCGCCGCGATGTGCCCACCCTCCGCGCGCTCTTCGTGCGAAGCGGCTTGCGCGTCGTCGAATGCACGGAAGCCGACGCCGGCATGGGCGCGAGCCTCGCCTGCGGCGTGCGCGCGACGAACGGTGCCGATGCGTGGGTCGTCGCGCTCGCCGACATGCCGTGGATCGCGCCGACGACGATTCGCCACGTCGTTCATGCGCTGCAGCACGGGGCCGACATCGTCGCGCCTGTCCATCGCGGGAACCGCGGGCATCCCGTCGGCTTCGCTCGCCGTCATTTCGCGGCGCTCGCCGCGCTGACCGGCGACGCGGGCGCGCGCGAGCTGCTGCACAGCGAGGCCGACGCGGTCACGCTGATCGACGTCGACGACCCCGGGATCGTGCGCGACGTCGACACGCCCGCTGCACTGCACAATGGCTGAGTTGCATGAACGCTGGTCGCCAAACGGCTCTCGACGTCGGCACACGCTTCGATCCGTCCAGGCGAACCGGAACCGGCCTTGTCGGTCGGACACGGACAAGCGGCTGATATCCAGGCGCGCACGCGGGCGAGGCGGTTTCACGCAAGCCCCGATGACAGGAGGAACCATGAATCGCATGCAAAGCTTCGTGGCGGCGACGCTCGCCGCGGCCATGCTCGGCGCCGGCTGCGGAGTCGCGAACGCCGCCGACGAGATCGTCCTCGGCGCCGCCGTCTCGCTCACCGGCAAGTATTCGGTCAACGGCAAGAACACGCAGGACGGCTACAACCTCGCCGTCAAGGTAATCAACGACAAGGGCGGCATCAAGGTCGGCGACAAGCAGTACAAGCTGAAGGTCGTCTACTACGACGACGAGTCGACGTCCGCGCGCGGCGCGCAGCTCGTCGAGCGGCTGATCGACCAGGACAAGGTGAATTTCATCCTCGGGCCGTACAGCTCCGCGCTCACCAAGGCGATCGCGCCGATCACCGAGAAGTATCGCGTGCCGATGGTCGAGGGCAATGGCGCCGACCGCGGCTTGTTCACGCAGGGCTACAAGTACATGTTCGCGGTGTTGAACACGTCCGACTACTACCTGCGCGCCGCGGTCAACATCCTCGCCGAGGAAGCGAAGAAGGCCGGCCGTGACCCGAAATCGATCAAGATCGCGATCGCCATCGAAAACGACAACTTCTCGCAGGACGTGCGCGACGGCATCGTCGAGGATGCGAAGAAATACGGCATGCAGATCGTCGTCGACGACAAGCTGCCCGCCGACCTGAACGACATGACCGCCACGCTCACGAAGGTCAAGGCGCTGAAGCCCGACGCCTTGATGATCTCCGGCCACGAGAAGGGCGCCGTCCTCGGCATCCGGCAGGTCGCGCAGCAGAAGGTTTACGTGCCGATGCTCGCGCTCACGCATTGCGACTCGGCGCAGATCACCGAGAAGTTCGGCAAGGAATCGGAGTACGCGTTCTGCGGGTCGCAATGGGACGTGAGCCTCACGTACACCGATCCCTGGTTCGGCGACTCGAAGAACTACGCCGAGATGTTCAAGAAGACGTACAACTACGAGCCGCCGTACCAGGCGGCCGAGTCGACGGCGTCCGTCGAAGTGTTCGCCGACGCGATCGCGCGTGCGGGCTCGCTCGATCGCGACAAGGTGCGCGACGCGCTCGCGAAGACCGACCTGATGACGTTCTACGGACCGGTCAAGTTCGACGAGAGCGGCAAGAACGTCGCGAAGTCGATGGTCATGTACCAGGTTCAGAAGGGGGACTACGTGGTGGTCGCGCCGTCGAAATGGGCGACGGCGAAGCCGATCTATCCGGCGCCGACGTGGGCGCAACGCGAGTCGGGCACGAAGGTCGGGCAGAAGTAGGCGCGTTCCGCGCTCACCAAGCGGAACGTTTCGGCGGCCGGACGACGCGACGGGGGCTCGCGCATGTCGAATCTCGAGGTTCTCGCGAGCGCGCCGATCCTCGTCGTCCAGCTCGTCGTCAACGGCATCCTGGTCGGCGCGATCTTCGCGCTCGTTGCCTACGGCATGGCGCTCGTATGGGGCGTGATGAACATCATCAACATCGCGCAGGGCGAGCTCGTCATGGTCGGCGGCTACGTCGTGTTCTACCTCGATGGCGCGGGCGTCCATCCGTGGCTCGGCATTCCGATCGCGGCGGTCGCGATGTACGTCCTCGGTCTGCTGCTGTACCGCGGCGTCATCCGGCGGTTGGTCGACCGCGACATGTTCGTGTCGATCCTCGCGACGTTCGGCATCAGCATCCTGCTGCAGCAACTCGCGAACCAGCTGTTCGGCGCGGACATCCGCACGCTGCCGACGAACCTCCCGAGCCTCTCGTTCGCCGAGGGGCTCGTGTCGATCGCATCGATCCGCATCGTCGCCTTCGCCGCTGCGGTGCTCGTCGGCGTCGCCCTCGTCGTGTTCCTGCACAAGTCGCGGATGGGACGGGCGATCCGCGCGACCGCGCAGAATGCGCGCGCCGCGCGCGTCCTCGGCATCGACACGGATCGCGTGTACGCGACGACGTTCGCGCTGAATTGCGCGATCTGCGGCGCCGCGGGCGGCATCGTCGCGATGACGTGGTTCGTGCAGCCGTATCTCGGGCTCACGTACACGCTGCGCTCGTTCATGATCGTCATCGCCGCGGGGCTCGGCAATCTTCCCGGCGTGATCGTCGCCGGCAGCGGCCTCGGCGTGCTCGAGGAGTTCGCGGGATTCGTGCTCGGTGCCGAGTACCAGACCGCCTTCATATTCATCGTGCTCGTCGTGCTGCTCGTCGGCCGCAACATGGTCCTCGCGCGGCAGCGGAAGTATCTGGCATGAGCATGAGCGCTCGACGCTCGTCGATCCTCCTGCTCGCGATCGCGGCGCTCGGCATCGCCGCGCCGTATCTGATGCCGACGGTCGTCACGCAGCTCGCGTTCCTGTGGCTGATGATCCTGTTCGCCGTGACGTGGGACGTGAACGGCGGCCAGATGGGTTACAACTCGTTCGGCAACGTGCTCTTCTTCGGCATCGGCGTCTACGCGTGCGCACTGGTGCAGCGCGATTCCGGGCTCGGGTACTACCCGGCGCTGTTCGTCGGCATGGGGGCGGGCGCGCTCTGCGCCGCCATCGCTGCAATCGTGCTCGGACCGCCGCTCCTCGGCATCCGCGGCCACTATTTCGCGATCGCGACGCTCGGCTTGTCGATCGCGGCCGCCGACGTCGCGTCGGCGTGGGAATACATCGGCGCCGCATCCGGAATCGCCCTCCCGGTATACCCGGGCGCGATCGCCGGTCGTGCCCGATTCTTCTATTTCCTGCTGTTCGCGCTGACGGCGGCGACATGGCTCGCCGCGCGTGCGCTGTACCGCACGCGGCTCGGCCTCGCAATGAACGCCATCCGCGACAACGAGGACAAGGCCGAGGCGATGGGCGTGCATACGACGCGGTCCAAGGTATTCGCCTGGACGGTCGCGGCGTTCTTCCTCGGCGCTGCCGGGGGCCCTGTCGGCAATCTCGTCGGATTCGTCGATCCGCGGGATCTCGCCTTCGCCGGTGCGACGTTCGGCGTGTGGATGGTCTTGATGGCGGTGCTGGGCGGACGCGGCACGCTGTGGGGGCCGGTGATCGGCGCAGTCATCTTCCACGTCACGCAGGAGTTGTTCTGGACGTACCTGCTCGGCTGGCAGCGCGTCGCGATGGGCCTGTTGATCGTCGTCATCGTCGTATTCTTCCCGAGCGGCATCCTCGGGTGGGTGTCGCGACTGCGTCGGCGTGGTGAGCCCGCCGCTGCGACGGGCGCCTGATGCAATACGCCGAGCAGCTGCGGAACGCCGACACGTCGCCGCGCACGGACAACGTGCCGAAGGCCGAGCAAGCGCGGGCCGATCAGGCAACGCTGCTCGAAGTGCGCGGCGTCTGCAAGCGTTTCGGCGGTGTCGTCGCCAACAACGACGTCTCGCTCGACGTGCCCGCCGGTCGCATCACCGGGCTCATCGGCCCGAACGGCTCGGGCAAGACGACGCTCTTCAACGCGATCGCCGGCCAGTACCCGATCGACGCGGGCTCGATCCGTTTCGACGGCCGCGAGATCTCGCGCCTGCGCACCGCGCCGATCGCGCGCCTCGGGATCATTCGCACGTTCCAGCAAACGCGCGTTTACCGGGCGATGACGTGCATGCAGAACATGCAGATCAGCGTACCGCAAGGCGACGAAACGCTCGCGACGATGCTGCGCCGGCCCGCGGCGGCCACCACCGAGCGCGCGTCGGGACTCCTCGAATTCACCGGCCTGCACGCCAAGCGATTCGTGCCCGCGGGCGAGCTCTCGTTCGGGCAGCAGAAGCTTCTCGAGTTCGCGATGGCGCTCATGAGCGCGCCGCGCCTCCTGCTGCTCGACGAGCCGACGGCGGGCATCAATCCGGTCCTGATCAACGGACTCGTCGACCGGTTGCGGCGCGCGAACGCCGAGCTCGGCATCACGCTCTTCGTCATCGAGCACAACATGCGCGTCATCATGAATCTCGCGAGCCACATCTACTGCATGGCGCACGGCGAGATGCTCGCGCAGGGGACGCCCGAGGCGATTCGCAACGACCCGCGCGTGATCGACGCCTATCTCGGAGGTCGCTGATGGCGCCGGCGCCGGCATCCGCGACCGAGCGCACCAGCGGCTACGGCTTCGGCTCCACCGACGTCGTGCTGTCCGTCGACGAAGTCGAGCGCGAAGCCGGCAAGCTCGCCGCGGTGGGTCCGGACCTCGCCGCGTTGAACGCGCTCGCGGCAGCCCCGGCATTCGTCGCGATCGACGGGCTCGTCGCAGGCTACGGCAACATGGAAGTGCTGCACGGCATCGATCTGCGCCTGCCGCGCGCACGCTCGCTTTGCCTGATCGGCCCGAACGGTGCGGGCAAGTCGACCGTGCTGCATTCGATCCAGGGATTCACGCACATCAGCGCGGGCACGATCACGATCGACGGACGCGACGTCACGCATCTCGCGCCGCATCGCAAGCTCCGCGAGGCGGGCGTGGCGTACGTGCTGCAGGACAACTCGGTGTTTCCCGACATGAGCGTCGAGGAGAACCTGCTGATGGGCGCGTTCCTGATGCCGCACGACGATGCGCGGCGCGCCGTCGAGCAGGTGTTCGATCGGTACCCGCGCCTCGCCGAGCGTCGCCGCCAGCGTGCAGGCGTGCTGTCCGGCGGCGAGCGGCGGCTCCTCGAGATCTCGCGCGCGCTGGTGCTCGATCCGGTCGTGCTCCTCGTCGACGAGCCGTCGATCGGCCTCGAGCCGCGCTACATCGACATGGTGTTCGAGATCCTGGCGCGACTTTCGTCGGACGAAGGCCGCACGATCGTGATGGTCGAGCAGAACGCGCGCAAGGGTCTCGAGTTCGCCGACTTCGGCTACGTGCTCGTCGCGGGTCGGATCGCGCTCGCCGGCACCGGGCGCGACCTCATCGCCAATCCGGAAGTCGGCCGGCTGTTCCTCGGCGATTGATGGACCTCTGATACGTGTCGGAGGTCGAATCACGCGGCTCGAATCACGCGGGTCGACTCACCCGATCGTCACCGGCACGCCGGCGATGCGCGCTCGCCATTCGCGCGGCCCGGTCTCGTGCACCGATTCCCCGCTCGCGTCGACGGCGACGGTGACCGGCATGTCGACGACGTCGAATTCGTGAATGGCTTCCATGCCGAGGTCCTCGAACGCCAGAACGCGAGCGGCCCGAATGGCCTTCGACACGAGGTAGGCGGCGCCACCGACGGCCATCAGGTAAGCGGCGCGATGCCGGCGGATCGCATCGATGGCCACCGGGCCGCGCTCGGCCTTGCCGATCATCGCGACCAGTCCGGTGTCGGCGAGCATCTTCTCGGTGAACTTGTCCATCCGCGTCGACGTCGTAGGCCCCGCAGGCCCCACGGCTTCGTCGCGAACCGCATCGACCGGACCGACGTAGTAGATGATGCGGTTGGTGAAGTCGACGGGCAGCGTCTCGCCGCGCGCCAGCATGTCGACGATGCGCTTGTGCGCGGCGTCCCGACCGGTGAGGATGCGTCCGGTGAGGAGCAGCCGCTCGCCCGGCTGCCAGCGCGCGACTTCGTCGCGCGTGAGGCGATCGACGTTCACGCGACGGGCGTTCGGCGCGGGTGCCCAATGAACGTCGGGCCACGTGTCGAGCGACGGCGGCTCGAGCTTCGCCGCTCCGCGTCCGTCGAGCGTGAAATGCGCGTGCCGCGTCGCGGCGCAGTTCGGGATGATCGCGACCGGCAGGCTCGCCGCATGCGTCGGATAGTCGAGGATCTTCACGTCGAGCACCGTCGACAAGCCGCCGAGCCCCTGCGCGCCGATGCCGAGCGCGTTCACCTTGTCGTAAATCTCGATGCGCAACGCCTCGAGCCGATTCGACGGCCCGCGCGCCTTGAGCTCGTGCATGTCGATCGGGTCCATCAGTGCTTCCTTGGCCAGCACCATCGCCTTCTCGGCGCTGCCGCCGATCCCGATGCCGAGCATTCCCGGCGGGCACCAGCCGGCGCCCATCGCCGGCACCGTTTCCAGAACCCAATCGACGATCGAATCCGACGGATTCAGCATCGTGAATTTCGCCTTGTTCTCGGAGCCGCCGCCCTTCGCGGCAATGCGCACGTCGACGGTATCGCCGGGGACGAGATCGAAATGCACGACGGCGGGCGTGTTGTCCCGCGTATTCGTGCGGCTGCCGGCGGGATCGCGCAGGATCGACGCGCGCAACGTGTTGTCGGCATGGAGATAGGCGCGCCGCACGCCTTCGTCGATCATGTCGGTGACGCTCATCGTCGCGTCCGGAAAGCGCACATCCATGCCGATGCGCACGAACGCGACGACGATGCCGGTGTCCTGGCAGATCGGCCGGTGGCCTTCGGCGCACATCCGAGAATTGGTGAGAATCTGCGCGATCGCGTCCCTGGCCGCGGGCGACGCTTCCCTCGTGTACGCATCGCCAAGCGCCGCGATGAAATCTGCAGGGTGGTAGTACGAGATGAATTGCAGCGCGTCGGCGACGCTTTGCACGAGGTCTTCCTGCGCGATCGCGGTCATGCCTTGCTCGGGATGTTTCGATCAATCATCGAGTCTAGCATCGCACAATCGCGCTTCTGACGTGTCGAAGCCGCCGAGGCGGTCGGTGCATCCGCGCGTTGGCGCTCGCGGTGTCATTGGGTAGACTTCCCGGATGAGGCGGACCTGGCCGTCCGCTGCGCGACTCGCGTCCGCGCGAGTCGCGCAGAGGCTCCCTGGACCCGGAACCCACGCGAGGAGGAGGTGCGATGTCGACGATCGATTCGATCCTGCAGGAGGGGCGCGTGTTTCCGCCACCGGCGGCACTCGCCGAAGCGGCGAACGTGACGAAGGCCGGCGCGGAGGCGATGCACGCGAAGGCCGCGCGCGATTTCGCGGGCTTCTGGGGCGACCTAGCGCGCGAAACGCTCACGTGGAAGAAGCCGTTCACGAAGGTGCTGGACGAGAGCAAGGCGCCGTTCTACACGTGGTTCGACGACGGCGTCCTGAACGTTTCGTACAACTGCCTCGACCGCAACGTCGAGAACGGCCTCGCCGACAAGGTCGCGTTGATCTTCGAGGCAGACGACGGCGCGGTGACGCGCGTCACGTATCGCGACCTCCTGCAACGCGTCTGCCGCCTCGCGAACGGACTGCGCTCGCTCGGCGTGAAGAAGGGTGACCGCGTCGTCATCTACATGCCGATGTCGATCGAAGGCATCGTGGCGATGCAGGCATGCGCGCGCATCGGCGCGACGCATTCGGTCGTGTTCGGCGGCTTCTCGGCGAAATCGCTGCAGGAGCGAATCGTCGACGCCGGTGCGGTCGCGGTGATCACCGCCGACGAGCAGATGCGCGGCGGCAAGCCGTTGCCGCTGAAGGCGATCGTCGACGAGGCGCTCGGCATGGGCGGCTGCGACGCCGTCCGCAACGTGATCGTGTACCGGCGCACCGGCCACCACGTACCGTTCGATTCGAAGCGCGACGTCTGGCTGCACGACCTCGTCGCCAGGCAGGCGGATACCTGCGAGCCCGAGTGGGTCGGCGCCGAGCATCCGCTGTTCATTCTCTACACATCCGGATCCACCGGGAAGCCCAAGGGCGTGCAGCACAGTTCCGCCGGCTTCCAGCTGTGGTGCGCGCTCACGGTGAAGTGGGTGTTCGACTTGAAGCCGTCGGACGTCTACTGGTGCACGGCCGACATCGGCTGGGTCACCGGCCACTCGTACATCACGTACGGACCGCTCGCGTGCGGCGCGACGGAGATCGTGTTCGAGGGCATCCCGACGTACCCGGACGCCGGCCGCTTCTGGAAGATGATCGCCGATCATCGCGTGAACGTCTTCTACACGGCCCCGACGGCGATCCGCTCGCTCATCAAGGCGAACAACGTCAATCCCGCGACGGCGCCGTCGAACTACGACCTGTCGTCGCTGCGCGTGCTCGGATCGGTCGGCGAGCCGATCAATCCGGAGGCGTGGATGTGGTACTACACGAACGTCGGTCGCGAGCGCTGTCCGGTCGTCGATACGTGGTGGCAGACCGAGACAGGCGCGATCATGATCTCGCCGCTGCCCGGCGTCACGCCGCTCGTTCCCGGCTCGTGCACGGTGCCGCTGCCGGGCATCGTGGCGGCGATCGTCGACGAGACCGGACAGGAGGTGCAAAGCGGCCAGGGCGGGATGCTGGTGATCAGACGGCCGTGGCCCGGCATGCTGCGCACGATCTATCGCGATCCCGAGCGTTACGCGAAGACGTATTTCCCGCAGGAACTCGGTGGCAGGACGTATCTCGCCGGCGACGGCGCGGTGCGCAATCCAAAGACCGGCTACTTCACGATCATGGGCCGCATCGACGACGTGCTGAACGTGTCGGGCCACCGCATGGGCACGATGGAAATCGAATCGGCGCTCGTCGCCAATCCGATCGTCGCCGAAGCGGCGGTCGTCGCGCGTCCGGACGAGATGACGGGCGAGGCGATCTGCGCGTTCGTCGTTCTCAAGCGCACCCGTCCCGAGGGCAGCGAGGCCGCGGATGTCGCGAAGACGCTGCGCGACTGGGTGGGGAAGGAAATCGGGCCGATCGCCAAGCCCAAGGACATTCGCTTCGGCGACAACCTTCCGAAGACGCGCTCGGGCAAGATCATGCGCCGCCTGCTGCGCTCGCTCGCGCGCGGCGAGGAGATCACGCAGGACGTCTCGACGCTGGAGAATCCGGCGATCCTCGAGCAGTTGCGCCGGTCGCTGTGATCCGACTTCGGGGTCAGAGCTTCAAGGATTGCGCCGTCAAGTGCTCGCCATCAGGCAACTCGCGCGCCGCAATCCGTACAGCTGACCCCGAAGTCTATGCGTTGGCGGGGGGCGCGGTGTCGGTGAACGACGGCCGCTTGCCGAGCTTGTCGGCGAGTTTCGCGAGATTCGGATTCAAGTCGCGCCAATCGAGCTCGCGCAGGCGCAGGTCGAGGTAGCCGAGCGCGCACCCCACGGCGATGTCGGCGAGGGAGAACGACTCGCCATAACACCACGCGCGATCGCCGAGTTCGCGCGCGAACTCGGCGACGCCCTCGTCGACCTTGCGGCGCTGCCGCGCGATCCATTCGTCACTTTGCAGGTTCGCCGGGCGCTTGCGCTCGAGCACGATCGTCGCCGTGGCATCGTTCACGCCGTCGGCGAGGGCTTCCCACTTCTTCACCGCGATGCGCTGCCGCGCCGGCTCCGGAATGAGCCGCGACACCGGGCTCACGAGATCGATGTATTCGACGATTACGCGCGAGTCGAACAGATGCGTGCCGTCGTCGAGGATCAGCACCGGCAGCTTGCCGAGCGGATTCCACGCATGCACCGGATTGCCAGCCTCGTACGGCGACGTCTCGACGACCTGGCATTCGACCTTCTTCTCGGCGAGCACGACGCGCACCTTGCGCGCGTACGGGCTCGTTCTCGAGGCGATCAGCTTCAACACGAAAAGGATGCCTTGCGGCGCGCAAAAAGGGCGCCGATTATAGCATCGGCCCCCTGCGAAATCCGCTGCGCCGCCGGCGTGCAAGCACGCGTTCGAGCGCGTGCTAGACTCGATTCGCGCACGTAATTCGACGTCGACGAATCCTCGCATGGACCGTGCCGAACACGCCCGCCTCGCTGCGCTCTCGCCGCTCGACGGCCGTTATGCGCAGAAGGTCGACGCGCTGCGCGATCACTTCGGTGAATTCGCGCTCATCCGCGACCGCGTGCGGGTCGAGATCGCGTGGCTCGTGGCGCTCGCCGACGAGCCGGCGATCGCCGAAGTCCCGCCATTCTCGTCGCAGGCGCGCGGCGCGCTCGACGAGATCGCCGCGACGTTCTCGCCGGACGACGCCGCGCGCGTCAAGGCGATCGAGCGGCGCCCGAACCACGACGTCAAGGCGGTCGAGTACTGGCTGAAGGAGCGCGTCGCGGGCGAACCCGAGCTTTCGCGCGTGTACGAGTTCGTGCACTTCGCGTGCACGTCGGAAGACGTCAACAATCTCGCTTACGCGGTCGCGCTGCTCGGCGCGCGGACGTCGGTGCTGTTGCCGGCGCTCGAAGCCATCGCGGCCGACCTGCGCGCGCTCGCTCACCTGCACGCGGGGCTGCCGATGCTGTCGCGCACGCACGGGCAGGCGGCGACGCCGACGACGCTCGGCAAGGAATTCGCGAACTTCTACGCGCGTCTGTCGCGCGAGATCGCGGCTTTCGGCAAGGTGCCGATCAAGGGCAAGATGAACGGTGCGGTCGGCAACTACAACGCGCACCTTGCGGCGTATCCCGATGTCGGCTGGGAGCGGCTCGCTGCCAGGACCGTCGCGAGCCTCGGCCTCGAATTCAGCCCGTACACGACGCAGATCGAGCCGCACGACGCGCTCGCCGAGTACTGCGACGCGGTCGCCCGCGCGAATACCGTGCTGGTCGACCTCGATCGCGACGTCTGGGGCTACGTCTCGCTCGGTTATTTCCGACAGCGATTGCAGGAAGGCGAGGTGGGCTCGTCGACGATGCCGCACAAGGTTAATCCGATCGATTTCGAGAATTCGGAGGGCAACCTCGGCGTCGCGAACGCGCTGCTGCGGCACTTCGCCGACAAGCTTCCCGTTTCGCGCTGGCAGCGCGATCTCACCGATTCGACCGTGCTGCGAAATCTCGGCGTCGCGCTCGGGCATTCGCTGCTGGGCTACGTTTCGCTCGCGCAGGGGATTGCGAAGCTCGAGGCCGATCCGGTGCGAATCGCGGCGGACCTCGACGCGAATTACGAGGTGCTCGCCGAAGCGATCCAGACGGTGATGCGTCGCTACGGTCTGCCCGAGCCCTACGAGCAACTCAAGGCGCTGACGCGCGGCAGGAGTGGGATAACGCGCGAGTCGCTGCATCGCTTCGTCGACGGACTCGCGCTGCCCGACGATGCGAAGGCGCGCCTCAAGGCGTTGACGCCCGCGTCGTACATCGGCCTTGCAGCCGCGTTGGCGAAGCGCATCTAGTTAGGGAAGGGTAACGCTCCAATCGGGGAACGCGACATACGGCCTTCCCGGTTGTCCCGAGCACGCGATACTGTCGTTGACTGCCACCTCGTCGAACTGCCGGGATGCACCGGCGGCCGTCGATAACGCGTGACCTGCACGCGCGAAGTACACAGTGTTCGTGCTTCCAATTGTCGCGCCGAAG